>CAOJHI010000016.1 GCA_948436005.1 uncultured Lachnospiraceae bacterium
ATCATTCTCAGCGCCGCATGTGTTCTGGGAAGTACAATTACGGCGAGTGCCGGCACGCAGTACGATTATGAGATGAAATATCTGTATGAGCAGAATTTTGACTGCCTGTGGCTGGAGAACCCCACATTCGGAGAGCTCGTAGCATTCCAGTCATCCAATGATTTTAATCTGTATAATTTTATGAACAGTGCGTGGGGCGAGCAGACTGCCAAAAATTTCTATACCTATATTACATATGCCAAGGATCCGATGAACCCCAACCTTGTCGCGTACTGGAAGAGACAGGGGCTGTTAAAGGAAAGCTATCGCGATCTTTCTTCTGAAACAGAAACCGATACGGAACAGGAAAGTCCGGATGAAAACGGAATCATCGGAAATTATTTTGTATACAGCCCAATCCGTCCAGAGGCTGATCCGGATACGAAATATCCGTGCATTATCGTAAATCACGGAGGAAATGAACCTGCATTCCAGGCAGAGAGCTTTGGTTACTGCCAGATCGCTGCACGGGAAGGGATTATCCTGATTATGGCAGAGAACAACGATGCGGAAAACCTGTATCAGATTTTGCAGAAAGTAAAACAGGAATATCCGGTAGATGAAACCAGGATTTACGGAGCCGGTTCCTCAAAGGGTTCTGCAAACACCATGATATTTTCAGCCGAGTATCCCAACCTTCTGGCAGCAATCACAACGCTGGATGTACCGCCGAAATATCTGACGGAAGAAGAAACTGAAAATTATCAGGCGGTAAAGGAAGGCAAGCTGCCGCTGTTTGATCTGGCCGGTCTGGCGGATAAAATGCTGGCATATCCGATGCATACCAATGCAAAGAATGACATTTCCCTCTGGAATACGCTGATGACTGTTACAAACCATGAAGACTACTGCCTGACCGCTGAGGAGACCTCAGATCTTGCCAAAAATTCACTGAATGTGATCGAACATCTGACCGGCGGCAGATTTGAAAGTACGCGGATTGAGTATCCGACCAACAATGAAGTATTTATCAATGATTTCACGAATGAAAACGGAATCACAGATCTTCGGATTGTAGTGGTGGAAAACAGGGGACACATCCCGTCCGGCTATGATGCGGAGTACAGCTGGGATTTTATGAAGCATTTCAGCCGTGATACAGAAACCGGGGAATCCATTTATACAGAATAAGAAAACAGCCTGATAAAAAGGGCGGCTGTGAAACAGATGAAAAACTGTTGGCAGCCGCCCTTTTTACAGGTTGGTTTTATTTCCACAGGAATGTTTCTACAAAATTTTTAAGAAGCTGCGGCCAGGTAAACCAGTCATGCCCACCCTCTACGACGTACAGTCCCGCATGTTCAATGTTGTGTTCATTCAGGTATACATCGAAATCCTCAAGGTCAATCTGACCTTCTGCAACAACAGAACCGATCGCATGATCTGCAAAGCCTCCGCCAAGGTACAGTTTTGCTTTGTTTGTGTTTACCGCATCCACAATGTCATAATCCGGCGCAGGATATCCCACACTGAACGCACCAAAGTATCCGAAGGTGTCGTCAAGCAGATAATGTGCGACATAAGTGAATTTTCCGCCCTTGGAAAGCCCGGTCAGCGCACGGTCGGCTGTCTCGGAGGAAACATTGTAATTTGCCTCGATATATGGAATGGTGTATTCTGACAGGTTGGTGCAGAGTTCTTCGTTCGTTCCGACAGAAGCGTCGATAGCGACCATGACAAATTCCTCTGTCATGCCGGATGCAGCCAGACGGTCAACGACATTTCCTGCATTTCCCTGATGGAACCAGTCGCCTTCCTCGCCGCCGCCACCGTGCACCAGATACAGTGTTTTGTATGGCTCGGCCCGGTTCTCATCGTAATGTGCCGGAAGATAGATTTCCATCTGCTGCGCGGAAGTCTCAGCTCCTTCGTAGGTAACACCTTCGTAGGCAGTCCAGATCAGTGTTCCGCGGTCCTCCTCTTTTTCTGCCGGAAATACGAAGGTCCAGTCTTCCGTTTCCCCCTGTTTTGCAGCATCATAAGGTACGTAAAACTGGCTTCTTGCCTGCTGTGCTCCGAGCGAATTGCAGTAGGGGATGTTGGCGGGATCTGTAATAACGGTCTCATTTCCCTGAGCGTCTGTAACCACGTACTGATACAGATAAGAACCGCAAGGGAGATCAACGCTGATGCTCCAGGTTCCTGTTTCCTCGTCTTTGATCATATCCTGCACATATCCGGCATCGGAATAACGGGACAGTCCCGGCTCCCACGAATCCGGTGTAAACAGGTGGTTTTCCGTATCCAGGATTTCTCCGTCTTCGTTCTGGCGCCCGGCAGAATAACAGTATTCATCCCCCGGCCTGTAGAAGGTAAAGCCGCCCTGAATTTTTACATTTGCCGCGTCCTTATCCGTGTAAGTGAAGGTTGCTGTGTAGCCCGTTCTGGAAGCGCTGTTTTCTTCCACTGTTACGCCGTCTTCTGAGGCCATAGTTGTTCCGGCCAGAAACAGGCTGCTGCACGATGCGGCCAGAAGTACAATTACAATTTTCTTTCTCATAAAAGGTTCCTCCTTTGGTTTTCCTTGTTTCACTTATAGAAAAGCAAACAGGGTGTAACTTAATTATACCGTTGTTATTTTGCGGTTTGATTGGCGGAACGTGCCTTTTTATGACTTTCTGTGACGTTGGGATGGTATTGTTTTGATCTCAATGTAAAATTTTGATGATCTGGGAAATCCTTTTCCATAAAATAGTTTGTAACACAGAAATTTGTTGTTTTGGTATAAATATAATTGTATAATGATAAAGTGCAGAATGGACAGAATTCATTTGCAGAATGGAGATTTCTATTATGGCAAGAATTGAGATTCACGATCTTGGGCCAATTACTGATTGTGAAATGGGTATTGATAATTTTACAATTTTGACAGGAGCACAGGCTTCTGGAAAAAGTACCATAGCAAAAAGTGTATTTTTCTGTAAGACTGTGAAAGATGATATTTATGATGCTATATTGAAAAGTACTTTTCTTGGGATAGAAAATAGTTTGCTTCGGAATATAAATCGTATATTGAGAAATAAGTTTTTGCAACTTTTTGGGACATCAAGGGCAATGAAGCCACAGATGAACCTGAAATATTTTTATAATAATGATACTTATATCAATGTATCATTAATGGTACAGGACGCCCAGGAATCCTTTTCTTCTAATTTGGTATGGATAGAGTTTAGCAAGAACATAGAACAGTTTATCTGCAGCCAGGAGGGGGATTTTAATCACGAGGATTTAAAACAGAAATTAAATATTCTGTTTGATGATGAACAAGAATGTATTTTTATTCCGGCAGGCAGAAGCCTGATCACTTTATTAACTTCTCAGTTAAATTATCTTCTGGCGACAATGGATGATGAACAAAAGAGGAGTATTGATTTCTGTACCCAGAAGTATATTGAAAGGATATTGAAAATTCGCCCTTTATTTAATGAAGGGATTGAAGGTCTGATTGAGCAGAAAAGAAATACACCAGGAGTTCATTTGGATTATAAAACGGTTCAGGAACTGCTTGCGCTTGTGGAAAAAGTGTTAAAGGGAAAATATATGTATAAAGATAATGAAGAACGTCTTTATATGGAAAACGGACATTTTGTAAAAATTAATTATACTTCGTCCGGGCAGCAGGAAACTGTATGGATTTTTAATATATTGTTGCATTTGATTCTTAATAAAACAAAAGTATTTCTTATTCTTGAAGAACCGGAGGCTCATTTGTATCCGCAGGCACAGAAGCACATTGTAGAGCTTTTGGCTCTGGCTGCGAATAAGGCTGGAAGTGTTTTGCTTACTACACATAGTCCATATATTCTCGGAGCATTGAATAATCTGATTTATGCAGAGCACTTAGCCCAAAATGTGAAGTATCGTCAGCGCGTTTTAGCAGAGTTGCCGGAAGAATACCATGTCAAAGAGTGTTATGCATATTTCCTTAAAAATGGCGGGCTTTATCCATGTATTGAAGAGGAGGGCCTTATTATTAATGAGGTAATAGATGGAGCCTCTTCTGAGATCAATGAGATGTATGATAAACTGTTTGATATTGAATATGGAGGAGGCGTTGTAAAAATCGCTGCTATTGAATAGAAATGAAAAAAGTGTAAGGCATCTGTCCACCGGGCAGGTGTCTTTTTGCAATACAGGGAAGCTTTGGTGTACAAAAATTTGCAATCTCAGAACAAATTTGGACAAATTACAGAGCGAAGAAGAGTTGTTATAATAAAATCACCAAAAGACAGGGCCCTGGTGAAACGAAAAACAGGAGGCAGAAATGTATGAAAAACAGGAATAAGACAGTTGCACTTTTCATGGCACTTGGTCTGGCCGCAGGCATGTTTGGGCAGGTGGGGGCGCAGGCAGCAGAAAGCGCAGAGACAGTGACAGAGACCACAGTATATCCGTCTGAGGAATCCCCAACCGGGTATATGGTTTCATTCCGCTATCCGGCATCTGAGGATGTTAAGCGGGTGCGGCTGGTAGGTGAGTGGGGATTTTCTGATCATGCCCATGCAAGCAGAAGCACTTCCCTGCATGCAACGCCATGGGAGTGGCAGGACGGTTATTTCAATCTCTATTATAATGGCGGCGGATTTTACGAGATGGAGCTGGATGAGGCGGAAGGAGTCTGGAAGATGGATGTGCCGCTTCCGGCCGGAACCTGGAGCTATTATTTCCTTCTGAATGGAGAAGGTGAGACAAAGGATACCGAGGACGGAAGTGTGATGGCGTATGATCCGGGGAATCAGCCGTACATTTATGATATCGAAAACGGCCTTGAAGTGAAAGAGGATTACACATCAGGCATTTATGTACCGTGTGATTATGAAAAGCAGTCCGAAACGAGAGATGAGCAGGCTCCGCGTGAGGATGAACAGACAGGAAGCATTGAATACATTACAGTTGAGGATTCCATGTGTGCCGTTTATCTGCCATATGGCTATGATGAAACACGGGAAGAGGAATATCCGTTCCTTGTGCTGATTCCAGGAGGCGGCGGAACAGAGAATTCCTGGCTGAATAAGGGCGCTGCGAAAAATATTCTGGACAATATGATCGCAGATGGAAGAACAGAGCCTGTTGTGGTAGTAAGTGCTGATATCAATGAGGTTGGCACGTTTGAGATGTCTGATTACATTGCCAATTCTGTACTTCCTTATATGGAAGAGAATTATCATATTTCTGCTGACCGCGAAAAGCATGCATATTCCGGATTGTCTATGGGCGGCCATACGACCGGCATGACACTGGCAAATCATTATGACAAGTTTGGCTATATCGGTCTTTTGAGCAATGGTGCTAGCTCTGTCCGGGCGGAGGGTTACGATTTTTCAGGTATTAAGGAAATGGGTACGACGATTTTCCTCGGCGCGGGCATGTATGATTATGCGTACCTTGGAAAGGCAAATACGATTGAGCCAAGATCAGAGGCACATTCGGGCTTGCTGGACAATATGGCGGTTCTGCAGGACTGTCTGGCGGACAATGACGTAGCATTTACGACTCTGCTGGTTCCGGGCGGCCATGCGTGGACAACGTGGCAGGTATGCCTTGTGCATATGCTGGAAAATGTTTTCTGGAAATAAATATTTTTTATGAAAAATTTTATTTAATAAGGTAACTGCAAATTTTTAAAACAGGAGGAGAGGTATATGAAGTTAAGAAAGAGTATTTTATCAGCAGTTGGTATGGGTTCTTTGGCGGCGCTTATGATGTTTTCAGGTTCGGCTATGGCAGAAAGTGAAGCAGAAGCCGTATATGATGCGATGCATCCGCCAATTGTGCAGGTGAAGGATGGAAAGCTGCGCGGATTTATGGAGGATGATACGTTTTCCTTCCTTGGTATTCAGTATGCGACCGCAGAACGGTTTGAGCAGCCGCAGCCGGTAGAGCCGTGGGAGGGCGTGAAGGATGCGCAGGTATTCGGTCCGGCGTGCCCGACGAATGATGCAACAGAAGTATCATCCGATGAGTTTGTGTGGCCGCATACGTATTATGTGCACAACGAGAACTGCCAGTACCTGAATGTATGGACACAGAGCATTGATGAAGATGCCAAAAAGCCGGTTATGGTCTTCCTGCACGGCGGTGCGTATTCGAACGGAGCAGCCAATGAGACAGTGGCATACAACGGAAAGAATCTGAGTGAGTTCGGTGATGTGGTAACTGTTACGCTGAACCATCGTCTGAATGTACTGGGATGCCTGAATCTGTCCGCTTACAGTGAAAAATATGAGAATTCCGGAAATACGGGAATGGCGGATATCGTGGCAGCACTTCAGTGGGTACAGGACAATATCGCTTACTTTGGAGGAGATCCGGATAATGTAACGATCTTCGGTCAGTCAGGCGGGTCCGGCAAGGTTGTTACGCTGATGCATATGCCGGAGGCAGAGGGGCTGTTCCACAAGGCGATTGCAGAGAGCAGCGGTACGGCTAGTGTGATTCTGCCGAACGAGTCTGATCTGATTACACAGTATACACTGGAGAATCTTGGCCTGGATGAGTCACAGGTAGACGAGCTTCAGACCATGCCGTATTTTGATTTGCTGGAAGCAGCCGATGCGGCAGTGAAGAGAGTAAAAGAAGAGGTGGGCCGCAATGTCAGCTGGCGTCCACTTCAGGATGACGACTATATTATGACAGAGTACTGTGATTTCGCAGCGGACATTCCGTTTATCGCAGGAACAAACTTTAGTGAGAGAAGCAGTACCGTATTCATCGGCGATGGCCGTAAAAATGAGTGGACGGATGAAGAGACGGCAGCAAATCTGAAGGAAATGTATGGCGACAACGCAGAAGCGATTGCAGAAGAGTTTGCACGGCTGTTTCCGGAGAAGAAGCTGGCAGATGCTTACTTCTATGCACCGTCCTACCGCAACAATGTGCGTTCTGCTCTCAGCAGTAAGCTGAAAAACACGAATGCACCGGTATATAATTACCTGTTTGCGTATGAGGCTAATGTAAATGGCGGAGTGACACCGTTCCACTGTGCGGAATTGATTTACGTGTTCCATAATGCAGGACTTCGTGAACTGAAGATTGCAACTGGCGGAGATCAGGCAGCGCTTGACATGCAGGATGTAGTTGCACGCGCATGGGTCAACTTTGCTTACACAGGCAACCCGAGCCAGGAAGGTCTGGAATGGATTCCGTGCTCTGAGCAGGAAAACAGCACCATGATCTTTGATGTGAACAGCCGCTGTGCGATTCTTGATGACCAGAATATGGTTGATCTGATGACGGCAAAATAAGGTAGATGGGCGGAGGTGTGTGGCCTCCGGGCAAGTATGAAAGTTCAGAACGATTTCCCTGGGCAGTGCTTGGTGGGATTTAAGTGAAATGTTATGTTTTTTAAATATGATTCGCAGCGATTCTCCTGGAGGATTGCTGCGGATTTTGTGCATTTTTGGATTAGGCAGTCCGGGGGATGTTATATGATTTTGCGGCTGTTTGTATGTTGAGGGGGATTGGCAAAAAGGGAGATTTATTATAGATTGATATTATAAAAAATGGGAGAAGAGCGGCATATGGAAAAACGGAAATGGTACGGAATGGCTTTGGCGGTGGCAGCAGTGGGGGTGGTTGCCGGTGTGGCGGTGCAGAAAAGTAAAAAACAAAATAATATACAGCAGTATGAGGCGAAATTTGCGTTTATTGCGCCTAAAAGGTGGTCTAAGATTGCCAGGGGGGTGGCTTTGGCGGACCGGGAACGTGGAAGTTTGACGAAATGTATTTTGTATACGCAGGACGAAGCTTCCAGTCAGACAGAGGCGCTTCGTTATGCGCTTCTGTCTGGCGCAGACGGGATTATAACGGGCGGCATGGAGCCGTCACCGGATACGGAAGCAGTGATTCGGGAGGCCAGGGAGAAGGGTGTACCAGTCGTGTATGTGGACAGTGATCTGGAAGAAAGCGCCCGCAGCTGCTATATCGGGAGTGACAATTATGAAGTTGGACGGATGGCAGGGGAGTTTCTGGCAAAAGAAACAGGCGGGCATGCCAGGGTGTGTGTGATTGTTTCCCATGAGAACAATGCGAATCAGCAGGAGCGTATCCACGGACTGCTGGATGCAGTGGATGCTTATCCGGATATTGTTATAGATCTGACCTTAGAGGGAAGGTCGAGCGCGCTGATTTTGGAAAGAGATCTGCCCAAAGCACTGCAGGAACATCCGGAAATAGACTGCATTGTCTGTGCAGAGGGAGCGTCTTCGCATCATTGCGGCAGAATTCTGCGGGAGAACGAGATTTCAGCTGCTGATTACTGCATTGTGGGCATGGATTATTACAGTGACCTGGCCGAACAGGTGGAAGATGGTACTTATGCTGCAATTGTGTGGCAGGATCAGTTTGATATGGGATATCAGGCAGTGCAGTATCTGAAAGACATTGTGGACGGGACGGAGCGGACGGAGGACATTCTGTATACAGATCTGGCATTGCTTACAGCAGAAAATGTTAAGGAGTATACAGCAGTGCGGCAGGCGGAGGAGGTTCAATGGGACGTATTTTAAAACAAAAACATGTTAAGCAGGAAAATACTGCCGAAAAGGAAGCATTCGAATCACGCAGGAGCGCTGGGGAGGAGCACTCCATACAGGAACGGCTTGCAGCTTATGGATGGAGTTTTTTTCGCCTGAATGTTGTTCTCGGTGTTATTTTTCTTGCCATGTTCTTCTGGGTAATTATCCGGCATAAGCAGGATACGGATTATTTTCTGGCACTGAATGAGTTTTACAGTCAGCTGGAACAAATGAATAACGGGCTTTACGATGATATTCTTGAAGGAAAACCAGAGGGCCTGGGAGGTGTCCGGCAGGAGCTGGAAAGGATGCATGACAATCTTGGAAAGCTCTGGCGGCTTGAAATCGGTCCGGAATTCTGGCGGGATATGGATGACCTGGAAACGATGTTTCAGGCGTATGACAGCGATGTAAAGGAAATTTATGGTCTGCTTGAGCGAGCCGGGGAGGCAGCAGGAGGCAAAAACAGTACAGCGGAGATTTTTGCGCTTTACGAGAATACACAGACGGTTTTCTCTTTTCTAAACAGAGACTTTCAGAAAATGTATGCGCAGATTCTGACTTACGTATCAGCGAAAGAGGGACGCCGGTGGAAAGAAAATCTGGTTCTGCTGGGCCTCTGTATTGCAGTATTTGTATCCTGGGTGCGTAAGAAAATGAAAAAGGACATGCAGGAGATTGTAGAAAATGCAGAGCTCAGAGATCAGGCAAGAAAAAGTGAGATCAGAGCCCTGCAAATGCAGATTAATCCGCATTTTCTCTTTAATACATTAAACACAATTGCCAGGACTGCGGATATGGAGGAGGCGGAGGGCACAGTACTTCTGTTGGAGGGTACGGCATCGCTGCTTCGCTATACGCTGGGGGATTCCATGCAGATGGTTCCGCTGGAAAAGGAACTGGAAATGCTGAAAAATTATGTTTCCATTCAGGAGAACCGGTTTGAAGAGCGGATTCTGTTCCATTTTGAGCTGGACAAATCCCTGCATACGACTTTGGTTCCGCGCCTGATTTTGCAGCCAGTGCTGGAAAATGCAGTGATACACGGTGTGGCTATGAAGACGGAGGGAGCCAGAATTGAAATCCGGACCTTTCAAAGCGAGCGGGGCTGTGTGCTGTCTGTAACGGACAATGGCGTTGGCATAGAGGCAGAGCGCCTTGCGAAGATCAGGGAGGAAATCAGGAGGGGAAGTATTGCAGGGACGCACATCGGACTGGCCAATATTTATGCAAGGCTCCGTTTTTTTTATGGGAGCCGTGCGGATTTTGAGATTGAAAGCACGCCGGGGAGCGGAACGGAGGTGCGGATATGTATCGCATAATTATTGCAGACGACGAGCCAATGGAATGTAGGGCGCTGGAGCAGCTCATTGCCAGGGGGACAGACCGGTGCCGCGTTATTCAGAGCGTATACAACGGGGAAGCACTTGTGGAGGCTGTCCGGGCAAACAGGCCGGATATTGTGATTGTGGATATACAGATGCCGGGGCTTACTGGGCTGGATGCGATTGCGATTCTCAGAGAAGAATACCGGGAATTGAAAATTATTGTGAATACAGCGTACAGTGAGTTTGATTATATTAAACAGGCGATGAAATATCAGGTGGTCAATTATGTTTTGAAGCCGGTAAAACGCGAGGAATTGTACGGAACCCTGAAAATCATCTGTGACGAGCTTGATGATGAAAGGCGGGTTGCGGAAAAAAATCTGCGGTTCGGACAGATGGAAGGGGAGCATTTTATGGACTCACTTTTGCTGGAAGAGCCGGATATCCAGAGCTTTGCTCTTTTGCAGGCTGAACGGCAGACACAGTATGCAGCCGGAATCTGCCTGTATGTGAAATCCTGTGCGGGCGAAGAGCGGAAACAGATACAGTGGCTGATCGGACATTTGGAAGAAAGGCTGGGAGCGGAAGCCTGTTTGCTGACAAAATATCACAGAAACGGGATGTACTGTCTGATTCTGGTATCTGCGTTTGCAGAGGACTTTACAGGCGGGTTCTCGGAAATGCTGCGCGAGATGGCCGGTCATTTACCGGATGATGCAGAGGAGATACAGATCGGCGTCAGTACGTGGAAAGATGCACCTGAGGAATTTGCGCAGGCTGTTTTGGAATGCCGGGCAGTTTTACAGGGAAAAAGAGAGCCAGGACTTTGGTTTTGTTCCGGACAGCGGAGCGCAGGCGCTGATGAGACGGAAAAAATATTTGCAGTGGTAAACAATACCTATGAAAAAAGGGGATGGGTTGAGGCTGTTGCAGTTTTTCTGCGGGAAATGCAGTCAGGCCGGGAACGGCTGTCCTTTCCGGTATTTAAAATCGGAGGCATTGTATGCCTGATGAAGCTGATTTTGCGGGAAAATCATAAAAACGCAGGCTGGTGCGGGGACCGGCAGATGCAGTGGGCGAAATGGGTTGAGGCCAGAAACAGAGAAGAGCTGTGTGCAGGGGCATCGGCGCTGCCGGAGCTTTTTGGGGAGGAAGCTGCCAGAGAGGGAAATAACTATGTCCGCATGGCGAAAGAATATATGGAAAAACAGTACATGGAGGACGTTTCTCTGGACATGGTGGCTGATCATGTAGGAATCACATCCTTTTATATGAGCAGGCTGCTGCGCAGGGAGACAGGCGCGAATTTTACGGAAATGCTTACAGATATCCGTATGCAGAAGGCACTGGAACTGCTGTGGAAAAATGAGTGCAGCATCCGGGAGGTGAGCGAGCGGACCGGGTATGTCAGTCTGAGCTATTTCTATAAGGTGTTCAAAAAGTATTTTGGTGTGACGGCGGGGGAGATACTGGTGCTTTTGGAGTAAAGACGTACTGTTTTTTAAATTGTGCGATTTAAAAAAAGAAAAAGTAATTTCGCACGATTTTATTGATTCTATTTTGAGTATCGCATATAATAGAAGTGAGATAAGGAAGAAGGGCGGGAGTTATTATGGTTGTTACAGCAACGGAATTCAAAACTAATTTTGGCAAATATCTTGATTTACTGAGTGAGGAAGAAATCTTTATCACCCGCAACGGAAAAACGATTGCCAAGGTCGTAAACCCACAGGTTTCTGCTGTTGATTCACTTCGTGGAATGCTGAAAAATGTTCCCTCAGATCTTGATCTGAATTCTTTGCGGGAGGAAAGGCTGTCAAAATATGAGGATAATGTGTGATACCAATATCATTATTGACGTGTTGCTTGAACGGGAACCATTTATAAAGGATTCGTACAGGGTGTTGAGTCTGTGTGAAGAACATAAAATAGATGGATTTGTATCGGCATCATCTGTTACTGATATTTATTATCTTGTCAGAAAGTATACGCACAGTACCGAGCTTGCATATAAAGCGGTTGGGAAGCTTTTGGAAATTGTGAAAGTATGCAGTGTTACAAATAATGACGTTCTTACTGCATTTCAGAAGAAAGCGAAGGACTTTGAGGACTGTCTTGTCGCTACGTGTGCACAGTCGATTCATTGCAGTTATATTGTTACCCGCAACGTGAAAGATTTTGAAGGGCTCGGAATCCCGGCGGTTACTCCGACCGGATTACTTCAGAAAATGACATGATTCAGAAACAGTAAAAGGGCGCCGAACGCGCAGAAGGAGTCAGATGATGGGGGATGCAATAAGGATTGCGGTTTGCGATGACGAGGTATTTTTTCAGGAACAGCTCAGGAAGCGTCTGAAAAAAGCAGCGTGCTTTTATCAGCAGGATTTTCAGACAGAATGCTTTTCCGGTGCGGCCTCGCTTTGCCGTGTACTTGATACAGGGCAGTCGTTTGACGTGTATTTTCTTGATATCGACATGCCCAAAATGGATGGAATCGCGCTCGGAAAGAAAATACGGGAAAGAACAGCAGATCCGTATATTATTTTTGTGTCCTCAAAGGAAGGCAAGGTATTCGAAACGTTCAGCGTAAAACCGTTCCAGTTTATCCGGAAAAGCAGCCTGGAGCGCGATTTTGAAAGTGTGATGGAAGCGCTGGTCCGGGAAATGTGGCAGGAAAAGAAAAGCCGTGATATTGTGCTGGAGAGCGGAGGCATGAGCTACCGGTTTGATGTCCGCAAAACGGTTTATATTGAGGCGGACGGCAAGTATCTGAATGTGTATCAGAAAGATCACAGTTTTTTTGTGCGGTATCAGATATCTGCGCTCGAGGAGCAGCTGAGAGAATACCATTTTCTGCGCATCCATAAGAGTTATCTCGTGAATCCGAGATATATTTACCTGCTGGAACCCAAAGAGGCCGTGCTGGAGGGAGGAAAGCATCTGCCGGTAAGCCGCCACAGGTATAAAGAAGTACAACAGGAATTTCTGGAATATATGCACGCGTAAACCAGATGTGCCAAATATCGTCCAGTTGTGCCGGGACATTTGAAAGGTGTATTTTTTGCAGATAAGATATCCTTAACTTTTAAATACAGGAGGAAAGGAAATGAAAAAGAATCTGCAGAAAATACTTGCAATGACGGTTTCGGGGGCACTGGCGGTTTCAGGGGCGGTTCCGGCACTGGCGGCGGAGGAAATTATCCAGGCAAGCGATTACAGCGATGCATCCAGCAACGAAGACACGACAGAACTTTTTGCGGGGCTGAATTTGCAGGCAGCGAGGGAGAGTATTGTTCTTCTGGAGAATAATGGGGCGCTTCCACTGGATGAAGGGACAAGAATTACGTATCTGGCAGCCGGAGATTACAAGCTTTCCGGAAGCGGGTCCGGCGGTACGAGAGCGTCAGAGGAGGCGACCGTAACTGCGGCGGAGGGAATCGAGGCGAATGAGAAGCTTGTGCTTGTCCGGGAGGTTGCGGATGAACGGCCTGCGATGCCGATGTTCCCCGGCATGGAAATCGAGACAGAGGCAGAAGAGGATCTGGTAAAAGATTTTACGGAGTTTCTGGAGCATGAAGAAAAGGCAGCCGAATATGCGGCGGACTCCGATACGGCTGTGATCTGGATCAGCCGCCAGCCGGGAGAGGGTAATGACCGCTATGCCACAGAAGGCGACTGGTATCTCTCAGAGGAGGAAAGAAAGGCGCTGGAACTGGCAACAGAGTATTTTGAAAAGACAATTGTTGTGCTGAATCTTCCGTCGATTGATATGGCGTGGGTGGACGAGTATGATGTGGATGCAGTGATTCTGTTCGGATATGCCGGCGCACAGGGTGGGAATGCTCTGGCGGAGATTCTTTCCGGGGAAACGAATCCGTCCGGAAAGCTGACCGACACGCTGGCTTCGATTGAAAGTTATCCGTCTATGGCGAATTTTAATACGTTTGCGCTCGGTGTGAATGAGTTTACAATGACAGATGAATCTATTCGCCGGTGTCCGTGGTGGCTGGACACACCGAACCCTGCATACGGGTATGACAACGGGGACTGGATTCGGCCGGTGGATGAGTATTATTTTACAAAATACGAAGAAGGAATTTACAATGGTTATCGTTACTTTTCCACGTTCGGCGATATCGTTGCAGCTTACAATGAGACGGTGTCAGAGGAGGAACGTGTACCGTTTGAAGTATACTACGAGTTCGGTTACGGGTTGTCTTATACGACATTTGATCTGGAGATTACAGAATGCGTTCTGCCGCAGGAGGTTCCGACCACAGAAAATGATCTTCAGATTTCGATAACAGCAGAGGTGACGAACACAGGAAACAGAGCTGGAAAGGAAGTTGTGGAGCTTTACTACGGCGCGCCGGACGGCGTTCTGGAAAATCCTGCGCAGGAGCTGGTTGCGTTTGCGAAGACAGATGAACTGCAGCCGGGCGAATCACAGAGTGTGACAATTACATTTGATGTATATGACATGGCAGACTGGTACGAAACGGATGCCGCCTATATCCTGATAGGCGGAGACTATCAGCTGTACGTGGGAAACAGCCTGTCTGATGCAAAAGAGCATACGGCAGTTTATACACTGGATGTGGAGGATTATACGGTTGTGCGTAAGGGTAGCAATCTTGCGGGCCCGGGCCAGGAGGGCGGTACGTATGATCAGTATGAGGAGGAATATCCGGAGATCGTTTTGTCGGAAATGACAAAAGCAGACTATGCCAATACAAAACCGGACGGAGCAGAGGGCATCATCAAAAATGATACGGAGATTGAGGACCATGTAGTTGGCGGTTCGGTGACAAGAGATCGTTTTCAGGCTGCAATAAACGGGGAGGACGGAACGGAAAATTATGTAAGCCCGGATCCGGACAAGACGTATACGCAGTATTATAATGACATGGTAGATGCTGCGAATGACGCGATTGCAGCTGCACAGGAGCTGTACAAAACAGAAGGGAAAGCTGAGTATCAGCTGATCGACGTATATGAGGGCACCTGTACCATGGAAGAGTATCTGGCACAGTGGACGGATATCGAGCTGCTCGCGTATGTGGTAGGTGCAGGCAGAGTGGGTCAGGTGTTCCATGAATCAGAGGATGGCTCGGACGGAACACAGGGCAATGACCGGCTTGGCGTTCCTGCTGTTTCTGTAAAAGATGGACCGAATATGGTAGGCAGCTGCAATGGTACCACAACAACGGCATGGCTTTGCGGGACGAACCGTGCGCAGACCTGGAATGAGAATCTGATTTACGAGATCGGTGTGGCGTCCGGTTATGAGTGCGTGGCAGGCAGCACGGAAATGTTGCTCGGTCCGGCTCTGAATGTGCACAGAAATCCGCTTTGCGGAAGAAACTATGAATATTTCTCAGAAGATCCGGTGATTTCCGGCGTAATGGCAGCCGCACTTGTAAAAGGAATCCAGGAGAGCGGCAGCGGTGTGACGCTGAAGCATTTTGCGGCAAATCAGATGGAAGGCGAAAACAATGACCGCTGGAATAAGCTTGATTCTGTTATGTCAGAGCGTACGCTGCGCGAGATTTACCTGAAGGGTTTTGAGATTGTGACAAAGACGGCAGATCCGACCGGCGTCATGACTGCCTACAACATGATTAACGGGAAATATGCATCATGTGCAGATGAATTGCTGAAGATTATGAAAGAGGAATGGGGCTTTGACGGCCTGTCAATGACAGACTGGTCGGGCGACTGGGGCAACCCTGTTACCATGCTCCAGACCGCGACGGATCTTGCAATGCCGTCAAACCTGTATATGCTTGCCTACCTGAACCATGCGCTGACGGTTGCACAGAAGGAAGGAAGAGGCCTGACGTATCAGGAAGCAGGCGGTAAATTTGACGAAGGAAAAATGCTGACCAGAGATGATCTGGAAAAGTGCGCGGCAAATCTTCTGAACACAACCATGCAGCTTCAGGTATTTGCAGATTATTATGATCTGGATTATATGCCGGATTACATTACAGGAACACAGTTTGAAGTGGAACTGAGTGAAAAATAAAAGAGAATCAGTTTCAGGATGGACGAATCAGCCTGAGGCTGGGGTTTTGAGGAAAACAGAGAGTTCCTCAGAATCCCGGCTTCGGGCATTTCGTGCATTGAACAGGAAATGAGCATTTTGCAGCAGCCCAGGGTAATAAGTGTTGAAGTGAGGGAAAGAAACGTGGAAGGTATTTTGAGAGAAGATGTTTTTTGGGGATGCATTGCGATTTTATTTGAGGAAGTGGCGATCTTCCATCTTTATCCATGCCGGAAGTTTATCAAGAACAGAACCGTTTTTTCCGTTGGATATGGTTTGATTCTGGCAGGGGCAAACTATGTGATCTGCCATGCGAATGCACAGAACCGGCTGATTTTTTTCCTGCCATATCTTGGCTTTTTGACGCTGGCATTTTTTATTGATATGGATTATGTTGGCCTGTTGGCGGCAGTACTTTTGTTTCCTACGGTATCGGCACAGACTGCATTTTTTATCCAGGCGGTGACAGGGCCGTCCGGCGGACATGCAGGAGGGTGGATTTCTATGATTTTGCCGCGTATGATACTGCTGCCGCTTTACTGGTTTCTGAAACGGTTCATGATTCCGGGAGGTGGCAGGGTTCCGGTTGGCTACAGCGTGCCGTCTGTTGTCCTCTCCTGTACAGCGATCGGAGTGATTTATTTTGGAAGAGAGCTCGAGGGGGAAAGTCAGGCTGTGCTGCAGGCAGTCAATGTGCTGTTGTGTATCCTGACGCTGCTTCTGTATTATTTTTATTACCGCGTGTCTGTGGAATATATGGAAAAGCTGCAGCTGCAGCTGAAAAAGAAGCATTTGGAGGACATGGTTCTGTACGTGGAGGATCTTGGAACTCTGTACGATAACCTGAGAAAAATGAAACATGACAATGCGAACCATTTCCTCATTGTGCACCGTTTGCTGGAGGAAAAATCGTACGATAAGGCAGTTGAGTATTTTCGGACGCTGGAACGCCACCAGGAGCAGACAGGGCTGTTTACGGGAAGTGAAAACATCGCTTTGAATGCGATTTTAAATGCAAAAAAATCAGTGGCAGACCGATTGGGAATCCGGACAGATCTGAATATCGGGCTTCCTGAAATCATTGTTCTGGATGACGTCGATTTATGCGCCCTGATCGGAAATCTGATGGATAATGCCCTGGAGGCATGCCGGGAGCAGGAGGATGCGGGGCTTCTGGTACAGATCCGGCAGAAAAAGGCGTATCTGCTGATCGAGGTCAGGAATACAGTGCCGGGGAGTGTGTTTCAGGAGAATCCGGAGCTGGAGACAACGAAGAAAGACCGGGAATTCCATGGGCTTGGGATTCGGATTGTAAAGGATATTGTTTCGAAATATAAAGGAGATGTGAGCTTTAAAGAGGAGGAAGGGATATTTATTGTGCAGATCAGTATTCCGAATGTCGTTTCCGGTGAGGCCAAATATTGACCAGTGGTGCCAAAATGATTCGTTTTCGGGAAGGGGCTCCTTATAATGGGGACAGGTGATTATGGAGCAGAGATAGATGGTTATCCGGACGACCCGGGGAAAACCGGACAAAAACGGGGTTCCGACAAACAAGTCACCCCTTATTTTGTCCGATTTTCCCCGGGTCTGACTTTGGATAGCAATATAGCAGCTTGTGATCGCCTGGTATGAGAATCAGGTAATGTGCAAAGGGTTCAATTTTTCGTTTTCACGGGGATTGATTTTAAAAGAGATTCTGTGATTACCTGATTCGGGAGGATGATAAAGGAGGATAAAGGTATGAAACGAGAGGCAATGTCGGCATTTTTGGCTGCTGTGCTGGCGGTATCGGGTTCCGGATGCGTGTTTGCGCAGGAACATGTGATGGATGGAGGAGCGGCTGCGCAGCAGCAGGCAGCGGATGATGGAAAAAAGGCTGTGCAGGAAGCAATGGGCGGTGAGCAGGAGGAAGAGGTTTCCGGGTTATATCTGGAACATCTGGAGCTGGCGGAGAGAGTCAGTGAGGAGAGTATTGCGCTCCTGAAAAATGAGGCTCAGGCACTTCCGCTGGCAGAAGGAGATTCTGTGGCGGTTTTTGGAACAGGTCAGGAGGCGTTCTGGAAGGCAGGCTGTGACGGCTCTGCGGCAATCGGGGGAAAACGGGAAGTGAATCTGATTGACGGGATTCGTAATACGGACGGCGCATTGAAAGTGAATGAGAAGATTGCCGGGCTGTATGCGGAAAACAGTGAGGACTTTATGTACGCTCCGACGGACAGCGAGGTGACAGAGGCGGCGCAGGAGTCCGGGACTGCGGTGATTATTATTTCACGCACGGGCGGCGAGAGTGCAGACCTGGTACGGCAGGAGGAGCCGGGAGGGAATGATGTTCCGTGGCAACAGAGATATTATTATCTGCATGAGCAGGAGGAGCATCTGATCTCCCTTGCATGCGAGAATTTTGACAAGGTAGTTGTGCTTGTCAATGCAGGCGGCATGATGGATATTTCCTGGACTCAGAAGTATGAGATTGACGGGCTTCTTTTTATTGGCCTTCCGGGAGCAGAGGGCGGAGATGCGGTTGCAAAAATCCTGACCGGTGAGGTAAATCCTTCCGGAAAACTGGCAGATACCTGGGCATGGAGGCTGGAGGATCATCCCTCTACCGAAAATATTGATCTGAATGTGGACGGCTATGTGACAGTTGTTACGACAGGGACAGAAGAGGAACCGGGGACTTATACAGTATATGACGGCGCTTATTACGGTGAGATTCCGGAAGATGCCGTGGTGCTGGAAGCAGGAAACCAGGAGGATTTGTGGACGTATTACAACAATGGTGCGCCGAAGTTTGATGAGGCAGTAGAATATACGGCCGGTCAGTACGTACGTGCAAAAGGCGAGCATTTTTACTCAATGTATGAGGAAGGTATTTTCGTAGGCTACCGTTATTTTGAGACAATGGGAGTCGATGTTGCATACCCGTTTGGCTATGGCCTTTCTTACACTGATTTTGAAGTGGAAACAGTAAACAGCGACTGTAGTGAAGATCAGATTTCAGTAACCGTAAACGTAACAAATACAGGCGGGACAGCCGGTAAAGAAGTGGTGCAGGTATATTATTCCCAGCCGGAGGGCAGTCAGGCCAAAGCAGCCATAGAACTGGGAGGGTTTGGAAAGACGGACCTTCTTGAGCCAGGTGAGAGCCAGGAACTGACGATTGCCTTTGATACAGACTATATGTACACCTTTTATGAGGATTATGATGAAAACGGCGGAGCTTACGTGCTGGATGACGGCGATTACCGCATTTCAGTCGGAACAAGTGTAAAGGATGTAACGGAAGCAGGCGTGTATACACTGACAGAAGAAAAAGTCGTTGTGTCCGGCCTTGATCAGGCAACTGAGATGGAAGAGACGTATGCGGATGTATTTACCGAGTATGATGGAACAGAGGTGACATATCCGGACAGCTCTGACCTGAAAAAATCAATGCTGACCAATATGACCGGTTTCTCCTATGCGGCAGAGGGAGAGGAAGGCTATATGTCTTACGTGGGAAAACCGGCTACGTCCACACAGAAGCAGACGGAGCTGTCCGATGCATTTAAGGAAGCAGTTGCAGCGGCACAGCAGACGGAGGCGCAGTATCAGCTGATTGATGTATATGAAGGCCGCTGCACGATGGAAGAGTTTCTGGATCAGATGGATGCGACAGAGCTTGTGGCTCTTTTGATAGGCGCCGGAAACACGCAGGAAGGAACGATGTTTATAACAACAGCGGAAAATACAGGAAACAGCACAAGAGCGATTGAACGTCTTGGAATTCCCTCTATGAATATGAGCGACGGCCCTCACGGAGTCGGTCCGTTTGGTCTGGAATGGCCGGGCGAGACAAATCAGGCAATGACATGGAACACGGATTTGGTTTATGAAGTGGGCTGCGCAATCGGCGCAGAGCTGGAAGATCAGGGAATCGAGCTGTGGCTGGCTCCGAATCTGAACCTGCACCGCAACCCGGTCAATGGCCGGAATGCAGAGGCGTATTCCGAGGATGCGATTCTGATCGCTGCAATGGCGACAGCAAACGTACGCGGAGTGCAGTCGACCGGAAACGGTGTGACCGTGAAACATTATCTGAACTATGATGTACAGTCTACAGGCTGGTATGATGCTGACACAATTGTATCAGAACGTACGCTGCGCGAGCTGTATATGAAATGCTGGCAGATTTGTGTGGAGGATGCACAGCCGTGGGCAATGATGTCTTCTTACGCACGGTTGAACGGGCCGACTTCGAGTGCGGCAGCAGGCATTAATAAAACGGTACTTCGTGACGAATGGGGCTGGGACGGACTTCTGATGACAGACTGGGAAGGACACAACGGAGAGGATGTATCCGCACTGACGCAGGGAACGAATCTTCTGATGCCTGGGTTTGACGGAAGCATGAATAATGTTTACCGTGCATACCTCGATACGCTGGAATCAGGCGGAGCCTCCTTTGCATCTCCGGTAGATGTGGGAAAACCTATTACCTTGGAAGATCTGAAGGCGGATGCAGGGCTTGTGTTGAACTGTTTGATGAAGACAAAGGTCTTTTATGAATATTATGGAATAGAACAGCCCGACTGCTCTGCATACTATGCAGAACTGCCGAACTATATGAATGTAACAAAGAAGTAAAACGGAACTATTTTCAGGAAATACCAGGCGCCGGAACAGTGAACCGGCGCCTATAAATTTTTCTTGACTTTTTCTTGTTTTTAATTTATTATGTAGCATGCTACATGAGGAGGAAAAAGAAATGTTTCAGAATGAAAGGTTCCAGATCGAAAGATTCCAGATCGGAATGTACCTGAAAAAAATACATCTGTCCCTGGAACGCGGCCGTAACAGGATTCTGAAAAAGTATGATCTGACTGCACCGCAGATTGATACGCTTGTTTATCTGCTGATGCATGAGGATTCTGAAAATACGCTGACTGCGATTGCAGCGTATTTTGGGGTCAAGCATACGAGTACGATCCATGTTTTGAAGCTCCTGGAAAAGAAAGGTTTTATTTACCGGGAGGAGATGGGAAGCAGAACAAAGCAGATTTTTTTGACCGAGAAGGCCAGAAGCGTCCTTGCGGAGGATAAACGGGCGCTTGAGCATGTTTACGGGATGATGCTCGACGGACTTACGCCAGAGGAGCAAAGCCAGCTGGAATGCTATCTGCAGCGGCTTTACGAGAATCTGAAACATGGTTTTTCTCTGTGAGAAAAGGAGGAGTGAAGTATGAAAGATAAAACAACAGATATTTTTGCAAATGCGCCGGTACCTAAGGCAGTCATCAGCAATGTGGTTCCATCCATCATCAGTATGCTTATGGTGCTGGTCTATAATCTGGCAGACACATTTTTTATCGGACAGACCAAAAACGCTTATATGGTGGCAGCCGTGTCGGTGGCGACGCCGGTGTTCCTGCTTTTCATGGCCGTGGGTATGCTGTTTGGCATTGGAGGCACTTCGCTGATTTCCAGGATGCTGGGCGAAGGAAAGGAGAAAAAGGCGAGAAATACGTCATCGTTTTGTTTCTGGACAGGCTTGACAATCGGTATTGTTGCAATGGTGGTGATCTGGATTTTTGTAAAGCCGATCTGTCAGGCAGTCGGCGCCAGCAGTGATACGATGGATTATGCGGTACAGTATCTGAACATTGTCGCGCTTGGCATTCCGTTTCTGATTGTGAGCAATTCGTTCAGCAACATCATCCGTGCGGAGGGAAATGCGCAGACGGCAATGATGGGCATGATTCTCGGAAACCTGATGAATATTGTGCTGGACCCGCTGATGATTCTGACCTTTGGCTGGGATGTAGCCGGAGCAGCGATTGCTACTGTGATCGGTAATATTTTTTCAGCAGCATTTTATGTACGCCATCTTGTATCGAAAAAAGCAATGCTTTCTATCCGGCCGAAGGATTACAAGGTCGGAGGAGGGATTGTTACCGGCGTAATGGCGATTGGAATTCCGGCTTCCCTAAACAGCATTTTGATGAGCACATCAAACATTATTATCAACAATCTGATGGTAAAGTACGGAGATATGGCAGTTGCCGGGCTTGGTGTGGCCATGAAGGTCAATATGATCGTTGTGATGCTCTTGATCGGGCTGGGAACCGGAATTCAGCCTTTGCTTGGATATTGCTATGGTGCCGGGAACAAAAAAAGATATACAGATGTGATGAAATTTTCGCTGGGCCTTGCTTTTTGCCTCAGCCTGATTATGACAGCGATCTGTTATTTCGGCGCAGGAGGCCTTGTGAAAGCGTTCCTGGACAATGCGGATGCCTATGATTACGGAATTCGTTTTGCCCGCATCTATATTTATTCCGGACCGATTCTGGGACTGATGTTTGTGTTTATCAATGCAATTCAGTCAACCGGGGCTGCGGTTCCGGCGCTGATTCTGTCAGTCAGCAGACAGGGAATTATTTACATTCCGATTTTGCTTGCTTTTCGTCAGATGTTTGATACGCCGCAAATGCTGGCCGCCAGCCAGCCGATGACGGATTACCTGGCAACGACACTTTCAGCTGTGCTGTTTGTGTTTACGTACCGGAGATATCTGAAGGATATGTAGAGGCCAAAAGACAGAAGGAAAAAGGGCTGCAAAATATGAGATACTTTAGTCATCCGTGTTTTGCAGCCTGTTTCGGGCCATCATAAGCGTGTATCCAAGTAAATTCTGGCCAGGCCATTTTGCGGGGTCGAACCGGTCAGGATTGTTCATGGACAGTCCAATCCCCCATATACGGTCTTTTACTGCACATTCCGCTAAAACGGCGCTGCCTGTGCCCTTCAGCTGGTCTTTCAGGGCTGCATTTTGTGAGAACTTTGCAAGCAGGCCCTCATAAACGACAATCTGCCGGACGCCATTCCAATAGTTCTCATCATACCCAGATACAAGCCGCCCAAGTTTCTTGATTTGGGCCACATTGTCTGTATCAAGAATTTGAGCTGCTATATTTCGATCATGAAAGCAGATTGCCTTGCAGTACATCATAAACTGTTCCATGGATGAAAATGATACTTCATTGACCTTGAAGCATGAAGAATACCAATTGCTCAGATAACCGTTTTCCTCATCAGGATTATGAAAACAAATAATACGATTCACACAACCCCCACTTTCTTTACAGCAAGCTCTAAGTCCAGGTCGTGCAGCCCGGCGTAGGCTTTTTTCAAATACTCAGGCGGTACTTTTTCAACCACTTCACGGCTTGGAATATTGTACTTCCATTGATAATAAGCATAAAATTCACCGATCCAGTCAGGAACAAAACCGCCCAGTGACTGTCCCTTTTTCAATTCATACCGGTCTGTCTGCAGAAAAAAATCCCACAAAGTCCTTGCGTCCATTGTACAGACAAACGCCTGAGCTTCGTCCACATATTTTCTTGTGTTGCTTTTCATATAGGAACGGATAAAGTCTTCCGTATCCATATCAGGATAGGTTGTCGCTACATAGTCGAACAGCTTTCCCTGATTTTCAACTATTTCATCCAGGTATGCTTTGGAATAGGCTTCCATATTGTTTCCCTCACTTTTCAGAGTAGTGTACTGAACACTTTAGTCACATGGTTCCGGTCAGAGTCAATTAAGTTTCGCATATTCTCACGCGCCTCGATATCCCGTTTATTGTACTTTTCATTAAACTGCGTAAAATTAACAGGTTGCAGAGCTTTTGAATCCTCGGACAGTCTCTGGTATGCCTGTTCCGTTTTTATACAATACTGAATTCCCAATCCGCCTAGAGCAAGCAGCTCTTCCAAAATGTCTATGTCTACTTCATCACGGACAAAGGACTTAGCGATATAAAAATAGGAAGCATTGGCTCTCCAGCCTTTTATAATATCATATCCGTCAGTAATTATACCAAATTTTTCCTATAATAACCGCCTCCTATCACAGGAAAATGAAAGGTAATGCCTATAATTATTTTTATCATATCATAAAAACGCGGAAACACCTAACAAGAACTTTGGTGTTTCTAAAAATATTTCAGGTTATGAGAGAAAGCCTTATAAAATTTCTGGTTGACCTCCAGCATACTCTAGGGTATAAAATAAAGAAAAGTGCAGTTAACACTGTTTTATAATCCCATACTGCAAACAGTCCAGCTAAGAAATGTCAAGAGGTTAAATGAAAAATGTTAAAAAAATATT
>CAOJHI010000017.1 GCA_948436005.1 uncultured Lachnospiraceae bacterium
TCTGTGTACCTGTTCAACATTCTCTTTTTGGGATTGGGCGCATCGGCCCTGTGCTTTGTCACCTGGAATTTCGCGGTCAAGGCGCTGGGGGCGGTCAAGACGAGCGTTTATATCTACATGGTTCCTGTGATTACTGTGGTGACTTCGGTGGCAATCCTCCATGAGAAAATCACCGCCCTGGCCGCTGTTGGGACGGTTCTGACGTTGGCGGGCCTGTTCCTGTCAGAGAGCAAATTATTTTTAAGAAAAGAGGCAAAGCAAAATGGACTGGCAAAATGAAAAGTGCGTTATGATGATTGACGAGAGCTTACCGCTGGGTATTATTGCAAATACGGCGGCAATCATGGGAATCACCCTGGGACAGAAAATGCCGGAAATAGTCGGTGCTGACGTTACCGATCAAAGCGGCAACGAACATCTTGGCATCATCGAATTTCCTGTGCCCATCCTGCGCGGTTCGCCGGGGATTATCAAGCAGATACGGGAAAAGCTCTACCAACCTGATTTTCAGGATTTGACGGTAGTGGATTTCTCCGATCTGGCCCAGGGCTGCAAGACCTATGACGAGTTTATTGAAAAGATGGGCCATGTTCCCGAAAGTACCCTGCAATATCTTGGCATTGCAATCTGCGGCCCAAAGAAAAAGGTCAATAAGCTGACTGGGAGTATGCCCTTACTGCGATAAATCAATATAAAAAATTATCCGGCCATACCCCCACACTCAAATTAACGTTCCCTGCGACTGCATACGTTCCAGTTTCCGGACGCAATGAATGCACATCGGAACAAGATATATACAGGCAACGCTCCAGGCAGCCTGATCGCAGCAGCAGATAGCCAGATACCCGTACAACGGAGTAAACCCAATTCCTACAATACTGCGCGCCGCCATTTCCAGCACACCTGCAAATACCGCACGGCCGGAAAAACCAAGTCCCTGAATCGCCAGACGGCATACGTTCAGAATTCCAAGTGACCACAGAAAATAACCGATATACCGCAGATACTGTCCGGCAGCATCCAGCACAGCTGTGGAATCTTTTGACACAAACAGACAGGCAAGATCTCTTCCGTAAAAAATCAGAACAATCCCTGCGGCAAATCCATACGAAATTGCAATCAACAACCCGTCTTTTATTCCACGGCGCACACGGTCCATCCGCCTTGCTCCCAGATTTTGTCCGCAAAACGTAGATACCGCTGTCGCGAAGGCATCAAACGGGCAGATAAAAAACTGTTTCAGACGCATTCCCGCCGTAAAACCAGTGACATAAACGGTTCCAAGCCCGTTATTGGCCGACTGCATCACCATACTGCCAATCGCCGTAATCGAATACTGCAGCCCCATGGGCAATCCCATCAAAAGAAGTCTTTTGACATAAGCTGCCTGCAGTAATCTGTGAGACCGTTCCATATGCAGCAGCGGCACCTTCCGGAACATATAAATAAGACACAAAATGCCGCTCATGGCCTGCGAAGTGATGGTTGCCACAGCCGCTCCGGCAACGCCCCACTTTAAAACCAGAATACAGAACAAGTCCAGAACAATATTGGAGCAGGTTGAAACCGCGAGAAACAAAAACGGCGTCCTGCTGTCTCCCACTGCGCGCAAAATACCGGACAGCAGATTATATAGAATATTAAAGGGGATTCCCAGGAAAATAATCAGCAAATAGATATACGCCCCACCAAAAATATCCTCTGGTGTTGAGAGCACTTGCAGGATTTTTGTGCAAAGCAGCACACATACCACAGTCAGAACCAATGCTGCTGCCGCAGAAATCACCATCGCATGATATACATACCGCTTCATTGCATCATAATCCTCGGCCCCGAACCTCTGCGCCACGGGGATGGCAAACCCACAGCAAATGCCGATACAAAAGCCGATCACCAGAAATTGTACGCTGCTTGACGCCCCCACGCTGGCCAGCGCATCCGAACCCAGGAACTGCCCGACAATCGCAGCGTCCACCGTATTATACATCTGCTGAAACAAATTCCCCAGAAGAAGCGGCAATGCAAACTGTAAAAGCAGTCTGAGAGGCTTTCCTTCCGTCATACTCTTTGTCATAATATCCCTCCCATCTGTATCAATGTTGGCAGATAAAAATAATTGCAGATCATTTTCTTTAAAAACCACATATGTATTCCACCAAATAAATTCTGGTATTTCCACATACAAATGGCAGCATAGTTTTTAAACCAACGCTGCCATAAATGGAACATACATTATTCTATTCATTTTTACAAATTTCTGCAACCTCTTTTTGAAGTTTTACTACTTGTCTTTTTCAATATAAGAACTCTTTCCGGCAAACTATTTTTCACATCTTCTTACACAGATATTTGTAAACCACAGTCGCTGCCAGATACTGTACAACCGCAGCCCCGGCAAGAAGTCCTATTATTAAAGGCTCCGAATGCAGCAGTGCTGCCACAAAAGCACCGATAAAGCATAACACCATTGTCCCTGCCCAGGTAATATAACCTGCCCGGTTGC
The DNA here is from genome assembly GCA_948436005.1 of uncultured Lachnospiraceae bacterium. Taxonomy (GTDB): domain Bacteria; phylum Bacillota; class Clostridia; order Lachnospirales; family Lachnospiraceae; genus Choladousia. Next base: position 2,504 of record CAOJHI010000017.1, read on the forward strand.
GAAGCTGTATTTTTCTTTCATCTTTTAAATAAATCTCCTGACGGTGCGTTTTCTCTCGGTACGCTTCTATATTTTCCGGCCTTGTATGGTAATAATGCCGGATAAACTGGGATACAGCGCTGCACGTAAGCCCAAATCCCATCGCAAAAATCAACGTGGAATAATAATCAACCGAAATCCAAACCCCTGTTACCATCAAAATGACGCCAATCAGTATGTCTCCTGCAAGCCAAATCTTATCCTTCTTTTTCATGCTTCTCCTCCTCATAAATAAATATTTCTTCAATCTGCATTCCGAAATACCTTGCGATTTTAAAAGCCAGCAAAATCGATGGATTATACCGCCCATTTTCCAGAGAACCAATTGTCTGTCTCGATACCTCCAGCGCATCTGCCAGCTCCTCCTGCCGGATTCCTTTCTGTTTTCTCAGCTCCTCCAGTCTGTTTTTCATAGATGTTTTCGTTATCCCGCCTTTCCGTATTCATACGATCTCCTAGTGTACTGTATCATTTATAATTCGCAGAATTACTTGCCTGAATTTCCATCTGTGTAATTTTACTGAAAATGAATGATACAGTACACTAATTTGTTTTATGGAAAGTTTGCTTTCCATATCCTTATTATACAGCATCTCTCCAAAATGTCAAGTTTACTTTCCATGAAACAAAAAAAGTTGTCGCACTAAGCTTTGACATACAAGATATAGCATTACCATCTCGCTATATTTCACGATATCTTGTATATCATTACCTTAGTGCGACAGCCCCGGTGTAAGGCCTCTTGTATTTTCAGTATTCCCGCAGCACCAACTCCGTAATTCCCTGGTTATATCCGCCCACGCTCCGTTTTATCCGCGGTTCATGCCATATCCTAGTTCATCCTCTTACTTTTCATTCTCGCGCAATTGCCCAAGTGCTCCCCCCGGATGCCACTTGACATACTGCTGCGGTGTCACTTCTTTGTCCGCCTGCAATACCACACTGAGCGCCTGAAGTACAACCGTCTCTGCCAGAATCGACATTCTCGGAGCCCGCCCCAGCGGTCCTCCCTCCTGTGGGATTCCTGCATACAGATGTACTGCACTTTCTTTCGCAAGCCAGGAATTTCGATTACTGCTGACGCCAATTACCTTACACCCGTTATTTTTCACTGCCGTTACGGTTGCACGCATTTCTGCCGTCTCGCCGCTGTTGGAAATAAAAATCACAATATCTCCCGGAACAAGCTGTCCGCATGAACCGTGCACAGCTTCTGTCCCGTGAAGAAAATAAGCCGGATTACCAGTCGACGACATCAAAGATGCGATATAACCGGAAATGTGTCCTGGCTTACCGATGCCGGATATATGTACCCGCCCGCCCTTTTTCTGTGCTTTCAGGATCAGGTCTGCCGCAGCTTCAATCTCAGCATAGTCTATACTGTCAATAAAATCATTCAGGTCATTCTCCACTGTATTGAGAAAAAATGAATAAGCCTCTTCACATTTTACATTCACAATATTTACCTCCTCCAAAACAAGACAATACCTATTGCGTTTTCAACGCTGATGTATCCAGAACTGTTCCCGTTCTTTCCTTCAGGAACTTCTCAACACGTGCAAGCGACGGAAGGGACGGCATTGCCCCCATGGCCGAGACAGTCAGGGCCGCTGTATGATTTGCAAACCGAAGTGTCTCATCGTATTCCCAGCCGCAGCCAAGACCTACGGAAAAAGCTCCCACAAAAGAATCGCCCGCTGCCGTCGGGTCTGCTGCCATGATATTTTCCGCGCATGGACTATAAAAAATCCCATCCTTTTCCGTATCCAGAATCGCACCGGCCTCTCCCATCGTAATCAGAACATTCTTTACCCCTTTTGCTTTCAGTGCTGCTGCAGCAGCCCGCGCCTCCTCCATATTTACACTTTTCCCTTCATGGGAAATCCTGATCCCAGTCATATCACAGGCCTCATGCTCGTTTGGAGAAATATAAGTAAGATGAGACAGCAATTCGTCAGAAAGCGGCGCGCTCGGAGCTGAATTGAGCATTACCGGTACTCCTTTTTCATAAGCATAGGCTGCTACCAGTTCATTGATCTCCATTGGAATCTCCAGCTGAAGTACCACCAGGTCGTACTCTGTAATCTCTTCTTTCAAAAATGCGATTTCTTCCGGTTGTATGCTCATATTGGAACCAGGAAGGACAATAATGCGGTTCACAGTCTGTTTTCCCGGTGCTTTTTCAAGAATAACCACACTGCAGCCTGACATAAGCTCGTCATCGTATAACATATGCTGTGTATGAATCCCCGCTTCTTCACAGGTCTTTACCATTTCCGCCCCATTGCTGTCCCGTCCAAGCTTGCCGACCATTGTCACATCCGCTCCAAGTCTGGCCATCTGCACGGCCTGATTTGCGCCTTTTCCACCCGGCGCTTTTGAAAAAGTACCTCCCAGTACGGTCTGGCCTTCTCTCGGAAATATCGCGGTATTCGCAATCTGATCCATCACAAAACTTCCCACCACAAGAATTTTAGGTTTTTTCATACTTCTATCCCTCCATCGCAATGTAAAAACGTTTCGACAAACAGTAGAAAAACTTTCCTTCTCCATTTTGTTCACTGAATCCCCGTACATTTTTACAGTCATCGGCAGGAATTAAATTTTTCCCACCGAATGACGTCTGATAAGTTCTACATCTAATACTACCTTTTTGGGGTAAACCGTTTTCTCATTTCTATTGATAATGTCCAGTAATTTCATCATCCCGATCTTCCCCATCGTCGCTGTTTCCTGCCTGACCACCGTGATATCCGGCTCAAGCAGCTGGGCAACCTCACTGTCATCAAATCCGGTAAGCGAAATATCCTTCCCGATCGTTATCCCCTTTTCCCGAATTGCTTTAATGCATCCAATGCACAAAAGGTTGTTGGCTGCAAAAATTGCGCTGGGCGGATCTTCGCGCTCCAGAAGTTCCAGCGTGCTCCGATAACCATGCTCCTGATACCAGTTGCCAATCATTTCATTCTCAGGCCGGACCTCAATACCGTAATTTTTCAGAGCGTCACGGTATCCTTTCACGCGGTCTATTCCAATATTAAACTCCTGCGCACCGGAAATAATTGCAATGTTTCTATGTCCTGCCAAAATCAATTCTTCCGTGAGCAGATAACTGGCTTTATGGTTGTCTATGACAACGGCATGCATATCACTGCCGGATACGTAACGGTCAATAATCACCACAGGTTTCGAAATATTTCTGTAATAATCCAGTTCATCATAAGCCGGAATGATAATCGCTCCGTCAATCGCTCTGCCAAGTTCTCCGGAAAACAACTTCTCCTCTCTCCTGTGCGAATCCCTGGAGGAGAACAGCATGGTATAATAATCCTCCTGACTGGCAATTTCCTCCACCCCCCGAACCACTGCAGTATAATACTCATTAATGATATCCGGAACAACAACAACGATGATCCGGGACTTGCCGGTCTTCATAGAAGCTGCGAGACTGTTCTTCACATACCCCAGCTCTTCTACAGCCTTCTCAACTTTTATTCTTGTTTCATCACTGACGCGATCCAGCCCATTGAGTACACGGGATACCGTGGAGATAGCCACTCCGGCATGCTCTGAAACGTCTTTAATTGTTACTACATGATTCGTTTTCATTGTATCTTCTTTCATCGTATTCCCTTATTGTCGAAACGTTTCTACAAAAATTAAACCATAATCCTAAGGCAATGTCAACAAAAATTTTCTGCTATTCTGTACTCAGTATTCCCGCAGCACCAGCTCCGTAATTCCCTGGTTATATCCGCTGACGATTCGCTGAATCCGCGGCTCCAGGCCATAGCCTAACTCTCTTTGGATCGCATCGCGGATTTTTGTCCCGCCATGAAAACCGTGGATGACCCGAATACGATAAACGCCGCTGCCTGCACCACTTAGTTTCTTTTCAATGGCCTGTATTGCATCCTCTGCATTCAGGCCATGCACATCTATTTCCAAAATTCCAGCCTGCATTTCGTACCTTTCCGGAATAAGGCTTCCAGACTCAGCCTTTCCAAATTTATCGTATGTCACTTATTTCCGCCAAACAATGGGCCAACCAGCCATGCTGAGTGCCCTGTTGGTATCCATGCACGTTTCTCTTTCTTGAGCATAGCACAAAACCTTCTGCCTTTCAATCAAAGTGCCCTCCGGGAACACAAAAAGCCCCTCCGGTTCAGCCAAAACCGCCAAACCGGAGGGACCCCTTTCACATCATGCTTCTTTTATACTCTGTCTTATTTCCAGAGAATATCATCAAATACATCAACAATCAGCTTTCTCCAAAGTACCCAGTCATGTCCATACGGATAATTCATGGAACGATAGTTTACACCAGCTTCGTTCAGACCGTACATGTACTCCCAGCAGGCGCCCTCGTTTTTATTGTCGTAAAGCTGAACCGGATTTCCGTCTGCATCCATTGCCTGCTTGTAGAGGCTGCGTGTTGCTACGAAATCGTAATCGCCATAACCGAAGAAAATATTCTTTTCTTTCAGTGCCGGGTTCCCGTAATCCGGATCCACATCGCCTGTGAACGGCGGGCTGAAGAGAATAAAGGTATCAAAATCATCTGTGTTATGGAACAGTGCATAGCCTGTAGTCGCACCGCCCATGGACAGACCTGCGAACGCACGTCTCGCCGGTTCTGCGGATGCATTGTAGTCTTCCGTCATATGCGGCAGAACGGTTCCTGTAATGAAATCAAGGATTTCCGGACGATTCCAGCGGAATCCGGCATCACTCGGGAAATCAGAGCCATTCGGCGTCACAACAATCGTGGGCTCCATACGTCCTTCTGCGATCATATTGTCCAGAATATTTGCCAGTCCGTTTGTCAGCCAGCTTCCGTCGTAACCGCCGCCTCCATGGAAGAGGACAAGAATCGGATATGCTTCTTCGCGCGCTGCATCAAAACCGTTCGGAAGATAAATACCATAAGAGGTGTTGATGCCGCCCTCTGTTGTTGCTGTCTCAAAAAGGACGGTACCGTTTTCTCCGTCTCTCGGAGCTTCCTCATCGCGACGGATGGTGGCTGCCTGCTTTTCCTCATCATACGGAACGTAAACAGCTGTCAGAGCCTGCTCTCCGCCAAGGTTTTCCGGATCTTCATCCTCTGCAAGGTAGTTCACATTTGCCGGGTCCGCAACCATCTTTGCGTCTGTATAGTCAGTCAGCTCTGCGCCTGCCGCTCCGTCTACATAATAGCGGTAAGCCCAGGTTCCGGTCGGAAGCGGAATTGTATAGGACCATACGCCCGTTTCCTCATCTTTTTCCATCTCAGCGGTTGGCCAGTTATCCGTTTTCCATACCGTATATCCGTCCTGCCACTCTTCGGGCGCAGCATTCAGGCTTGTAAAATAGCTTGCATTCTCAATATCAGAAAAACGCCATTCTCCGTAGATGCGGACTCTCGATGCATCCGGATCTTTATAACGGAATGTCACATAGTAGCCGGTCGGTGAATCCTCTGATTTTACTACGGTTGTCTCCTCCAGGGCTGCAAATTCCTCCTCTGTGTAACCCTCATAGGAAGCTGCCATTGCAGAACTGCCTGCCAACAGCATGCCCATTGCTGTCATCGCTGCAAGTATCGTTGTTGTACGTTTCATATGTTTCGCTCTCCTTTCGCATCGGGCGCTGCCTGTCGCTCAAACTGCTGCCTGGCCGTCAGCCCCGTATTTTTGCTTACAGATAAATAGTATAAAAAGTACCTTGAAAAAAACAGCTTCAGATTTTGAACAGTCTGTATTTTCTTTGCTCTTTGCCATGCATTATTTTGCCAAGGATATAATATCTTGACAAGTTCGGTTCCGGCTTCTTTACAAAGGGGGGTTGCATTTGGTAAATTTATTGTGATGGAGGCGGACGAAGCAGGGAGGTACAGGCATTCCCGGAGTTCCGAACAGACAAGTCACTCCGGGAATGCCTGTACCTCCCTGCTTCTGATTTCGTGAATCGTTACACAGTTTCATAGCTGCCCCTTCGTTATAAGGTTTGTCTTTGCAAGAAAGTAGACAAACCCGAAAGATTTTTAATTTTCGATAAATAATAGAGGTGAAAATGATATGAAAAAATCTGTCGCCCTCCTTATTGGTTTTAGCTTTGTATTGTTGATTCTTTCTTTATACTTCTTTTATGAGCCGGTTTCCCGGATACCGGGAGATCGGCCAAGGTATGCCTGTATTGTGTGTGCTCCGGAGGAGGGGTACTGGGGGGAAGTGAAGGCGGGAATCCGGCTTGCGGATGAGGAATTTCAGACTTCCACACGCATCAGCGGCTTTTCGATTCTGGACACGGCGCGGCAGGTTCAGTTATTGCAGGAAGTGGAATATCTGAATCTTGACGGTGTGATTACGGTCGGGGACCCGGATATTTTAAAGCTGAACGAAATCATTGGCCAGATTGAGTCTGACGGCATACCGGTGGTTTTGATTGATACCGATTCTGCACAAAGCGGGAGAAGCTGTTATATTGGAACGGATAATTATGAGGCGGGCAGGCTTGCAGCGGAAGAAATCCTGGATAGGATTGACGGGGATGTGCATGTTGCGGTTCTGGCTACTGGAATGGAAAAATCTTACCAGGCAGAACGGCTCCGGGGATTTCAGGCTGCTTTGGAGGAATCCGGACGCGCGGAGATTCTCGAAGTGTGTGTGAATGAACAGGACAAATTCAGTCTCATGGAGAGTATCGCCTGTCTCACGGAAACATACGCTTCCATGAATGCCATTTTCTGTGCAGAAGCCTCGACAACTCAGTATATCGGACTGGCCGGTAACAGTCTTGCTTCCCTGCGTGATCTTGTAATTATAGGCTTTGACGATCTTGACGCCACTTTGCAGGCCATACGGAATGGATTTCTCGATGCCACGATCATTCAGGATGCACAGGCGATGGGATATGAAGCTGTCCGTTATCTGTCTTCGCACCCCGGACATCGTACGGGCCAGACAGAAACGCAAAACAGTAACACACCTGACCCAGCCTCTGCCGGGAATCTGTATACCAAAATTCAGCTTGTCACCGCAGATAACGTTGATACATACAAAATACCGTAATACACCGGAAAACTGTTTCGGAAAACCAACCTGAAAGCCCAAGCCCCATCCTGTATACTTATATTCAGGAGTACTGGCTTATCATACAAGGGAGATACCATATGCCACACACAAGCCTGACTGCTTTATTTCGCAGAAAAACTACGAAGATTTCTGAGGAAACTACGACAAAAGAACGGTTATCCGCCTTTTACGTTCTTCTATTTGGCGTGACACTGATTACTGTGCTGTTCACCTTCCTTATTCATACGGCAGACAGCAGACAGTACCAGCGCGTGATTCACAAAATGGTTCTCCTGAATGAATTATTCGAGTCAAACGAAAAAGCTTTGTCACAGATCAAAAGCTTTGTGACAACAGAAACCGCACCTCCTGCTGATATTGTAAATCAAAATCTTGATGCCATGGAAAGCTGTCTTACCATACTTCAGGATTCGGAGCAGGATCTCAGGATATTCCGGGAGCTGCAGGACTGTGCAGATATGGCCGCAGCCATCCGCGCGCGGACAGGCCCTCTGTATCGTGCAATGGAATTATACAAAGACGAAAATACCAGTTTTGAAACCGTACATTCTGACAGCAGGGAGATTTATGCCATCTCTGAGGCACTCTCCTCCCGCTACAACATCATCAGCAAAATGCAGCTTGACAATATTCAGAAGTCTTTCCAGACAATGCAGACGCGTACCCGCGCTTTTTTCACAGTTTTTCTGATTATGACAGGAATTCTCTTCTTTTTTCTTCTGTTTCAGATTCACGAGCTTGCCAGAGCCGTATCCGACCCTGTACAGGCATTGACACAGGCAGCAGAAAAGATCAAAAAGGGCGGCATCTGCCAAAACATTTCCGTCTCTGTATCTGCAAAAGTAGACCGGGATCTGAGAATACTCACAGAAGTATTTCATGACATGATTCTCCAGGTAAAACGGCAGATGGAGATCATCACGGAAAACGCCCGTATCGCACAGGAACTCGAACGCGCCCATCTGCGTGAATTGCAGTTGCAGATCAATCCCCATTTCATGTTCAATACACTGAATATGATCTCCGACACCGCTTACCTGGAACATGCAGACAACACAGCGCAACTGCTCGAACAGGCTGCAAAAATGTTCCGTTTCAGCCTTGATTACGCCGGAAAGAAAATCACGCTGTACAAAGAACTGGAGGAGCTTGGCCGCTATGTGACAATACAGGAAAAGCGATTCGGAAACAGAATCCGCTTTCTGTTTGAACTCGATGAATCTTTTCATTTTGTTGAAATCCCGGCACTTATCCTGCAGCCTCTTGTGGAAAACGCAATCGTACACGGCGTGGGCATGTACACAGAAAACGGGCGGATTACCATCAAAACCCGGTATGAAAAAGAATCCGGCACAGGCTGGCTGATTGTAGAAGACAATGGCCTGGGGATGCCGGAAGAAAAAAGAATCCAGGTTCTGCGCGATATCCACAGTTATACGGACAGCGGCCTGAAAATCGGCCTCGGAAATGTATATCAGAGGCTTCGCATGACATTCGGAGACCTTGTTTCTGTGGAAATCACAAGCATAAAAGAGCATGGTACAAGAGTCGCTTTTGCAATCCCGTTGCCCGCGGAAGTCAAATACCCCGCGGGAATAAACCATCAAACGGAGGAACTGATATGAGCAGAACTTACCGCGTCCTTATTGCTGAGGATGAACAGATCGAACGACTTGCACTGGAAAGTAAAATCCGCGAAATCGGCAGCCATATCCAGCTGATTCCAAGCGCCTGCGACGGATACAGCCTGATACGCAGCGTTGAAAAAGAGCATCCTGATATTGCGATTGTGGATGTGAATATGCCTGGCCTGAGCGGGTTAGATGCCATTGAAATACTGAAAATGAAGCATGTGGACATGAAAATCATCATCAATTCCTCCTACAGTGATTTTTCCTACACACAGAAAGCATTAAAGCTCGGCGCCAGCGATTACCTGCTCAAGCCAAGCAGCAAAGAAGAACTGTACAGCGCCATTCATAAAGTCTGCCTCACGCTCGACGAAGAACGCAGCCGTCTCGATGAACAGGAAAAAAACCGGCAGGCCGCCAGTGACCTCTACCCCATTGCTGCTGAAAAATGGATTTACTCCCTCCTGTGCGGACAGACAGACGACCGCTGTTTTCAGCTGTTGAAAAAAGAAACGCCCGCCCTGGAACGCGGCGGTATTTTTACATTCTGGAAGCTTCTTCCTGCTGACAGCCTGGAAACGGCCGATACTGCCGCTTTGGCCCTGCCCGCGCAAAAACGGATATCTGACCTGCTCGCCAGATATATTGGCCAGTACTGCAGATTTTTTTCTGCCGAGCATCACGGCATGCAGATTGTATTTCTTATGACTGATTCCTTTTTACAAAAGGAAGAGGCCGAAAATTTTATCAGGGAAACCATCGAATATACCTATCAGCAATTAAAAAAGAACGGTTATCAGATTTTTACCGGCGTAAGCCGTTTTCAGAGCAATCCGGAGCAATACGCAAACGCGCTGCAGGAGGCGCGGCTTGCTTTGCTGGAACGAAAACGTCCCGGTATTTCGCATTTTCAGTATCTTCCGAAAGAAGTGAAGTCCTGCGCCCTTCAGAGTCTGCCACAGAAGGTGATGGCTCTGTTTCAGAAAAATAAAAAAGCCGATGCGCTCGCGCTCGTCGAACAGTCTGTCCTTGAAGAGCTGAGCCATCCGGATTCGGATTTTGAATATTTAAAAGCACAGGCCATCCTTTTCCTGTTGCGCCTGGAGGAGCTGACCTTCCGTTACCGCTCCTACGAAAAAACCGGTTGGCTGATGTGGGAGAACTTTTACAGCATCAAAGACGGCCGTGAACTGCTCTCCTGGCTTCTTGACCGGACAAATACGTTCGCCGACAGCCAGGAAAAAGAAGAAAGCATGTACATCAAAAAAGCACTGCTCTATCTCAATGAAAATTACAGTAAAAACATCTCCCTCGACGACGTAGCCGAGCAGATTGGTATCAGCCCTTTCTATCTCAGCAGACTCTTCAAGCAGGAAAAGGATCTGACTTTTGTCGAGCTGCTCACCGACCTGCGCATCCGCAGAGCCGTGTCCATGATGGCGGACAGCGAAAAAACCCTGCGCGAAATCAGCATCGCCACAGGGTTTTCCAGCCTTCCGTATTTTTACCGTGTTTTTAAGAAAACAACAGGATTTACGACCGGGGAAATTCGGCAGTATTTTTGAAACAGTGCTTAAACAGCAGGCCGCCTCATTCCTTTTATAATTTTGCTGTTTGCCCGCATCAGAAGAATAACTGCTACCAAAAATGCTACAAGTTCTGCAATCGGGAATGCCCACCAGATCATAAAGGACGCATTGTTAAGTCCGGCAAACAGCCATGCAGACGGCAAAACAACGACGCACAGCCGAAGCATAGATACCACCAGAGAATCCAGACCACAACCCAGCGCCTGAAACACACCCTGAATCGCAATATTTGCTCCTGCAAACAAAAAGCCCGTCGCAATGATTTTCGATGCCAGAATACAAAGCTCTTCGGTCTCTTTTGACATCGCAAACAATCCGACCAGCGGTCCCGCAAACACTTCCAGCCCAATCAGACCGACCAGCATAATGATTTCAACATACAAAAGACCGTAGAAAATACCCTGTTTTACACGCTTCTGATCCCCCATTCCATAATTGAAGGACACAATCGGCGTAATCGCATCCCGCAGTCCAAATCCGGCAAAGAAAATAAACTGCTGAATCTTATAGAAAATACCATATGCCGTGACAGCAGCCTGAGATACCGTGCCAAAAATAAGATTGACGCCATAGGTCATAAAAGACATCAGGGCCTGCATGATAATCGCCGGAAGTCCGATCACATAGATCTCTTTTACAATATTCCCCTGCAGCTTCAAATATTTCCTTCCTGATTTTACTTCTGTATTTTTCTTATAATGAAAATACATCGCAAGCACCATGGAAGCAATCTGGCCCAACACCGTTGCGTACGCCGCGCCGCGGATTCCCAGTTCCGGAAGTCCAAAGTATCCGAAAATCATAATCGGATCAAAAATGATATTGACCACAGCTCCCGTCACCTGGGCAATCGTGGAATATACCGTTTTTCCGGTTGACTGCAGCAGTTTCTCATAAATGGAAAACATCACAATGCCAAAGGAAACAACACAGCAGATCGAAAGATAGTCAATTCCCATCCCCAGAATAATCTCATTCTTTGTCTGGCTTCCAATATAAGCTTTCACTCCACACAGGCCAAACAGCAAAAATGCCGCATAGATGATCAGCGCCAGCGACACGCCGTTTCCTGCCACCTTTGCCACCTTTTCTTCGTCCCGCTGCCCCAGACTTTTGGCAAGCAGTGCATTCACACCTACCCCTGTTCCGATTCCAAATGCCACAATCAGCATCTGCACCGGAAAAGCCAGCGTCAGCGCATTGACCGCATACTCTCCCATGTTTGCGACCGCCTCAGAATCCGGAATCCTCGCCACGAACATACTGTCCACAATATTGTAACATGCCTGCAATACCATGGACAGAATCATCGGTATTCCCATATTCAGCATTACCCTGGAAACCGCAACGGTTCCCATCTTATTTGTTTCTCTTTCTTTACTCAATTTTCCTCCATTTCTGATTCCCGGAGACTTTTTCGGAAAGCTGCCATAACCTTATTTTACATCGCGGACAACTAAAAAAGCGCAAACCCAGAATCTGGATTTACGCTTTTCGCCACTCGACTGCATCATTATAAATGGATTCAGTCATTTTGTCAAAGTATAAATTTTGCAAATTTCTAATTTTGTATAAGAAGATGCAACAGACCTTTATTCCATAGTTACAGGTGTTCCGCGATAATACAGCGTTCCATCCTCACCACGTGAATAGTTGCTGAATACTTCATCCCATACGTATCTTGCATATTGCGGGGTATAGGAATGATGGAAATTGTTCATGCGCAGATACTGAACAAGCGGAATCTGCAAATTCGATCCCCTGTAACTTGCCAGCATGTAGCCGCCGGTTTCATTTACTTCAACCGCTGCGTCAGACATACCGTTTCGTTCCAGGCGCATCAGGATATCCGCATAGCTGCCTGTCCCTTCTTCATAACTTCCCTGGTTTCCCAGATCATACTGGCCCGCAATTCCAATATATGGAATCAAATACTCGCCGGTTCCTGCATTTTCTTCTGCCCCAAACATTCCGCCTATATTTGCGGCGCCTGCAAACAGTTCCGGACAATATCTTGCCATCGTACCGGTCATCATACCTCCGTTGGAATGTCCGGTAATGTAGATACGTCCCTTATCCACCTTGTAGTTCTCACTCATTCCTGTAATTACCTGATTGAAATAATCCATCTCATACTCAAGGCCTTCCTTCGATGACTGCCATGCAGTACATCCTGATAAACCGTGATTTGCACAGCGGCCTCCCTGGCAAAATGCAATCAGGATATTTCTTTCTTCCGCAACTCTCCACCACTCTGTCTGCTCTATAAAGAGACGTGCCGCGATGGAATGTCCCGGACAGCAAAGTACAAGCGGGAGAGCTTCACTTCCATCATAGCCGCTCGGCGCGTAAGCATACCAGAAACGTTTGTCTCCCTGCACGTCAATATCGTAGCGGACCGCACCAATACTTTCCGGAGTTACGGCTGCACGAAGCGCTCCATTCGCTTCTGATGTAAAACGGCGAATCTTCGTGAAAAAGTTTGTCCATGCAAATTCTTCGAAATCAGCGTCAAAATATTCCGCTGCGTTTTCAATATTGCTGATCCATACACGGCTGTACGGGCGATTATTTATTGTCTGATCCTTCGTGGATGCATCTTCATTATAAATTCTCGCGTATTCGTTGGACAGTCCTTCATCTACTACCTGATTTGCTGTTTTCCAGTAATCTGTCAGTACTTCGTTTTCCTCGCCGTCATTTACAATCCAGACAGGAAGAGGTACATCTTTGTTGACAGAACCTTCTAGCTGTAAACTAAAATCGCTGTTAATTGCAAACGGATAACTCAGCTTGTTTCCGGTCTCTTCTACATAAGAGGCAGGTATTGCATTTTCCCCGCCCATAAACATCGCTCCCGCAAACATGGAAGAATAGTTCAGGGCGATATCCTGGGCAATTGTTGCGCCCTCTCCATATCCCGTAATGTAAAGAGCCGCCTCGGAAGAGTCGATAATTTCTCTTTGGCCTACCACTCCTGCCGCTGTAATATAATAATCAATCTCATTCTGTGGATTTTCTATATCCCACGCTCCGTCTGCCGGCTGATAGAAGGTAATACCAAAATTGTACTTCTCTGCCAGAGCAGGCCATCCGCACTCATTTGCAAACTCTTCCGCTGTTTTTCCGTTTGGAACAAATACAAGCAGCATTTCACAGCACGGTTCATAATTTTCCGGAGTATAGATACTGATATAACGGGTTGTTCCGTTTACTTCCAGTTCTCTTTCACATAAACCATAAAATGCAGATGCATACAAATTTTCTGACGTGTCGACTATTGCATCCGGGTGAAAGGATTGCGACACAATCTGTGCTGCTGAAACATTCATTGACAATCCCATACCCAGGATCAATGCCACCGCTGTTGCCATAGCATTTTTCTTCATATTCTAAACCTCTCTTTCAAAACGGATTCTTGTTATTATGGAAAAACTCTGATTTTACAACAGCTCTTTATACTATTTTATAATATTATTTCAATTAGCCCTCATATGGAGCGTCGTTTACCTGTGCGAACATCCAGTCATGAAGCGCCGTATTTGCAGTTGCCGGCATCCAGGAGGAATGCGGAGCCGGAACAACTGTGCCGCTCAGATAAGTAACAAAGATCTTGTCAGCGCCTTTTTCTGCCGCTGCGTCAAGCGCCTCTTTCATCTCCATTGCCGCCAGTTCTCCGCGGAGATATCCGTTCAGCGCGTCGTCGCCTATGCTCGAGGATACGGTCATACCAAGCGCCTCGAAACCAGCCATGGCAAGCTGCATCTGACCCTCTATAGACGCCTCTTCCTCTGTACGGCCTTCAACCTTGCTAAAGAATACCGGGTCATCTGCTGCAGTTACGTATACCATCGGCAGTCCTTCATATGCGGTGAGGTCTTCCGGGTTTTCACCCTGTCCGAGATCATCAAATCCGTTGTTTGCAATCGGGACAGCTGCTGCCAGCATGGTCGGGTATGCCTGAGCCAGTCTGCGCGTTCCCATACCGCCCATGGACGGACCGGAACAGTAAATCCGGGAAGCGTCTACATTGTAGTTTGCGATCAGGTCAAGTACCATTGTGTTGATATTTACAAGTGCGTCGCCTTCCCAGCCGATGTCTGTCTGCGGTGCAAGTACAAAGCACGGATGCTCTGCCTGTGCTTCTTTGGATGAGAAGTTCAGAGCACCTCTGTTTCCTACCATCTGCTCATAATTGTCTGTTCCGCTCTCTCCGCCGCCATGCAGCCAGATTACCAGAGGAAGCTTTTCCAGGTTTTCATCTGCTGTCTCATAGCCTTCCGGAACATAGAGCTGATATCTTGTCTCTACGCCGCCTTCACTCGTCACTGCGCCTGGAATATAATCCTCTGCCTCAAAGTGAATCGTATCCGTTGTCTTAAACCAGCAGTTATCTGCCTGGCAGAAAACATCCAGCGTCATGTCTGTGTAGGTATTGTCTGTTGTCCAGAAATTTACTTTTCCGTTGTAGTAACCCGGAACATCTGACAGCTGGAACTCTACAAAAACATATTTTCCTGTTTTTGCCGCATCCTTAAATTCACCGCTCGCACTTACGTATACAGCTGTGTTTTCATATCCATTTACATAATAGCTGTCCGGTCCGTATGCGCCGCTTGTGATATCCTGATCATACTCAATCCGCACACCTGCAACAGAAAGAGCCTCGTCTGTCGTGTAAGTAATAACCTCTGCATCAACAATCTGCGGAGCCGGAGCTTCCTCTTCCGCTGCCATTACCGGAGCCGCGCACGCCATTGCGCTTACAGATAATACACACATAGCAGTAAGTAAATTTTTCTTTTTCATAGTTATTTCCTCTCTTTTTTATCTAATAATAAAATTTTCAGTAATCGTAGAAGTTATCAGTAAAACAAATCGATTGCATTAATCATAAACCAGCATTGCGATGTCCGGATCGTCAATGTTTTCAGCCGTGTACCACTGAGCGCCCGTATCCACATCCTCTACTTCCTCACCGTTTGCTGCTTTTACAGCCAGTTCGATGGACAGATATCCGATTCTGTACGGATCCTGTGTCACAGAACCGATAAACCAGCCATTGCGTACTGCATTTTTCTGCGGAGCGCCTGCATCAAAGCCAGCTACCACAAGATCGCCGTAGGCTGCGCCGTCCTCCAGATCTGCGCCGGAAGAGGTTGCTGCAAGAAGTCCTGATACGGTACCTTCATTGGAGCAGAAAATAGCAGAAATACCTTTTGTATTAAGCAGCGCGTTTGCTGCGTTTGTAATGTCTGTCACTTCCGGTGTTGCCGGGATTTCCACATTAATTACAACCGGGGCCCCTTCTTTTTCTGCCAGCCAGAGTTCGTGCCCTGTTACAGAAACCTCCTGATATTCCGATACCAGCTCCACCATTTTGTTTACAAAACCGGTGGTACGGTTTACATTGGACTCTCCGGTTGCATCCTGGGACAGCACACCGATCACAACAGGCGCATCTGCAGCCGCATTTTTCACCAGCTCCACAAAACTTTCCTCTTCCATCATCTTTTCTGCTGCAAGAGCCGCTGCATTCTGATTGTCTGTTGACGCTGTCGCATAGATGGCTCCTTCCGGAGCATTCGGTACGCCGGAATCAAATCCGATAATCGGGATGCCTCCGTCCAGGCATTCCTGAATCTGCGCCATAACGGACTCTGTAGAAAGTGCTGCCAGTGCGATTGCATCCGGTGCTTTCTGAATTTCTGTGTTCAGCGCCTCCACCTGGAGCGCGATGTCTGATTCAGAAGGCGGCCCGTAATAGAACATATCAACGCCGTAGTCCTCCGCTGCAGCTTCGCACCCTGTTCTGACTGCCTGCCAGAATGCATGCTGTTCCCCTTTTGAAATCACCGAAATGTACAGCGGGTCTTCTGCTGCCATTACCGGGATTGCCCCCAACACAGACACAAGTGCCAGTGCTGCCATTGCAAGTTTTCTCTTCATAAGAAAAACCTCCTTAGATTAATATATTTTTTGCCACAAAGGGCAAATTAACAAGAATTACTGCACCTGCTTTTTCGCAGATTTCAATGCGGCATTGTTGCGCACAATATCAAGCAATACGGCTCCGATTACCACAAACCCGGTAAAAAATGTCTGCCAGTGCGCCTGAAGCCCTACAGAAGCCAGACCTTTTTTCAGCGTTGCCATAATCAGTACACCGATTAGCGTGCCGAAAATGCTCCCAGAACCGCCGGCCATCGAAGTACCTCCGATTACTACGGCCGCAATACCATTTACTTCCTCGCCATTTCCTTTTCCGGGCAGAACTGTTGTGTAAGCTGCCCCATAGAAAATACCGGCCATTGCTACAAATAGGCCACAGACCACATAAACTGCGATTTTATACCGGTCAACCTTCACACCGGAAAGCCTTGCTGCTTCCTCGTTTGAGCCGATTGCAAAAACGTATCTTCCAAACCGCGTTTTATTCAGCAGGAACCATCCCACTGCAAACGCGCCTAACAGCCAGAGCACTCCGGTCGGGAACTGCCCGTGAATGTAAAAGACAGAACGGAACCACTCGTCAACAGAGCCTACGGATGGAAAATACATAGTTCTTACCTTTGAAATAATGGAGCCAAATCCAAGCGTAATCATTTGTGTGCCCAGCGTTGCGATAAAAGGCGGCAGCTTTAATTTTGCTACCATAAAACCGTTGAACAGGCCGAACAGCCCGCCAATCACCAGAATCAGAATCAACGCCAGCCAAAGCGGCCATCCCCAGGCACTGTACGCACAACATCCAACCAGGGCAGAACAGAGCATCAAAGAGCCAAGGGATAAATCAATACCACCTGTAATAATGACAAACGTTACGCCAAATGCCATGTAGCCTATGTAATAACAGGACTGGAGAATCTGCCTGAGCCCGTCCATCCCGAAAAAGTTTCTGCCGGTAATTGAGAAAAATACATACAGGATGACCAGTGCGGCAGGCGCCAGTATCTTTTGCATATTCAATTTTTTTGTTTTCATTTCATTTCTCCCTCCATCGTCTTTGTTGCCAGTTCCATAATATTTTCCTGCGTCGCTTCCTCTATACTGAGCTCGCCCGTTGCCCTTCCCTCACACATCACCACAATCCGGTCAGACATACGCAGCAGCTCCGGCATTTCCGAAGAGATCATGATAATGGACTTTCCGTTCTTTACCAGTTCCTGCATCAGTTTATAGATCTCGCTTTTTGCTCCCACATCGATCCCTCTGGTCGGCTCGTCAAAAATCAGGATGTCACAGTCCCGCTCCAGCCATTTTGCAAGCACTACTTTCTGCTGGTTTCCCCCGGAAAGGCTGCGGGCAGGTGTGTAAAAGCCCGGTGTTTTAATTCCGATTTTCCGGATATATTTGTCTGCTGTCCTTCGTATCTTTGCATCGTCAATTACAAACCCTCTTCTGTGTGTTTCCAGGTTCGGCAATGCGATATTGTCGCCAACGGACAGTCCCAGGCACAGGCCAAACAGTTTCCGATCCTCAGACAGATACCCGATCCCCTCCTGCACTGCATCGTACGGCGTCCTGATTGCTGCTTTTTTTCTTTTTATATAGATTTCTCCGCTGTCCATTGGATCTGCACCGCAGATCAGCCTTGCTGTCTCAGTGCGTCCTGCCCCCATCAGGCCGGCAAGGCCAAGAATCTCTCCCTTATGCAGTTGAAAGCTCACATTTTTTACATCTCGGGAGTTCAGATTTTTTACTTCCAGCACTACCGGAGCATCCAGTTGTACTGCAGAAGAAGTTTTCGGTTCTGTATAAATTACCCTGCCAACCATCATCTGAATAATTTCAGAAATACTGACATCCGCCATGTCCCTGGTTCCCACATACTGTCCGTCACGCATGACTGTCACGCGGTCACAGATCACTTTCAGTTCTTCCATTCTGTGGGAAATATACACAATGCCCACACGTTTTGCTTTCAGCATCCGTATAAAAGAAAACAGATCTTCAATCTCCGACTCCGTCAGAGCTGCAGTAGGCTCATCCATAATCAGAATTCTTGTATTCTGAAACGATAACGCCTTTGCAATCTCAACCATCTGCTGCTTTGCCACGGTCAGCGTGCTTACTTTCGTATTAGCCCGGATGTCCGACAGATGCAGAGAATCCAGAAGTTCATTTGTCCTTCTGTCCTGCTCGTTCTGATTCAGTACAAAGCCTTTCAGGAACTCTCTTCCAATATAAATATTTTCTGCAACGGTCAGATCCTGCATCAGGTTGATTTCCTGATGAATAATACTGATGCCAAGATGCTGGGCTTCCAGCGTACTGCCAATATTGATCTCTTCTCCATCCAGAAGGATCAGCCCTTCGTCCTTCGTGTACACACCTGAGAGGATTTTCATCAGAGTCGATTTCCCTGCGCCGTTTTCTCCGATCAGTGCGTGTACTTCTCCGGCGCCTAATTCAAAATGACAATCATTCAGCGCATGCACACCCGGGAAATATTTGTGAATCCCCTTCATCTCCAAAATCTGTTCTGTCATATGCAAGTACCTTTCCTATCTTCATGAGGTTTGTTGCCTTTGTTTCATTTTGCACCGACAGGCCATTGCCTTGCCGACATCCGAACTTTACCACCTGGATTTCATTGTGTAAATCATCAGGATTTGTTTCAATTTTTCAAGGTATTCTCGCTGTTTTGACTGCTCCTTTCGGTAAATTTTCTTTTTCAACCGTCATTTTTACAAATTGAACAAAAAAGTTTCCTTTTCTTCTGCGCATAAAAAGGCTTCGTACCCTTCAAATTTTGATTTTGAAAGATACGAAGCCCTCTATTCTCCTGTGCTCCTGTAAATAGAAATCATTGTTTCCATATCTGCAGCATACAGTTTATCCTGAAATGCTTCCCATGATTCATCTGTTACACCCTGCATCAGAAAATTTACCAGTGCCTTCAATGAAATGTTTTCCAGACTGTCGAGAATTCGCCCTGCGGTAATCAAATCCTCCTCTTTCATACGGCTTCGGGCCAGAGCGCTGCCGTCTGCTGCTCCGACTGTCTTCCTCAGCCGCTTTTCTTTTTCCAAAATACCTGCAATGGATTCCGGCGGCCGGATTCTGCTCTCCAGGTCTTCTGAAAAATAGTAAAGACCGGTATCGACCATACTGTTAATCCGCTGCCACTCCTCATCTCCATAAGGCTCAGGCGTCAATACCGTATAAGTACCGTCTCCTTCCCTTTTCACCCCTGTCTCAAAGCTTCCATAATAAGCCTGGACGGAATACTCCTCACGGTAAAATAAATTCAGGAACCGCATTGCTGTCTCCGGATTTTTGCAGGATGATGAAATTTGGGCACAGTGATTTTCGTAGGTCAGTCCGTCATACACCTGGCTGTCATAGATCCCCACGGTTCCTTCCCTGGCTGCCGGCTGTTCCATGACTGCATACTGCTGCTCCCGCCCGGCTCCGAATATTTCATTTGCAGACCAGCCGATGCTTGCCCCCACGCGGGCTTCCTCCCCGCTTCTCCCAAGGCTTTGCAGCTCTGCATAGCTCATTGTCACAGATTCCTCATAAAGAAGCCCCTCTTTATACAGCTCATGCAGAAATGATACTGTCTCCCGCCAGTCCTTC
>CAOJHI010000018.1 GCA_948436005.1 uncultured Lachnospiraceae bacterium
CTGACTCTTGCCGATATATTTAATGATGGAAGCCCGAACGCCAGTCTCCTCCAATACTTCCCTGGCAGCCGTCTCCTGGAACTCTTCGCCTTCCTCCACCGTACCCTTCGGCAGCACCCAGCCTTCATACTTGTTTTTATAACTCTTGTACAAAACAAGTATCTTCCCCCTGAATATCACCACACCGCCACAGCTTGTTGCCTCAATCATTGCAATCCCTCCTGTTTGCGTTGTGCCACAAATGACTGCAAACAGTATAACTCTTTTTCGCAGATCACGCAACAGAAAATAAATCCGCTGGATTAATATCCGAAAATATTGTAATACGTTTCGAATATTTTAGCTGCGATCGGAACTTCTGTCTCGCTTCCGGTTCCTCCGTTTTCTGCAATCACAGCAACAACCAAATCCGGGTTTTCCACATTGGAAAAGCCTACAAACCAGGAATGTGTACCTTCGACACCATTTGAAACATATTCTGCGGAACCGGTTTTACCAGCCACGGAAAAATTGTACCAGCCAAGTGAGGTGGCGGTTCCGTCTTTTACTGTCTCCTGCATATATTCTGTCAGAAGCCTGGCTTCTTCTGTCGTCATAAGCCGTTTGTATTTGGAAGGGCTTGTCTTTGATACTGTGTCGCCGTCATACGTCTCGATCCGGTCAACAAAGTAAGGACGCATCATAATTCCGCCATTTGCAACTGTTGCAGTTAAAAGCGCCATGTGAAGCGGTGTCACAAGCGTTTCTCCCTGTCCGATTGCTGTCGTCATCTGATCTCCGTAAGAATCATTTGCATCAAGATTAAACTGCGAGGTACTGTGCTGCATAGGGGCAGGAAGCGTACGGTTGAATAAAAATTCCTCACAGAGTGAGCGGAAGTCCGCGTTATCCAAATCCATTCCAATTGACGCAAAAGCAGTATTACACGAATGTGCAAAAGCACTCTTCAGATCTTCTGAGCCATGAACCTTGCTGTTATTGCAGTTGATCGTAACATTGTCTACCGTGATTTTGGAAGTACAATCATACTGAAAGTTATGAAATTCTCCCGGTTTCTGCCGCATATACGCCAGTGTTGTAAGAATTTTAAAGGTGGAGCCGGGCGGATACAGGCCCTGCGTTGCCCTGTTCAGGAGTACGCTGCTGGAATTGTCTGTGATAAGGCTTTCCCATATCTGTGCAATGGCGTTCGGATCAAAATCAGGTTTGGAAACCATAACGAGAATTCTGCCCGTATCAGGTTCCAGGGCAACCACTGCACCATTATAAGAACCAAGCGCTTCATAAGCCGCATTCTGTAATGCTGCATTCAGAGTAACAACTACAGAATCGCCGCGCATTTTTTCATTTTTCGAACCATCCTTAAGTTGTGTCAGCACAGAAGCATGACACGACAGCAAATCAGAATTACAGCTTGCTTCCAGGCCGGACTTTCCATTTGAGGAATATCCTATCACATGCGAAAAAACATTGGCATACGGATATACGCGCGTTTCCTCTCCGCTTTCTGAAACCTCGGTTTTTGCCAGAACGCTTGCGTCTGAAGACAAAATAGAACCACGAATATATTTGTCTATATTGGCATCCTGTTTTGTGTTATAAGAACTTGAATTCAGTTCCTCAGCCTTGAAAATATTCAAATACGAAAGATATCCGATCATCAGTAAGAAAAGAAAGACAAAGGTATACGTCACAATACCGAGCTCCGTATTTCGTCCCTTTCCCGTTACCGGTTCAGGCTCCTGCTCAAAATAAACTTCCTTTACTCTGAGCGGTATCTTCTTTCCACTGGGCGCCTTTTCTGTTTCATCTGTACGGTCCATCGTATCCGTCGTATTCGAACTCGTCCCACGTTTCTGCATATCCGCCTTCTTGGAATGCTTCCGGTTTTCCTGTGTATCCATTGTCTTGGAACGCTTTCGTCCTTCCTGTGTATCCGTCATCTTCGTACGCTTTTGGTCTTCCTGTGTATCCACTGTCCGCGTACGTGTTCTGCGTTCCTGTGTAACCTTCCCTTTGGAATGCATCACGCCTTCCTCCGTATCCGCCATCCGCGTACGCGTTTTCCGCCCTGCCATATCTGCCGTCTTCGTACGCCTTCTGCTTTCTTCCGGGGTTCTGTCGTCCATACGCGCTCTGCGGGTCTTCGTATTGGTTCTGTCTGTATGGTCCCTGTGCCCTTCCATAATTGTTTCCTCCATATCTGTCATATGATACATTCTGAGCTTCATATTCTGTTTCAGCATATTCGCCTGTATAGGATACGTTTTCACCATACGCGCTATAATAGCCGCCATTTTGCTGGTGATAAAGCTGCTGTTCCTGCAACAGGCGCTTCTGCTCGCTCTTCACTTCTTCATCCCTCTGAAGCATATACAGTCCCTGGACAATTGAAAACATAATTAGTGTGCTGAGTACGGAACTGCCGCCATAGCTGACGAGTGGAAACGTCACACCGGTCAGTGGAATCAGCTTGATTCCGCCGCCGACAGTCAGGAATACCTGAGCGGCATAGGTCGATCCCAGACCGACTGCAACCAAACGGTAAAAGCGGTTCGTGAGCTGCATGGATATATTTACAAACATAATAAAACAGCTCATACACACGAGAATCAGACAAATGCTGAAAATGCTTCCAAGCTCCTCTGAAATCGCGGAGAACATCATATCCTGTTCCACAAACGGAATCGCTCCCGGCGATCCCTGGCCAAGTCCGGTACCAAACCACCCTCCGGCGCTGATCGCAAACAGGGACTGACAAATCTGATAACCGCCACCCTGATAGTCTTTAAACGGATCCTGCCATGCCTCAACGCGGACACGCACATGGTTAAAAAGAAAATAAGCGCCGACCGCTGCCACTGACCCGGACAAAATGCCAGCCAGTACATAGAATGGATTTTTCGTAGAAACAAACAGCATCACCAGGTATGTGATAAAAAAGATTAATGCACTTCCCAGATCTTTTGAGATAACCAGAATCAGAACATGGAGCGCCGCAAGCCCTGTTGCAATCACAATCCGTCTGAAGTCCCTGGCATGGGTCAATAGTCCTGCAATCGCAAATACATAAATAATCTTGACAAATTCCGACGGCTGAATCGAAATCCCGCCTATGGTAAAGGACAATTTGGCTCCATAGGTGGAACGTGCGGCAATGGCCACAAGAGCAAGCAATCCGATACCTACCAGCGTATACAGCCAGTACATTTTTGTAATAAACCGCAGCTTTCGTATAATAACCGGAATCAGAAGCGCAACTATGGTAGCAAAAACGGCGATCTTAAACTGCTTGATGCTCTGATCATAGGACAATCTCGTAATCATAATAAATCCCACACAGAGCAGCATACACATATTATTGATCAGGAGCCTTGATGCGAGCGGATAAAGGTTTTTGAACAGCACCAGGACCGCTGCCAGATAAATGACCTGCGCGCCATAAAAAAGAAGCACCGTTGTCTCCGAGATATTCAGGAACAATACCATAAATGCCACAAAATGCATCATAAACATGAGCATATTCTGCCGCATAAAAAGGTATTCTCTGGCCTCATCATCCTTTTTGTGAAATACTGTATAGCTTTGGAATGTATACAGGGCCATCAGAATAATAATAAGATATTTGGAAACCTGAATGATAAGATTCGTCATATATTACTCTACTCCCCTTTTAAAGTGTCCGCGCGTACCGCCTGGCATGTCATCACATATAACATTATCGGAAAACAGCAGTCTGTGATACTGCTTTAAAATCTGCTTTGTCTCATCCGCCGATTCAATAGTAAAAGATAACCGGACAAAGGCCACAGACAATTCCTCTATCTCCTTGCGGTACCCGCCAAGCTGGAGCGGGACGCTGTTGTAAATCGTATTACAGCAGAATGCACAGCGGTTTTGCACAGGAAAACGCATCTTTTTTCGATCTTCCAGAAAAAGAAGGCCTGGCCTTTTTGTGCAGCCGAATATGTTTTTCTGCACACACTGCGCTGATTGCATCAGTGGCTGATACCCGTATACAATGAGCTCCCGGCCCGCGCTTCCGGACTGCTTTAGTTCCCGGACATTGAGTTCCGGGGACATCACGGTTCTCTCAACACCGTATGTATGCAGAAATGCTTCTGCCCGTCGGTTGCAGGCGTACAGATTGTAATCGGAAACAAGCACTGCCTCACAATGAGTATCCCTGATGTAGGCTCTGAAATAAGACAGTTCATCTATCGTATGAACAAGAAAT
Organism: uncultured Lachnospiraceae bacterium; assembly: GCA_948436005.1. Taxonomy (GTDB): domain Bacteria; phylum Bacillota; class Clostridia; order Lachnospirales; family Lachnospiraceae; genus Choladousia. Next base: position 4,238 of record CAOJHI010000018.1, read on the forward strand.
CCATCCAGCATTGCCATCAGCCTGCGCATCACCGGATGTTCAAAAAATGAACGCTCCCGATGCCGAAAAACAGGAGGACAATTCAGAAAACATCGGATACCAGCTGACTTTACAGACTGAATCATCTCTGAGAGGCCCGCAAAGGCTGTATGCAGTTCCGCCTCATTTCCGAAAAGCGCAGTATCAAGATAAAGCGTATGCACTGTAAGCTTCTGGGCTGTCTCAAGAACTGCCATCAAGTGTGCATGGCTCATAATAGAGATATTCAGCGCAAAGCCGGTCTCTTCCGAGACAGTAATTGTTCTGCTGGATATTTCTTTCTCTTCTGAGAAATTCACATTTTGCAGTCCACGGTCCGGCGCTTCACGCCGCGCTGACGCTGTCATCTGCTCCTGCAGCTGCGACAGCCCTTCTCTTCTCAGCTCATTTAGTGCCCGGACAGCCACAAACAGGCCTTCTTCCATCCGGATATCAAGAGAATCAAACACAAATGGAGTATTTCCTGTTTTCATCATCTGCTTTCGCACTTGCTCCGGTGTAGTCTGCTGATTCGTAGCCGGTTCTGCAATCTTTGCGCAAACTGTAACGGAAAAATGCCCAATTTCTACCTTTAGTATAGCAGGTGAATTCTCAAAAATCCTTAATTCACCCTTAATTTTTTCTTTATTATCTCTTTTTATATATGCATCAGACAGTTCCTGCAACAATTTTTCATTTTTTGTCCGGTATAGAATACTTCCTGGTTTTATAGAAGCTCCTGTCCGCTTTACCTGAAACAAAATGCCTTCAGCCGCATCCGCAGCCAGCGTCAGCTCTCTGCCATCCGGAAGTTCCAGAATATCGCCCTTGTGCAATGCCTCAGAAGCGATTGCCGACAACGTATTTTTATTGGTATTTTTTATTTTGGCTGCCTGTGTCCCCTGATGATTCGGACGTGACAGTGCCATCATGGACTTGCCGTTGTGCAAATGATAATACCCCTGTGAGAATCCCCCACGGTTATACAAATCCAGAAGAATTTCTCTGTCTTCTTTTGATACACGGAAATTCCTGCCACCCTGTTCCTGACACAGATCAATATATTTGCGGTAAATATGCACGACACCGGCCGCATATTCCGGACGTTTCATACGTCCTTCTATTTTCAGGGATGAAATTCCGGCGGCAAGCAGCTCCGGAAGCAGGTCAACCGTACACATATCTTTCATGCTGAGTGCATACAGTGGCTGCTCCCGTTTTTCCTCATTTTTCAGGTTCCGACTGTTACGGGACTGCTCTGCTGCCGAAAGGCCCGTGTGATCTCCGTTTCCTATGACGCGATACGGAAGCCGGCACGGCTGTGCACATCGGCCTCTGTTTCCGCTGCGTCCTCCGATCATGCTGCTCATCAGACACTGGCCCGAATAGGAATAGCACATTGCACCATGGATAAATGTCTCAACCTCCAGCCCGGTCTCGTTTACAATTCTCTTTATTTCATCAAGAGAAAGCTCTCTTGCAGGTACTACTCTCGTAAAACCGGCCTCTTTTAAAAGCTGTGCGCCGTTCACACCGGTCACAGTCATCTGCGTACTGGCATGAAGGTCCAACCCCGGAAAATATTCCTTGAGAAAGTGAGCTACACCAAAATCCTGCACAATCACGCCGTCCAGACCAGCCTTGTAATACGGCAGCAGATAGTCATACAGTTTATATTCAAGCTCCTCTTCTTTTAAAAGGGTATTCACGGTCATATAAAGTTTCCGGCCATGAAGGTGACAGTAATCAATTCCCTGCACCAGAAGTTCTTCCTCCGGATTCTCCGCGTATGCTCTGGCGCCAAACATCGTGCCTCCAATATATACCGCATCTGCACCCGCATTTATCGCAGCGCAAAGCCCCTCATAAGAACCAGCCGGCGCCAATAATTCAACCATAATCTCTCATATCAGGGCTGCTGTAAAACAGCGAATCCATCCATTCTGCAACGGCCCTTTTCCTTTCTCCCAGATGTCACTTCTAACACTTTTAATATGAAAAACGACTGCAACATCTCCATACCTTCTTTTTCCTTGAAACAAAAGTATATGCAAATAATTGCAGCCGGACGCTTAATGTTTATTCTGATTTTTCAGCCGGGTATCCAGCTGAATATTCTCTTTCTGTAACTGAGCATTTTTTTCCTGAAGCAGCTGTGCTTCCTTCTCTGCATTCTCCAGCTTGATCTGCGCTGTGATCAGTTCATGTTTAAAATCATATAGCTCTTTATCCTTTTCAGAGAGCTCACGTTCCAGCTCCTCCACCTTTTTTTTCATCTTAAAATAATCGTCTGCCGTATTCAGGTTCAGCAGAATATTTCTGAGATCCGGGGAAAGTCTGACGTACCCGTCCATATTTTTAAGCTCTGAAATCTTAGCATTCAGGTATGTTGCAACACGCTGCAGGTACTCCTCGCTCTCATAGCCGCTGAGCGTATAAATTTTCCCGGCTATGATTACCTGTGTGGTATTTTTGGATGACATATACGGAACTTCCTTTCCATTTATCTTCAGCCTCGAAAAAATGTTACACATTTTCTCTCGTTAAGATATGCTACGCATATTTACGTTATAAAAACCTTTACAAGTAGACTCGAGAAAATGTTACACATTTTCCCTCGTTAAGATATGCTACGCATATTTACGTTATAAAAACTTATACAAATAGACTCGAAAAAATGTTACACATTTTTCCTCGTTAAGATATGCTTCGCATATCTTATATTATAAACAATTTATACATAATTACAACAACTATTTCTTGCGGCCGAGATGTGCATAGGCAAAGTCAGTTACTACCCGGCCTTTGGGGGTCCGGTTCAGAAAACCGTTCTTGATCAGATATGGCTCATATACATCTTCGATTGTACCGGAATCCTCTCCGATGGCAGCGGCAAGCGTTTCAAGCCCGACCGGTCCACCGCCGAATTTGTCGATCATGAGCTCCAGAATCCCACGGTCAATACGATCCAAACCGTAACGGTCCACTTCCAGCAGATCAAGCGCTTCTGATGCAATGGCGGCTGAAATACTCCCGTCATACCGCACCTGGGCGTAATCCCTCACGCGCTTCAGCATACGGTTGGCGAGACGCGGCGTGCCACGGGAACGGCGTGCAATTTCTAGTGCGCCGCGGTTATCAATGCACACATCCAATACCTGAGCAGAGCGAAGCACAATCGTCTGCAGCTCTTTTTCTGAATAATATTCCAGATGGTTTACCACACCAAAACGGTCGCGCAAAGGAGCAGACAGCATGCCTGCACGGGTCGTTGCTCCGACCAGAGTAAAATGCGGCAGATCCAGACGAATCGAACGGGCGGCCGCGCCTTTCCCGATCATAATGTCAATCGCAAAATCTTCCATGGCGGGATAAAGTACTTCCTCAACCTGACGGTTTAACCGGTGGATTTCATCCACAAACAGAACATCCCCCTCCTGAAGGTTATTGAGGATTGCTGCCATTTCCCCAGGTTTTTCAATTGCCGGGCCAGAAGTTATTTTTATGTTGACCTCCATTTCATTTGCCACAATACAGGCAAGTGTCGTCTTTCCAAGTCCGGGCGGACCGTAAAACAAAACATGATCCAGAGAATCTTTTCGCTGCTTTGCAGCCTCTATAAAAATCTTTAACGTACTTTTTACCTTTTCCTGACCAATATAATCCTTCAGAAGCTGCGGGCGAAGTCCGGTCTCAAGCCGGATATCTTCTTCCGTTGTATCTGTTGTGATAATTCTTTTTGCCATAAACTTTTTCCCTCAATTATAAAAACGCCATCTGCTTCAGTGCAAGCTTCAGAATCGTCTCCGTGTCCATATCTTCTGTTAATTCTGCTTTGCTTACCGCTTTCAGTGCATCGCTGTTTGAATATCCAAGTGCAGTAAGCGCCTGAACTGCTTCTGCCTTTGCAGCAGAAGTCTCGCTGCCCGGAACATGCGCGGCTTCTGTATGCTGGAGCTTTTTTTCAAATGCATCCTCCAGACTCAGCTTATCCTTCAGTTCCAGAATCAGTTTTTTCGCTGTCTTGGCTCCAATACCAGGTGCCTTTGCAATCGTTTTCGCATCATCTGAAAGGACTGCAAAGCGAAGATCGTCGGCTGTCAAAACAGACAGAATTCCAAGCGCCGCCTTGGGGCCAACGCCATTTACTGCAATCAGAAGCCGGTACATCTCAAGGTCATCCTGTGATAGAAAACCAAAAAGCTGCATTGCATCTTCCTTGACATTTAAATAAGTATAAATCCGTACCTCTTCGCCTCTGCCCGGCATCTCCTGAGCATCCCGCCCGGAAATGAAAATCTGAAATCCAATGTGGTTTACGTCAAGCACCACTTTCGTTTCTGTCACCTCTGCGACAATGCCCTGTACATATGCAATCATTCTCTTTCCTTCCTGTGTCAACTTTATTTTATTCCATACAAAAACTTATGCAAAACACTTCTCAGGCATCTGCTACTTGCCTGACTTTTCTAATGAATTCACACCTAATTCATCCAGTATTCTTCCCGGAATCCGTTTTACGAGTTCCTGGCTTACTACACCGACCACTAGACCTGCCACAGCACCGGAAATCAACAATACCGGCAGATAGTACAGAACAGACAGATTTTCAACAAGCAGCGTAGCAACCAAAAGCTGCGCAATATTATGTGAAATGCCGCCCGCAATACTTGTACCAACAACGGAAAAAATTTCAGTTTTTTTCACCAGAATCATAATGATCAGACTAAAGACTGCCCCGCCCAAACTGTATAAAACAGAGGCAGCATTTCCAAACAGAATTCCGGTCAGAACAATCCGGAATACTGCAATCAAAAAAGCTGCCTGATATCCCATCAGGTACAAAACCGACAAAGACATACTATTCGCTATGCCGATCTTCACACCCGGTATTCCTCCCAGAAAGGGAAAAACCGTTTCAATATAACTTAGGATCATAGCCAAAGCTGTAAAAATGCCCAAATATGCAGTTCGATGCGTTCTCATGCTTTTTCTCCCGGCTGTTTGTGCCTGATTAAGATACAATGACGTCTGGCTTTTCTTCCTGTGTTTCTCTGTCTTCCTCAATCTGAACAACAACACGATGTGGCAGACAGACAATCGTTTCACCCTCTGTCTGAATAATGCCCTGATGTTCACACAGATGATCCGGACAGTCTGAAAAGATCATCCATACCTTCTGATCCTGAATCTTGATACGATTTCCAGTGCCGATCCAGATCTCCTGGTTTTTCATCAAAGAAAATGCTCCATAAGATCTGCCATCTTTCTCTACTACAACAAGTGCTCCGTCCTTCTGAAAAAAGGAACGGGCCGCAAGCAAAAAAATAGCAGCGGTAATGACAGATACGCCTAATATAATATCTGCTTTTTTCACGCTAACTCCTTTCTTGCGCTTATTTTCTGTATCCTGTTTTGCAGTTACTTCCTGCATTTTAACATAAGAAAAGGATAAAATCAATCATACGTTCGATTTTATCCTTTCCTTTGATCTTCTTATGTTATTTTAACCAGAATGTATAACAATCTTTTTGTTCAGGCAATTTCAAATATAAATATTTACTGACGCCTCCATATTTCAAAAAATACGTGGTCGCCAATCTGCTGATATTCAGAAACAAGGCCGAGTCTTGTGTATGCTGGCAGTGTCATAAAAAACAGACAGTCAAACGGCTCCTTCTTTCCATCAAGCTGCAGATAAATATTAGTTCCGGATGCCCTGCACGCCTCAAATCTTGCGAGTACAGTTCTGGCCGCCTTTTTAGATTCCGGATCAACCAGTGCCGGATTCTTCAGCGCCCGTGTAAGACTTCCGTCTCTTGCAGGTGCAAACTGCATGTCCTGATAAACAACCTCACGCAGCACATTCGGGAATAACGGACTGTATAAACGGTTTAACAGCACAAGCCCAACGGCCACCTTTCCGGTATAAGACTGATTTCCGGATTCACAGTAAATAATCGTGGCAAGAAGCGTTTCATCATCCGTGAGCGGATCTGTAAAATATTCATTATGTACCTTAACGCCTGCGGTTGGATTTGGAGCTCCATTTTCTGAAACTTCTGTTCCGATACCATTGCCGTCAAACTGATACGTCTTTCCTTCCACCGTGAGTTTAACATTTACTGTTTTCTTGTAGGTCTTGGGATCGAAATAATAATAATCCGTTCCGATTTTCTGCAGGCCAATGCACGCTTTTGCATTGCTTCCGAGGTAACAGTCATCCTTCCAGGTATTTTTCAGGCGAAGGCCTGTCTTGCCTACATAGTAGCGGCCAATCCATTTGTTTTTTACCATGGCGCCGTCTTCACCGTAGTAATAGTATTTTCCGCTTGTCTTAACCCATTTATTCTTTACCATGCGTCCATGCTTGGACTCAAAATAATAGATTTTCTTATTGTAGGTCAGCCGGCCCTTCTGGACAGCTCCGCGTTTGTCAAAGGCATACGTATATCCATTTGGAGCCTTTTTCATACCGTTTGCGTACACTGCACCATTGGAGCCTGCATAGTACATATTGTTCTTATATTTAATCCATTTATTTTTTACAAGTACACCGGTCTTTTTAAAGTAATACCATTTCTTTCCTTTATAAAGCCAGCCTGTCTGGCGGACTCCCTTAGAATTGACATAGTAAGACTTTGACCCTTCTTTGATCCACTTTTTCTTAACCTTTTTTCCTTTTAAATAATAGGAATACGTGCCATTCGAATTCTTTTTCCAGGCTGCCTCTGCACGGACACTCATACAGGAAAACATGAGTAAAAACAATATGACTGTAACAAATAGCATCCGTTTATTCCTGTGTTTCGTAACCATCACTTTCTCCTCTGGAACTTAATATTTTCGATTTGTTTCTGTAATATTTAATTCATATTATATGATAAATATTACACTATGTCAAACAAAACCTGGCGCAAAATGAAACAATTATGTACAAAAAACCATATTTTGTTACATTTTGCGCATACCGCTTAATAAAATTGCCGGGTTGCAGGCTGTTTATGATAACTATACAAAAACAATATGATTAGAATATGATGCAGATAATTCTTCCCTTTGATTCATTCACAATTTTTTTCATCGTATCCTGTAAGCGCTGCTGACTTTCTTCCCCAATAGACGAAAGCTTTGCCTGAATCCCGTCTTCCACCATCTGCTCAATCGATTTTCCAAAGATCAGCGTGTTCCATGCCCCTTCTTCTGAATTTTCATTCTCACGCATGTAGTTAATCAGATCTTCGGCCTGAGACTCACTTCCCACAATCGGTGCAATTTCCGTCTCAATATCCGCACGGATCAGGTGGATTGAGGGGGATGTGGCTTTGATCTTTACGCCGTATTTATTTCCCTGCCTGATAACCACCGGTTCATCCATCTGAATTTCCTCCTTCAATGGAGTAATCACGCCATAACCGGTCTGACGCACTGCATTTACAGCGCTGGCTACTGCTTCATATTCTTTTTTCAGTGCAGACATCTCTCTGACAATAGAAATTAACTTGTATTCGCTTGCGATTTCCGTACCTGTCATTTCACTCAATACCTGATAATACAGCGAATCCTGCATCTGAATATCAATCTCTGCATTTCCGTTTGACAGGTCTACTGCTTCGAGCTTTGCTTTTTTGATAAATTCGCTGTTTACACCGAGTGAATCTGAGTAAATATCCCTTACTGTATGAAGATTCTGCATTGCATTCTTTGCTGCTGCAAAAAGATCCTGCTTCAGCCAATGGCCATTTTCCAGTGTTTCCGTCCACTTGGGAATCTGAAATACAACCCTGGTAAGCGGAAATTCCAGTAAAAACTCTTCAAATACATTCTGAATTTCCTTTGTTCCAAGCTGTTCGCAGTTCAGAATCATACTGGAAACGCCGTATGTATCGTTCAGATACGCTGCTGCTGCCCGTGCTTCTTCACTGTACGGCTTTGCAGAATTCAAAATAACAAGAAATGGTTTTCCTAGCTGCTGAAGCTGTGTAATTGCTTCTTTTTCTGCCTCCAGAAAACTCTCTCTAGGAAGATCACCGAAGCTTCCGTCTGTTGTAATAACAATCCCTACGGTTGCGTGGTCTGTGATCACTTTCTGTGTTCCCATTCTGGCTGCCTCGCCAAACGCCATCGGCTGTTCCTGCCATGGTGTTTTAACCATACGCGGCACGCCGTTTTCTTCTGTTCCTTCTGCTCCCGGCACAAGAAACCCAACACAGTCCACCATCCGCAATTTCATAACGGTTCCATCGCCTATTTCAATCTGTGCGGCTTCTCTTGGAATGAACTTTGGTTCTACTGTCGTGACGGTCTTTCCGGTTGCACTGGCAGGCATCTCATCTTTTGCCCGGTCATGTTCCTGTCCTTCAAGCTCCGGCAGTACCAAATGCTCTACTACTTTTCTCACAAAGGTAGATTTCCCTGTCCGCACAGGGCCTACGATGCCCACGTAAATATCGCCGCCTGTCCTCGTCTGAATATCCTTGTATAAATCAAATTTTTCCATCAAAAGACCCCCTGCATATACTGGTTAAATATATGCAGGGGGAAAGGCCGACAGAACGCTTTTGAACAATTTTTTTGAATAATATAGAAATCGCAGGCCATTTCGCCTGCATAAGAACTTTACAAAAATAAAAAGGCACAGCCTTTCTTTGCATTGCGGACTGCAAAAAGACTGTGCCGGTCGTACAGATCAGCTTGCGGAACGTCATCTGTACGCAGCTCCGAAGGCCTACTTTATCAAAAGCTGATGCCAGCCAGAGCACAAGGAGGTATGTTTGTGTATATCTCCATTGCCTTGAGACAACATTCCAATTTTCTTTGTCTGACTAACCCGATGCAGACAACCGGCTGCCAGCCGGTGCGGAGTGTTTTGCTTTACTCGGAAGCACTTCTCTCATATCAAGCAGGTTTCCTGGCTCACAGATCATCGCCTGCTTCTCCTTCTCGCGCTCATTGGGTACGCAATGGATTATGAAGCTCACTCCCTGTATACAGTGACCGGATCGCTCAGGCATCGCACCTGATTCCCTCTTCAGATAAACTGCACTTGATACGGCAATTTCTTATTACACGCTAAAAATATAGCACGGTTTCCGGAAATCGTCAACCGTTTTCTGCCCTGTATTGCCATCAGGCACCGCATTATTTTCTGCTTTTCTATCCAGTATTTGTCTACAGAAAATATGATAAAAGGAGCTACTGCTGCTGCAGTAACCCCCTAATATAATCTCTGTCCTTTTATCTCAATTGTGAATAAGAATTACAGCCCTGCTTTTTTAGCAGCCGCATCTACGACATGGCTCACAAGTACAGAAGTCGTAACACTTCCAACACCGCCCGGAACCGGTGTAATTGCCTCTACGATTGGCTCTACTGCAGCGTAATCCACATCACCGCAAAGCTTGCCTTCCGCATTAACATTGATACCTACGTCAATGACAACCTGGCCCGGTTTTACGTACTCAGCGCCAACTACGCCTGCACGGCCTGCAGCAACGATGATGATATCTGCTTCTTTGGCAACAGACGGCATATCCACTGTTCTTGTATGGCAAACCGTAACGGTCGCATTCTTCTTAATCAGCATCATAGCTGCCGGTTTTCCAACTACAAGGCTGCGGCCGATCACAACTGCTTTCTTTCCGGTGCAGTCGATTTCATAATGATCGAGGATCTCCATACATGCCTGCGGTGTGCACGGCGGGAAACCGATCGCTTTTCCGGTAAATACGCCGGACATGGAACCGTCTGTCATACAGTCTACGTCCTTTGCCGGATCAAGTGCGTTCTCAATTACGCTCTGATCCAGGTGCTTCGGAAGCGGACGGAACAGAAGCACGCCGTGAATTGCGTCGTTTTTATTCACATCGTCGATCACTTTCAGAAGCTCTTCCTGTGAAACGTCGGCCGGAAGAAGGATTTTTTCACATGCAACGCCGAGTGTCTCACAGCGCTTTGTAGCGCCTCTCTCATAGGAAATATCGCTTTCATTTTCTCCGACACGAATAATGCCAAGTGTCGGTTTGATTCCTTTTGCTTCGATCTCTGCTACCTTTGCTTTGATTCTTTCGTTCAGGGCAGCGGTGACTTCTTTACCAAGTAACTGTTTTGCCATTGTTTTGCTCCTTTCATCTGCGGTAATTCCAAACCGCAGGTTCCCTATTTCAGACGTCCAAGCACGCTCTCAAAAATTTCATCAGCCATCGGCGGATATTTTGCCAACATTGCATCCGCTTTTGCATTCAGCTCTTCTGCATATTCTCTGTTTGCCATGGATTTTGTATTAATATACACATTCAGGCTTGCGCCCATCAGTGCAGCCTTGCAAAATGCAGCGCCCACGCCGGCATCACTGATTGCCAGTGCAGAACCTTTTGCGGCAAACTCTTTGATCAGTTCAATCGCCTCACAGCATTTCTCCATGATTTCCATCGGAACGGAACATGCATCTTTCAGAACGATCTCCATCACACGGGCCTTTTCTGCCTTTTCTTCTTCCGTTGCTCTTGGCATACCATATGCCTTGGAAAGCGGCTCAAATACTTCCGCATCGCGCTCTACGAGCGTCAGAAGCTCTTCCTGAAGCTTATCGCATTTCGCTTTCAGCTCATACATCTCTGCTTCCACATCAGCATACTTCTTCTTACCAACTGTCAGGCTTCCCACCATATTTCCAAGCGCTGTGCCGACTGCACCAACCAAAGCCGATGCGCCGCCGCCTCCCGGAACCGGAGCCTTGGAAGCAAGCACTTCAACAAATTCATTACACGGTACTGTTGAAAATCCCATTTACTCTGTCTCCTTCTAAATTTTTTCTGAATTTCCAAATCATTCCACAAACACAATAACAACTATTTTTATGATAAAAAAATGTTATAATTTGTAAATTATTTTCGAAGTCAGCCCCCTGGCAGAATACCTGTCCGCGGGGTGACTTCTTTGTCGGAACCCCGCGGACAGGTATTCTGCCAGGGGGCGTCCGATCCTCACACACTCTTCATTGTCCCAATCACCACATCACAGGCAACGACAAGATCTTCCGCATGAAACGCTGCAGGAAAATTGTCGCTGAACAGAATCTGGGACGACGGCGGAAATTCGTCATCCCCGCCCCATATCTGAAATCGAATAAAAAATCCATCAAACAGCTCTACCTCATACCCGGCATCGCCTGCTTTGATGCGCTTTGCATTCATTTTCTCAAATGCCGAACAAAAAGCGTCGATTCTGCTTCCATAGGAAAATGCCAGCCGCGCCATACACCGGCCGCTGAATTGCCTGTAATACACTTCCCCCCACGGAACCTCGCGATAGGTCAGAAACTTCCCTGTTCCCGGAACCTGACAACCGTGGGTCAGAAAACGGATCATCAGAATCTGTGCTGCTGTAATCGACAGCAGCGGGCAAAAAGTATCATCCTCCTGTGTCCGCACAGCAGAAAATTCCGGAAAGGTAATCTCATACTCTTTTCCGAGAAAACGCACAAGGAAGCTCTTCTTTTCTTCCAGATAAGGAAATCCCGTTCGTCTGGAAATCTCAGAAGGGTCCATCTTCCGGTATTCCTCTTTGTAATGCTCAAAGGGGACGCGCTCTTTGTTGTCTTTTTCGTATTCGATATTCATGTTTGTCTCCTTGATGTCTGGTTTATTTCTGTTTAATTTCCTATTTTATTTCATTTCCAATGATGGAAACAGGCCTGCGTCCGTATGCGGCAGGAAACAGCAGGCAACAAATTCATCCATATACGTCGGCTCGTTGCTGAGCTCCAGATAGGTCATGTTATGGGCCACATCTGCGACCTTCTCCTCTGCCTGTACGGAATACAGCATTGTATAGGCTCCGGACAGGGAAGAATTGCCGATATAGGAAAACTTTTCAAGCTCAATATCCGGGAACATCCCGATACTGACTGCATTTTTCATATTAATGCCGCTGCCGATTCCGCCTGCGACAAGCACACGGTCGATCATGCTCACGTCAAAATCAAGGGACTGCAGCATCACGCGGATTGCTGAGAAAATAGCGCCTTTTGCACGGATAAAGTTATCAATATCCACCTCAGTCAGCTCAATATCCTTGACGGATGCCGCTTCTTCTTTAAATGCCAGTACGTAGCTTCCCATCCCATATTCATCGTGGCGAATCCGTTCACCCTCGCGGATAAACTTTCCTTTCGGGCTGATAATGCCGCACCGGAACAGTTCACTGATCACATCAATAATACCGGAACCGCAGATACCGACCGGCTTCTGTCCCTCATCTCCGACAATTTGGAACGTAGGATTCATTGTTTCTTTGTCAATGACACAAGCTTCGATTGCGCCGTCTGTTGCTCGCATACCACAGCTGATATCGCCGCCCTCAAATGCAGGACCGGCAGAGCATGCGCAGCTCATCATAAATTCAGAATTTCCAAATACAAGCTCTCCGTTTGTACCAAGGTCAATGAACAACGACATTTCTTCACTGTTCCAAATCATACTTGCCAGAGTCCCGGCTGTGATGTCTCCTCCAACGTAGCTTCCGATATTCGGCGCCATGATGATCCGGGCACGCGGATAAATATTCAGGCCAAGATCCTGTGCCGCCAGAGAATCTGTCTCAAAAAAGGTAGGAATAAACGGCTCCATACGCACCGGGTCCGCATCCACACCGAGGAGAAGATGGTTCATCGTCGTATTTCCGGCCACGCACATCCGGTACACCTGCATCGGTGAAAGCTTCGCCGAACGGCACATCTCACCAATCAGCGGATTCAGTGTTTCTTCTACAATGGCATCCTGTAATTTCTTCCTTCCGCCGTCTTTTTGCTGCTCGATAATACGGTTAATGACATCCGCCCCATAACGGATCTGTGCATTTCCCGTGGAAGCTTTGGCCAGAATCTCTCCGTTTTGCATATCAATAATAAGCGCTGCAACAGAAGTGGTTCCGATATCGACAGCCAGGCCGCAGACTTTTGCCGCCTCTCCTGCCGGAATGACGTCCAGAACCTCAATCTTATCTCCTGCATGCTGAATCACACACTGCACTTCAAAAGAAGACTTTCGAAGCGTCTCTGCCAGTTTTTTCAAAGCAATATAGGTAATGCCAATCTCGGAAGCGCCGCATGCATCTTTTAATGCCCAGATGAGACGCTCGTTGTCCGGCATCGTGTTGTCAAGAGATGGTACTTCCATTGCAACTGTTATAACTTCTAAGTCATTTTTAAACTCAATTCCAGCCTCCATGACGTCAGCCTTCGTTTTTTCAAAAATATGTAATTCCTCCGCAGAATCAAGATCCGCAACTTTCATCCTGCTACGGTATGCAGATGCGATATCCGGAACCAGCACCTCCACATCTGCAGTTACTTTGCTGACACAGGACAGTCTCCATCCCTGTGCATATTCCTCGTCCGTGATATGATGCGTCTTCGGAGACTCAAGTTCACCGCCAACGAGCTTTACTTTACACTTTCCGCAAGCCCCATTACCTCCGCATGGTGCATCGATAGCCACATTTGTTTTCTGCGCTACCTCAAGAAGATTCTCTCCTGGAACAGCGTACGCCGCAACATGATCGCCGTTCTCAAACTTAAAAGTTACTGTATACATAATTTACCTCTTGTTCTTATTTTCAAGTCGCCCTGTCCCTGCGAAGTATTTAATGATACACCCGGAAGCAAAATGTTACCTCCGGGTGCTGTAAAAATTTCTGGCTTAGATTTCCAGGTAGGAATCTGCGTACAGAGTATTGTTCTTGAATACATCACAGGACTTGATTGTCTCCATCAGACGAAGGTCATTCGGGTTTACGATCGCTGAGGTAAGACCCTGCATCATACACATAGCAACAAGTGCGGAATCCATGATCGGACGAATGTGCTTCGGCATACCGTTGGAGTTATTGGAAAGTCCGCCAGTTGAATTCAGGCCCATATCAGAGAACATCTTGATACACTCAAGAATCTCAAGCTGCTTGTCCTGCATTCCCTTTACTACAAGGAACAGCGGGTCAAACCACAGATCAGTCGGCTCCATACCATGCTCAAGACCTCTCTCAAGAAGAGTCTGGCAATAAGCCATACGCTCGTCATTATCTTTTGCAATACCTTCGCCGTTGCAAAGTGCGATAACGATCGCATCGTTTGCTGCTGCAAGGTCTACATACTCAATTCTTCCGGCTGCATCTGCAGAGTTTACAATCGGTTTTCCTTTGGAACGGTTGTAAACAGAGATACCTGCTTCAATTGCTTTTTTGTTTGCTGTATCCAGTGCAAGCGGAACATTGTCACACTCGCTCTGAAGAAGCTGAACAACCCACTTCATCAGATCTTCGCCATCGCTCTCAGCCGGTCCGATGTTTACATCAAGATATACTGCTCCGGCAGCAAGCTGCTGTTTTGCACGCTGAAGAATCGGCTCCGGATCTCTTTCTGTAAACGCCTTGTTAACAGACGGAGCTGTGGTTGAAAGTCTTTCACCAATCGTAACAAATTTTGCCATGGTTTTATCTCCTTAAATTTTTTATTCACCAGTTTCCTTACGCTGTAATATCCTTCATAAATTTCACGAGCTGAACTGCCTCTTTCGGAGCGATGATGATCTCCCATCCCGGAAGTTTTGCTTCCAGTTCGCCCTTCAGTACAGCTACCTTACCCGGAATAATAAGTTTTCTGCTCTTAAGCTTGCCCTCAATATCCTGCTCCTGGAAGAACTTTGCAATCGAACCTGCTGAGAACTTACCAGCAGCCCAGGATGTCAGTACGGAAAGTCCGCCTGCATCATTGATGATCAGGTTAAGCGGTACGCCTGAACGCTCCAGCTCGCCGGATACAACGAAGTATGTAAGAGCGAAGTCTACTGTAGTTACACAGATGGAATTCTCGTCTGCGCCGTTCAGCGGGTAAATACCCGGCTCTACCTTCATCGGTTTCTGCGGATCGGTAAATACGTTCTGTCTCAGACCGTAAAGAGGAAGTGCCTCTGCATAGGTCATCTGCTCCAGTACCACGATAGAACCGTACTTCATTGTGAACAGAGAAACCAGAGCTGCCTGAAGATGTGCATTGCCTTTTGCAAGCTGATCCACACGTACAATAGACGGATATCCGCACGTACGGTCGCTGTCTTTGATTGCTGCTTTACGGAACTGTACTGCGATTGCATAAGCTTCTTTTACAGAATTTACGCCGCAGTCGATCAGCAGGTTTTTGTTGCCAAGCTTCTCAAGTGCTGCAACGGTATCATACAGTTCGTTCGCATCTGCGCCCTGTACGCCAAGTGCAACGCCTGCAGCTGTAGCTACTGCGCTCATTGCCTCATAGTTGGATGCATTTGCACCATTCAGAACCGGTTTTCCTTCTTTTACCAGCTCTACTGCTTCTTTTGCAACATCCGGGTCCGTACATCCGAGAATCAGTACGCGTCCAAGTCCCTCTGCCTTCTTTACGAGATCAAGGTACTTTTCCTTGCCTGCGTCTGCACAGTAATTTACATAAACCATCTCAACGAACATGCGCTCGCCGATACGCTCATAATCTACCTTCGGAATCTCAGCCAGTTTTGCTTCGATTGCAGCATCGTCCATGCAGTTGCAAAGGGAAACTGCATATCTTGTTTTGTTTACAAATGTTTTTTCATGACGGAACAGAACAGTTTCTCCGCCAAGAACCATCTCGCTGTCTCCTGCGCCAACTTTGATTGTCTTCATTGGCGGTGCAGTTGCCTCATTCAGCTGAGCCTTTGCATCCTCTGAGAAATACGGGCAGGCATCCACAGATACTGCGCCCTGTGCAACCTTCATGGAAAAAGCCATACATGTCGGGCTGCCGCACTCTTTACAGTTTTTCTTCGGTGACAGTTTAAAAATATCAAGACCTTTTAATGCCATTTTGATTTTCCTCCTTATGCTTCACTTATCTTATACTAATTCTGAAACCAGTGTCTTAATCGTCTTAACTGATTCCGGATGTCTCAGAATAACAGCATTGGAACCGGAAGCAAGAACTGCTGCAGCAGTCTCGATTTCCATATCGATTCCACGCTCTTCCTGGCATCCCCATTCCGGCATGTCGGCCTCAGAAGCCATTGCCTCTTTAACGCCCCATACCTCAGAAGCTACCGGAGTGATGATCGGCATCTGGAGTGTTACGTCACCCTGCTGAAGTGCTGCTGCTTTGATACGGTCCATAGTAGAAACTACGTATTCAAAACCATAGCCGGCTGCAGCGGTACCAACGTTCATTACAACGCTCTTTCCGTCAACGCCAAGCTGTGTAAGAAGTACATTCAGCTGCTTTGCAAGGTTGATATCAACCGCTGACTCAGCGCCGACAACCTGCTTATAAGCAAGACCTGCGGAAGCACCGATGGTCTTGTAGTTTTCTTCCTTTGCTGCCAGAATCAGAGCATTTCTGCCCTCCAGTGCTGCTGCTGCCTTGTCGAGAAGCTCAGAGTCTTTCTCTACGTTCTTGGAACCGCAGATTACAAGCGGAACATCAACAGCATCTGCGATATCTTTTACAAGCTGAATCAGCTCTTCTGTCGGTTTGTTCTGTCCGTTCGGATCTCCGCCTTCCAAACGAACGCTGAGGAAATCAACACCCTCAAAGGAAGCGGCCTTTTTTGCCATATCAACAACAGAGTCGCAGCCCTCGTAGCATTTCTGAATGCATTCCGGCTCAGCTGCCACACCGCCGTCTGTAATCTCAATACCTACCTTCGGCGCATTCTCAATTGCATCGTCAAAGGTGTAAAACGGAAGAACATTCTCTCCGCCGATTTTAATCGCCTTATCGCCGGTACCGATCTCAACGGCATTAATTTTTGCATTAAACTTTCCTGATTTTGCAGTAAACGGCATTTCTATTTTACCTCCTTGTGTTTACCTGCCGGCACAGCGAAGCCGCAAAACAACACTGCGCCGGAGTCTTCTTTTCAAAATATATTTTAAAATTCGGATGAGATAGCACCCGGACTACCGCACATAATAAATTTTAGCCTGAATGATTCACGCTGTTCTTCATTTAGACTCAGAAAAATGCATAGCATTTTTCTGAGTTAAAGAATCATGCTGTACTGCGTACATCATACGGTGATTTGCTTTGCAAATCACCTAAAATCGGCGATGCCGATTTTGATTCTTTACATCATCGGTTCCATGGAGAGTGCCGGATGGCCCTTCTCGGTCAGGAACTCAAGCAATGTCTCCGGATCTTCTGCTACGGTCTCGTCACCGATCATATCAGTAAAGTTGTCGATTCCGTACAGCTCTTTTGCCGTAGCGTTCAGTCTCTCTGCTACCTGCTCTTTCAGATCCTTCGGCATCCATACGATACGCTCAATACCGCCCTCTGCCTTCATGAACTTCTTGGAAGCGATGAAGTGCTTTCCATGTCCCATGAATCCAGGTGTCTGAACACCGCCGCCTGTCATGGAAGCCAGTTCCGGGAAGGTCATACCGATCGGTGTCATGCCTGCATACTCACGGTTTGCAATACATACGCCGTTGGAAAGCGGCTCAATACCACAGATACACTCAAAGCATCCACAGGAGGTCATCGGTTTCTCAATAATGGAGTACAGAGATACATCCTCAAGGGCACCCTGGGAGAACTTCTGAACTGCCTCGTTTACATCTTCATATTCACCGATACGTTCGTCGATCGGTCTTTCCTTTGTGATAACCTGGCACGGTCCCTGCGGATCCAGCTCGTTGGTTGCCTTTGCATCCAGCCATGAAACGGCAGATCGGAAGAGCGTCGTGTAGGGAAAGAGTGTGCGCATATGTGTAGATC
>CAOJHI010000019.1 GCA_948436005.1 uncultured Lachnospiraceae bacterium
CGCCTTCAATAATATATTTCTGACAAGCAACATAGAAAATGATAATCGGCACAATCGCCATAACAAGAACTGCCATCATAGCGCCCCAGTCCAATTGGCCGTGACTCTGCTTCAGATACTGTACGGCAATCGGAATGGTCCTGTATTTATTCACGTTCAGTACAAGGCTCGGCAGCAGATAATCGTTCCAAACCCACATAGCTTCCAGAATTGCAATCGTTACAGTCGTCGGTTTCAAAATCGGAAATACCACACGGAAAAAGGTCTGCAGCGGACTGCATCCGTCAATCATCGACGCTTCCTCAATTTCCAGCGATACACCCTTGATGAATCCGCTGAACATAAAGACAGCCAGCCCTGCTCCGAATCCGAGATACACCACAATAATTCCCCACGGCGTAGCCAGATGCAGGATATTTGCAAACTTTGACAGCGTAAACATTACCATCTGGAACGGTACAATCATAGAAAACAGACAGAGTGTATAGATCGTTTTCGTCATCTTATTCTTCACTCTGGTGATATACCATGCGCACATGGAACAGCCGATAATGATTGCCAGCACAGAACCCACTGTAATAAACAGCGATGTCCCAAAACAATTGAAGAAATCTGTCTTCTTCAGAGCATTTCCGTAATTCAGCATACCGCACATGGCTTTCTCAACACCGGCCGCCCATGCCTCGATTCCGTCAAAAATCGACTTGGTACTAATACTGAACGGATGCTTGAAAATATAAGCTTTTCTCTTAAAGGAATTCAGAAAAACAATGAGAATCGGCGCAATCCAGGCAATACTCAGAACAATAAATGTCCCGGTCAGGATGCCGCCATGCTTCGCGCGTCTTACGCTGTTTACGGATTCATTCTGCTTTGCCATCAGCCCTGCACCTCCTTACTCGTAGTCAGTCTGTTCTGAAGCACTGCAATGACAGCTACCAGGATAAAGAAGATCACAGCCTTTGCCTGGCCTACGCCCTGCCATCCTGTTGTGCCGTACATTGTGTCGTAAATATTCAAAGCAAGCAGCTGTGACATTTTACCCGGATTACCGCCGGTCAGCGCCAGGTTCTGGTCAAACAGCTTAAAGCCATTTGTCAGGGTCAGGAACGTACAGGTACTGATTGTCGGCATCAGCATTGGCAGAATCACGTATCTCAGACGCTGCTTGGCACTGGCTCCGTCAATCATAGCCGCCTCGATCAGCTCACCCGGTACATTCTGAATACCGGCAATATAGATAATCATCATATAACCGATCTGCTGCCAGCACACAACGATAATCATGCCCCAGAAAGCAAACCATTCTGTGGAAATAATTGTCTTGGAAAAGTTTGCAAGTACACTGTTAAAAATCATCAACCAGATATAACTAAGTACAATACCACCGATCAGGTTCGGCATAAAAAATACGGTACGGAACAGATTTGTTCCTTTAATTCCCTTTGTGAGCAGCATGGCGATCGTAAAAGCAATTACGTTGATCACTGCCATGGATACGATCGTAAAAAGAGCTGTATACCAGAGAGAATGCAGGAATGTCGTATCCAGTTCCCCGTTTACAAAAAAGATTCTGGTGTAATTCCGAAATCCCGTCCACGTCCAGTCCGTTACCGTGGTAAATTTACAGAACGAAAGAAAGATACCATAAGCAAATGGAACGATGAAACCTATAATAAAGGCCACCAATGTGGGAAGCACGAAGATCGGGAAATACTTTTTAATCGCTTTCTCCATAATGATTCCTTTCTTACAAAAAGGGGTGAGTGAACGGTCACTCACCCCTTATGTTGATCAATGTTAATATTGATTGAACTCTGTCCGCGTGCTATTAAGCCTCTTCGTTTGCAAGAGCCCACTGTGTTGCCCATCCGTCAACGAATGCAGATACTACATCGTCCCAGGAACCGCTTCCATCTGTGTAAGCTGTCATAGCAGATACAACGCCTGCTCTCCAGTCATCTACGTTCGGAGTAGCGTTGAAGCTCCATGCTACAGAAGTTCTTCCAGCAGCTGCCAGCTCGTTTGCAGCCTGTGCCAGTACGTTAGAGGTAGCGAAATCATCTGTGAAGGTATCAAACGGAGCGGTCAGGCCGATCTTGTTTGTCATTGTGTCACGTCCCTCGTCAGATGTGATTACCCACTCAAGGAAGTCAAGTGTTGCCTGGATATCTTCTTCAGAAGCCTGGCTGTTTACTGCCCAGTAGTTCTCTGTACCAACTGCAAGACCTTCTGTCTCATCGTCTACACCGAAGTAGATCGGCATCATACCGATTTCATCAGCGCCTACCAGGTAACCATTCTCTTCGTTTGTGAATGCGGAATACTCCCAGTCACCGTTCTGATAGAATACAGCTTCGCCCATTCCGAACTCAGCCTCTGCGTTCAGTGCGCCGGATGCCAGAGTCTTCGGGTCAGCGGAAGAATTGTTTACATACAGATCCCAAACGTTCTTGAAGTTGTCAAGGTATGTGCCGTCGATCTCAGCTTCGCCTGCTGTCAGATCACATCCATCCTCTTTGAACTCATAGTACAGAGCCAGACCTGCAAGATGTCCGGAGAATCTCCAGGAAGAACCGCCGTCCAGACCTGCGGAAGCAAATGCACCTGTAAGTTCTGTTCCGAGCTCATCATTGATCTCGTCAACGCGTGCTGTGATATCTTCTGCTACTGCTTTCAGAGTATCAAAGCTGTTGATCTCGTCGATAGAAGAAACAACTGCTCCTTCCATTCCGCAGTAACCTTCCAGAATTGTCTTGTTGTAAATAAGTCCGTAGCACTCGTAGCAGTTTGCAACACCTGCAACTTTGTCGCCACTGGTAAGTACCAGAGACTTGTCAGTCAGATGATTGTAGATTGCGCTGTCTTTCAGATCATATGTGTAATTGTCCCATGTAGCTGCTGCGGAAGAGTTTCCAACGTTGAAGATTGTCGGAGCTTCAGACTTAGCCATCTCAGCCTGCAGTGTTGTATTGTACTGTCCCTCTGCTGCTGTCAGGACTGTAACCTCTACGCCTGTCTGCTCTGTGTAAGTAGCTGCCAGATCCTGCCATGCCTGATCTGCTTCCGGTTTGAAGTTCAGGTAATATACCTTTCCGCCTTCTGCCTGTGCCGGAACTACTGAAAGACCTGCTACCATTGCTGCTGACATTGCTGCTGCAAGATACTTCTTGTAATTTCTCATTGTTCTACCTCTCCTTCTCATGAAAAAATTAACCAGTTTGCAGGGAACGCCCCGCACCTCGGTATCGCTTTGGTACCGTTATCGGTAACGTTTCCATTTCGTGATTTCATACTAGCACAGAAAGAGAAGTTGCGCAACTGTTTTTCATCGCCTTTTTACGATTTCGTTTACTATCTACAATTTCCGTCTCAGGTTTTTGTATATTCTGCCTAATTCTGATTCGTTCTAACCATTGCAGAAGTATATCCGGTGCCTTCCCCCTGCTGACTCTTCGCCCACTCTGCCACCGTTTTCCCCATCACCTCTGCACTCACTCTGCCGTGTTTTCCCGGCCGCCTCCATAACATCCCTGTACTTGAATCCGCCACTCCTGTACCGTTCCATTTGTCTCACATATGGCCCCAAGCCGTTGTGCCAGCCGGATCGACGCCTCATTCTTTGAATGAATGCGCAGCCATACCTCCGTCCACTCCGTCCTGGCAAATACATAGTCAAGTGCAGCAAAACACATTTCTGTGCCAAATCCCTGCTGCTGGAATTCCCGATTCAGCATATATTGCAGCTCCAGCCTGTTTGCACCGTTCGCGGTACACACCTCTCCCAGCCCGCAGCAGCCGATCAATGCGCCGTCTTTTTTACAGACGCTCCATAATCCATATCCCTGCAGCCGGTATATCTGTTCAATATAGGCCCGGAAAGTTTCTCTTTCAAAAAAATCACCGTTCAGGCTGCTCTGCACATACTCCATGCCTTCCTGCCTGCTGATTTCCTGCAACGTACCTCTGTCTGATCCCGTCATCTCGCGCAGAATAAGGCGCTCAGTCTCCGCGATCTGGACAGGCCATCCATTGCAGTGAAATAAGTATTCTTCCATTTCTTCCAGGCCCATCTGCTCCGGCACATCCGTCACCATGCCTGCCCCCTCAAAATAGCCGTCTTCTTCCCTGGCGCAGCCAATGCAGGCAATCCCGCAGCCTGTAAATTTCTGCGCTGCGGCCATGCTGTCTGTCAGCACCAGAACTTGCCCGGGCGATATCTCATCAGCTGGCATCCCACTGAGCCAGGTACCTATTTCTTCGCCGGAAAGCATCTGTTCCAGAAAAACATTGATTTCACCCTTTTCCAGTACCAAAACAGGAATGCCCCTGCTGCGTGCTGTCCCTGCCAGCATTGTTTCACAGCCCTTCCACCTTTGCGCCAGGTTCAGTATCAGCAACCCCAGTCTGCGTTCTCTCATTTCGTTCTCTCACTCATTCTCTTTTCATTTTTTGCATGCAATTTGCTGCTTTTACCGCTGACGCTGCTTCAAAGCCTTTTTCAGATACTCATACCGAAGCCTTTTTTCTTCTTTTGCAAAGTGTATCTCCCGGAACTGTTCCGGGTTGCCGTCATAACACAGGACTTCATCACCGAACTGCTCGCTGGTGAGGTCAAAACAGCAGTCGCCGATCACATTATAGCAATGGTAATTTCCGCCCGGTCTTAGGATTCCATAGACTTTTCCTCCGAAAATGTCCTGTGCCAGAAACGCTGTGATGGAACACTGTCCCAATGTCTTATTTTCCGGCGTCCATTCGCTGCGCATCCGCGGGGCGCAGGTATCCGCGCACCAGATTTCTGATAATGCATCATACAAATCAAATGGTGTTTCTATTCCTTTGTAATCTTCTGTGACAGAGCGCACATCTGCATGCTCCCACCCATAAAACCCATACTGCTTCATCTGTCCTACCTCTCTTCTTTCCGTACTTTTGTTCTGTTACTTTTCCTGTCTATTATACTGTATTTTTCGGTTTTGCAAACACAATATGCAGCAAAACTCTTTGAAAAAAAGACAAAAAACAGAACTTTGTAAAAACCAGAACCAGACTAATTCCAGCCGCTTGACAGACCGTGCCATCCTGAATAAAATTGGAGTACAGGCCTCTTTTCATAATGAGGAATATTTTTATAACAAATCAGAAAGGAATCACATTATGGCACAGAACCCAGTTATTACCATAACAATGGAAAACGGCGATGTTATAAAGGCAGAGCTGTATCCGGACGTTGCACCAAATTCCGTAAACAACTTCATCAGTCTTGTAAAAAAGGGCTTTTACAATGGCCTGATTTTTCACAGAGTGATTAATGGTTTCATGATTCAGGGCGGATGCCCGGACGGAACCGGTATGGGCGGCCCCGGCTACACCATTCCCGGCGAATTTGCCCAGAACGGTTTCAGCAACAGCCTGAAGCACGACGCTGGTGTGCTTTCCATGGCGCGTGCCATGCATCCGGACTCTGCAGGCAGCCAGTTTTTCATCATGCACAAAGCTGCCCCGCATCTTGACGGCGCTTACGCCGCATTCGGAAAAGTCACAGAAGGCATGGATATTGTAAACAAAATCGCTGAAACGGAAACAGATTTCCGCGACCGTCCGATTACAGACCAGAAGATTGCTGCTGTCACAGTTGAAACATTTGGTACAGATTATCCGGAACCGGAACGGGCATAAGAAATACATCCGCAGTCACACGCAAAAAAAGACAATAGAAAAAGGCTGCTCATTAAGGCAATATCATAGCAGGCAGGAGGCGTTCCTTTCAGAAAGATTCCTGTCACATATGGTTTTACTTAATGCTGCAGCCTTTTTCTATTTGTCTGTTTGATTCCCGGACAGATACAGGCCAAATCTGCCTGTTACTGCCCGATCTCAATTGTCCACGTGATCTCATAGCTTTTTCCTGCGTCAAGCCCGGTCAGATCCGACTGACAGGATAGCTCTTCCACAATCCCATCGCGGGACGGAAGTGCACTCCACGGCTCGATACATACATAAGGAGCCTCGCTTTTGGGCTTATGCCAGAAACCAACATACGGAAAATCCGGATACCTCACTGTAACACTCCGTTTTCCTTTCCCGCTTGCCAGGCGCACCTGGCGGGGCATATGTTTCAGTACCACTGCATCCTCATCAAAAAGATCATGGCACAGTAAAATTTTGGTTCCATGCGCAAGACTGTATTCCTCGTCCTGCCCGGTCAGAAAACAGGTATCTGTAAATCCCACGCGGTATGGATGGGAAGAAAGATCAAATTCCAGATAATAGTCCTCAAAGGAAAGCTCCTTTTCCAGAGGCACACAAAACCCCGGATGGCCGCCCACTGCAAAATACATTCTGCATGTGCCTTTGTTTTCGACTCTTGTGGTTGTAATGAGGACATTATCCTGTACCCGGTAAGTCTGCCGATACGTAAAATCATACGGATATTGCTTTTTTGTCTCTTCATTGCTGTCAAAACGAAACGTAATACTCTCCTGCGTATGAGTCTCTGCCTGAAGTGTCATATATTTCATAAAGCCGTGAATCTTCATGTGATATTCCCGGCCCTCTGCCGTATATTTTCCTTCCGTCAGACGCGCGATATACGGAAAAAGATTGGGAGCTCTGTCTTTCCAGAATGCCGGATCCCCCTGCCAGAGGTATTCTGTCCCGTCCGCACTTTTCACAGACTGTAGCTCTGCACCCGCGTCACTGACCGTCACAGACAGATATTCATTTTTAATTGA
The DNA here is from genome assembly GCA_948436005.1 of uncultured Lachnospiraceae bacterium. Lineage (GTDB taxonomy): Bacteria > Bacillota > Clostridia > Lachnospirales > Lachnospiraceae > Choladousia. The sequence continues at coordinate 6,738 of CAOJHI010000019.1, forward strand.
ATAATTCATACTCTTCTTCCTTTCGGCCAACAGCCCGGAAAAATAAAATTCTTCCGGGCCAGGTTTGTTCTGCTGTGTTCTGTTAAAATGCCTCAATCCTTTGCAGCCGGATATTCGTTACACAACAACCGATACGGCGGCTCGTCCTCCTCTATCTCCGGAAAACGTCCCATTTGCTCATAAAAACGATTGTCTGTGTTGTCGTCATTACACATAGATACCTCGCCAATCAGGACATCACCGGTACCCGGTTTCACATCAAAATCATGGTACTGATGCGGCCAGAGCGTGATACTCTCTCCCGGCGTCAGCTCCACTCCGGTGCCTGCCGGAACATAATAGGAACGTCCATCAGCATTGACAAGAACATCTGTATCTGCAAGTTCACCGTTTCCGTCATCATTCCATACATGAATGATTAAGGTTCCGCCGCCGCGGTTAATGATATCTTCACTCTTTGCCCAGTGAAAATGAAGCGGGGAATGCTGCGTTTCTTTGAGCATGAGCAGCTTCTCTGCATAAACCTTTTTGTATTTCGGATTATGCTGATTGCCGTTTCGGATGGTCAGAAGTGCAAACCCTACTTTTTCCCAGTCACCAAGACCGTAGTCCGTGATGTCCCAGCCGAGCATATTATCACGGATCTCATCATACTCATGTCCTTTTGTCTCCCATTCCTGCGGTGTCCATTTTGCAAATGGCGGGAGCTCAAAACCATGCTCCCGAATCAGATTTTCCATGTATTTGATACATGCGTTTACTTCAGAACGTTTCATCGTAAATCCCCCTGATAACCTATTTTTCCTGTACTTCCAGAATACCCATCGGACATGCTTTTGCACAGATGCCACATGCGATACATTTTGATGCTACCGGAGAAGTCTCAGCTTTCACCATAACGCCCATCGGACAGACCTCAACACATTTTCCGCATCCGGTACACAGCTTCTTATCTACCATGTACACGCCCTTTGCATTCTGTTTGATTGCTCCTGCTTCACAGTTTCTTGCGCATTTTCCGCACTGGATGCAAGCCTTTACTACAGCGTCCGTTCCTGTTTTTGATACGATCTGAATACAGGATTTGTCCGGATCAAACTCTTTGTAAAATGCTTCTGAGCAGGCAATCACACAGCTCAGACATGCCTTGCAGGCTGTTTTGTCTGTTACTACTAATTTCTTCATATGTAGATACCTCCAAAATATAATGTAGTTACATGACTCGCAGTTTTCTGCTCACTTGCTTCCGAAATTCACCTTTGCATGAAAATAAATTTCCATTCTCTCGTCATTTTTGCGGTTTTTCTGTCTTATTACTCGCAAAATGCACTCATACCTGAAAATAAATTTCTTACAAGCGACATTATAACACCTAAGTCATATAACGTCAATTTTAAACATTTTTTTCTTATTTTACAACCATGTGTTTTGAAATATCCTCTCTTCCCGGCAATGGTATCGCTATCCCGCTCCCCATACGTCACATACGCAATCTAGAAATACTTTTTTGCCTCCCTGGTCAGCAGCTCCCCGATTTTTTCAGAGGTCAGGCTTTCCTTAAAACAATCCGAAGCAAATAGAAATTTCTAGGGAGGTACAAAAACCCAAAAAATGCCAAGCCAAAGATTTTAATCCCTGGCTCAGCATCATACTTTAATATTCAATTATGGAAAAACTGTTCTTCTCCCTGCTTACTTTTCTGCTTTCCATCCCAGGCCGATGCATTCCTGCCAGCCCCACATTTCATGATCCAGATAACCATTGCCAAATACAAAACCCGGTTCCAGCTCTACGTTTCCATTCTCCGGAAGCTTCATACTGCCGCCGGAATATTCCTTCGTAAATGTGATGCTGCGTCCGTCCGCATCCTTTGTCTCCTCTGCATTTTCTCTGCGTGTAATGTAGACAGAATGGTTTACTACCTGTACGTTTCGGTCATTCTCACCGCTGCCGTCAAATACCGCAGCCTCTGTCATATCGGAGGTAAGCGTTCCTTTTCCCTGTGTATCCTCTGCATAGTAGCATTTTTCTCCGTTTTCATCTGTACAGGAAAGCACATATGTTACTTCTGTAAATACGTTTGTCCAGTCTGACAAATCTTCTATACCGTAAACACTGTAGCATACGACTGTCCCGTTACGGTCCATTCCGCCGCCCTGCTGAACAAGATATACAAACACGCTTGCAATATCCCATGTATGGCTCAGCCCTTCCACATGGTAATACTCATCTGTATAACTCAGCTTTGCATCATCGCTGATTTCTACTGTCATCTTTGTGTAAACAGGTGTATAGGACCAGTTCTGATATGTCAGCGTAAGCTCCGTCTGTCCCGCCTGCGTTTTTGTCAGGACATACTCCTCTCCCGGTGTCATCTCATAAACATCGCCATATTCACTTTCCAGTTTTACTGTAAAATCTGAAAGCTCCAGTCCGGATGCATCCACCTGCACCGGCCAGTCAATCAGGAAAACATCGCGATACGGGTCACACAGCACCGGTTTTTCTTCCGTTCCTGCAAAGCTCCATCTCGGAGCAACCCCTGAAAACATGGTGGCTGCTCTCCCCGTTGCTTCCCGTCCATAGATAAAAACCTCTACCGGGAACTGCTGTGACGCTACCGGCAGGCCGTTGTACGTGATTCCGGAAAACTCCAGCATAATATTGTAGTTGCCGACTCCGTCGCCTCCAAAGCAGCTCCACTCACGTCCGCCGTTGTCCACCTCATAGTCTCCCGTATTCCATTCCAGATCTCCTGTTGCAAATTGGTATTCTGTGCTGCCATCCGTCCAGCTCTCTGCTACCACAGTCGGGCCAAGAATCAGCTCGTCCGCATAGTACCCGTCTCCGTCTGCAATCCGTACAGTCGCTTTGCTGCTGTCAATTACAGCATCCTCAAGTCCTTCCATCTCCAGCTTCAAAACAGCGGTATTTTCAGAATACTCTACTTCCAGCCCGTTTTCTCTTTTGACCGTGCTGTTGCCCTGGCTGTCAGCACTTCCGTAAATCCGCCCTTCCATCGTAAAGGCCGGAACCTCGACAGTTCCAGCTGCGCACGGCGTCAGGCTGATACCGTTTGTCCTCCCGTTTTCATTGACAACACTTCCGGCCGGAAGCAACGCCAGCGCATGCGGTCCGTTCACTGTAAATCCCGTAAGCTTTGTTGTATCGACTGTTATAGATACATTTCTGTCATCTATAACAGCGGCCACGGCTACCCCTGTCTGATCCAGGAAAGCCGGTTGTCCTGTCTCTGTAACAAACCATCCGGTCACATCCTGACCGTCTTCCACCTTCCAAAAATAATTCTCCTTTACCTGCATTGTCCAGGTATAAACACCAGCGGAAACAATTTCCTGCATTTCTGAAACAACTTCACAGTAGTTGTTTACGGCCTCCGCTGTTTCTGCTGCCATCACAGCCAGACTGTTCCCCGTACTGCTTGTACCGCACCAAACAAGGCCGTCGCCAATATAACGGCGCTGCACCCACATTTTAAAGGCATCTTTTTCATTCCACCCATCCTCACTTTCTTTTTTCCTATTTCCACAATGTTGTTGAAACATAGTCGCGCAAAATCTGCGGACACGTAAACCAGTCATGCGCTCCTTCTACTGTCACATAGCTGCCGCCCCGATTATACGTAATTTCTGCCGCATCCAACAGCTCCTTAAAGCCCATCAGCGTCTTATCTCCATCCGTATGGTACGAATTCTGCATCATCAGCTGATCCGCCCATCCTGCTGCCAGATAAATATCTGCATTTTTGTACGCAGAATAATCCTCCAGTTCCGGCCATGCCCATGCAGAAGAGCCGCTGAACATTCCATAATAGCTGAACTGCGCCGGATCATTGATATAAATCTGAGTCGTCAGCTTTGCACCGTTGGAGAAACCGGCAAACGCCCTTCCCTGTGCGTCTGCTAGCACATTATAATGCTCCTCCACATACGGAATCAGATATTCTTTTATGTTTTTATAGCAATACAGATAATAATCGTCGTTTCTGCTCGCTCCTTCAAACTGGCCTGCGTAGACGGTAATATCCATGCATACGATAATAAATGGCTCACATGCTCCCTCTGCTGTCAGGCGATCCACAATATTGCCTGCATTTCCCTGATAAAACCAGTCTGCTTCGTCCCCTCCGCCACCATGCGACAGATATAATACTTTATATGGCGTTTCTCTGTTCTCGTCGTAATCTGCCGGAAGATAAATTTCACCGATCTGCTCTCCGTCAAGCCCCGGATACACAAGCGCTTCTACCGTTCCCTGCGCCGCTTCATCCTCTATCGGCGTGACCCAGCTCCAATCGTTATATTCCGGTTCGCCCTGTTTTTCGTCGTATGGCACATAAAACTTGCTTCTCACCTGCTCTGCCCCCATATCGTTACACGGCGGCAGATTCACCGGGTCAGAAATACGTTCATAATTTTCGCCGTTATCGTATGAAACGCTATACTGATAGGAATAGCTTCCACCCGGAAGGTCAAGCGCGAGCGTCCATACGCCGTCCCCGGTCTGCTCCATATCAATCTTACTTCCAACATCATTCAGATGCCTCAGCGCTCTTCCTGCGCTCCATTCCTGCGGATTGATGCAGTGGTTCGCCTGTTTATCGTTCCCGGGAAGCACAAAACCATTTGCCCACACCTGCAGGTCTCCGCTTTCATAGAACAAAAAGCTCCCCGTCACCTGTACGTTCGTAGCCTTTTCATCTTTATAGCAAAAATCAATCGTGTAGCCTGTGGCCGATTCGCTGTTCTGCGTCACCATAACTCCTTCCGCCTGTTCTGCCCCAAGTCCTGTTATTCCCGAAAAGCCCACGAACATCAGCGCTGTCAGAGAAATCCCTACCTGCTTTTTCATTTCTCTACCTCCTTCTTTTTTGTGGTAGTGTCAAATACCACCTTTTTTGTTGCTTTTATTATATAAATCTGCAAAAGAGGCAGCAATTTTATAAAATCTCCGCTTTTCGAAAAATCCCAATCTTTTTTATAAAAAACCTGTCTTTCCGTGGAAATATACAATGAATTTCACACCGTCTCCCTCCACGCCCGCATGGCCTAAACGAGGGTACAGCTGCCATAAATAACAGCTATCTCCGCGCACAAAAACAGGGGCTAAAACCGGCATGAACCGACAGCCCCTTTCATTTCATTGTATTTTATTTGTCCGGCAACCCACCTTTATCACCCCACTATCTTTACGCAGGATCAGCTGTTGCACAGAGAGCCTCTTCTGATCTCCATTAAAGCATTCCACATTTTTGTGCATCTGCACATTTTTTAGTAACAGAATTCTGCTCTCTGAAGCTCCGTCGTCATCTCAACCGCCGTCCGGCCTGCAGCATGCGGAACATCCGCTCCGCTGCCAGACGGTAAAAGGTTTCCGCCTCTTCCATCGCGGCATCCAGCGCAATCGGCCCCGGCGTTGTCGGCATCATACTCACAATTCCCTGCCCGTACAGCGCTTCTGCACCCGGGCCAATTCCACCGACAAGCGCAACGGCCGGAATTTCTTTCCTCTTGCAATGAAGCCCAATCCCTGATACGACCTTTCCGTGTGCAGACTGTCCGTCTATGCGCCCCTCTCCAGTAACAACAAGATCCACGCCGCGCAGGCGCTCATCAAAATGCAGCAGTTCCAGAACTGTTTCAATTCCGGACTTCATCGAGCCGTCCAGAAAAAAAGAAAGCGCTGCCCCCAGGCCGCCTGCCGCACCTGCACCCGGAAAAACTGATGTCCACCGGCGATTCGTTCCCCGCCACAACGGCAATTCTGTCTGGTTTGCTTCTCTGCACGGCTCCGGCATCCATGCCTCCCCGGCCATATGCTCCATAAGCTCTGCATAATTTCGCATTCCCTCCTCCAGGCGCAAAATCATGGCCGCATCGGCTCCCTTTTGCGGTCCGAATGTATATGCAGCTCCGTCCGGGCCAAGCAAAGGATTATCCACATCGCACATCACGGTAAATACGGTATTTTTCACCTCACGATGCAGCCCCGTCGTATCAATCCTGCAGACCTGCTCCAGATCTGCCCCGGTTCCCCGCAGCTCTGTGCCGCTTCCATCCAGAAACCGGACACCTAATGCACGCATAGCGCCCATCCCGCCGTCATTGCTGGCGCTTCCGCCAATGGCGACCGCAATTTTCCTGCATCCCTGCTCCATAGCGTCCGCAATCAGTTCCCCGGTTCCAAACGAAGTCGTATGTAATGGATTCCGCTTTGTAACCGGAACAAGCGGAAGCCCGGAAGCAGCTGCCATCTCGATCACAGCCGAGCCGTCCGGAAGAATCCCGTAAACCGCTTCCCGCTCTTCAAACAGCGGCCCGTGTACCTTTACTGTCCGAAACTGTCCACCGGCTGCCTGCACCACCGCTTCCACAGTTCCTTCTCCTCCGTCCGCTACCGGAAGCGTCTCACATATACAGTCCGGAAACACCTTCCCGGCCTCCTCTGTCAGGATTTCCCCGATTCTTCCCGAACTCAGGCTTCCCTTAAACGAATCTGAAGCAAATAAAAATTTCACCCTGCAGCCTCCTTATTTGTCCCGTTTCTTCTGATTTTAGCATATTTTCTGCAGCACAGAAACTAAAAAAGCACTAAGCCAGGTTTCAATTCTACGTTTTCATTCTACAATCGAGCGCATCCCCTTCTACGACGACTGCCAGGCAGGTATCTATTATCTGCCTCCAGCGTTGACCGGAGTTATCTGGATACCATAATCCTAACCTATTCACCGTCCATACATCAAAAAGAAAAAGGCGATTCCTCCGGCCGGGATATCCTTGCATCTCTGGAAAAGCTGACAGGCCAATTGAACCGGAATAATGAAAAGAATATGTAAAAGGGGGCGTAGCCCCCTGTCAGGACGGTCTGTTTATTAAGAGCCGACAATCGTACCGCCATTGGGATGGAGTACCTGCCCTGTCATATAGCTCGCGTCCTCAGATGCAAGAAATACATAACACGGCGAAACCTCGCATGGCTGTCCCGCCCGCATCATCGGAACCTGTGAGGTTTTTGTACCAAAGCCTTTTACCTCCTCCGCCGAATAGGACGCAGGAATCAGCGGCGTCCAGATCGGCCCGGGCGCTACGGCGTTTACCCGGATTCCTTTTTCCGCAAGCGACAGGGCCAGCGATCTTGTCAGGGCTACGATCGCCCCTTTTGTTGCGCTGTAATCAATCAGATCCCTGTTTCCCTCATAGGCAGTTACAGATGTGGTATTGATAATGGAACTACCTTTTCTCATGTAGGGCAAGGCATACTGGATCAGATAAAAAAACGAAAACACATTGTTCCGGAATATGAATTCAAGCTGTTCATGGGAAATATCAAGTATGCTTCTTTGGATAAACTGGAACGCATGATTATTGACAAGTATATCAAGCGCCCCGAAACAATGTATCGTTTTCTCTACACAGCCTTTTGCAAACTCCGGATTTTTCAAATCTCCCTTCAGAAGCAGACACTCTCCGCCAAGCTGTCTTATTCTCCCGGCAGTTTCGTTTGCATCGCATTCCTCATCAAAGTAAACAATGGCAACCTTTGCCCCTTCCTTTACGAAATCATATGCAATTGCTCTTCCGATTCCGCTGTCGCCGCCGGTAATCAGAGCGATTTTGTTTTCCAGCCTTCGGCAGGCTTTACAGCATTCGCTCATCGGCAGCGGATCCATGATATATTCCAGCCCCGGCTGTTCATCCTGATGCTGCGGCGGAAAAGCGGTGGGAAAGCTGCAGCGGTTTGTATCATGATAACAGTTGTTGTGATTCATAGGCTAATACCTCCGTATATCATGATATGCCGGGCATCCTGGAAGAGTGAGTAAATGGTTTGTTGTCAGCCATTTCTTTTTCTTCTCAATCAACAGGAAAGGAACTGCTGCTATCCTGCAACAGTTCCTTTAAAACTTCTTTCAGATCTTCTGATCATGAATTATTCTGTATAACCTGCAAAACGATACATTGGCTCACCCTTATCATTCGTCGCAATATTCGCAAGAGACGGGTCGATCAGGCAGACATATACCTGTGTCACGACCGGAATTACATAAAAATTCTCGCTTACCAGTATGTTCTGTGCCTCATGCAGATAGCCATTTCGCTCCTGCGGATCCATTGCAGCATCCGAATTGGCAATCGCGCTGTCGAACGCTTCGTTAGCAACGCCATTGTAGTTGGACGGAGCTTCGGAAACATACAGATTCAGGAAATTAATCGGGTCATTATAGTCAGCTGTCCAGCTGTGACGCATCAATTCATAATTGCCGTCTTTCCGATCCTGTGCGTAAACCTCGTCCTCCTCACCGATCAGTTCAATATCAATATTTAAAACAGATTTCAGCTGCGCCTTGATTGCCTGAGCCATCAGAGAATCTTTTTCTCTGTTCGGATATTTGAACGTAAGAACCGGGAATCCCTCGCCGTTCTCATACCCTGCTTCTGCGAGAAGCTCTCTCGCCCTGTCTTCATCCTCTGTAAATAACGGTTCCTGCTCATCCTTAAAATACTGGTCACTGCTGTTGGAAAGCATATACTCAGCTACATAATTCAGAGATGGAATGTAATCTGATCCAACCACGCTGCCAATATCTTCACGCTTCAGAGCCAGGGCAATCGCCTCACGTACGCGCACATCGTCCAGCGGTTCTACAGCCAGATTCGGGAGAACAAATTTTGAACTCAGCATCTTCCAGATGAACAGGCCGTCCTCCTCCGTATACGTGTCTGCGACATAGTCCGGAAGTCCGGTAACAATATTAATCTCTCCTGTCATATATGCAGAAAGCTGCGCTGTCGCATCACTCATAAACTGAACATTAATGCGGTCAAGATTTACTTTGTCTGCCTGATAATAATATTCATTTTTTACAAGCGTATATCCAACACTGTCTGTATAAGATTCCAGGCAGAATGCTCCGTTACCAAGGGATGTGGCCGGGTCCTTAAACCATGCTGCATTGTCGTTCGTAGCCAGCCCTGCCTTGGACGGGTAGAACACCGGCATGCTCATCATCTTCAGGAAATAGCTGCACGGCTCTGCCAGAGTAATTTCCAGCGTTCTATCATCCACAGCAACCGCTTTTACATCCTCCAGAGCGCCCTCTCCATTGTTGTACTCTTCCGCGCCGTCAATCTTATAGAGCATATTTGCATATATTGCATTTCCATTGTTCGGGTCAAGCGCACGGTCAATCGTATTCACAAAGTCAGCTGCTGTCACATCAGAGCCGTCGCTCCATCTGTTTTCTCTCAGATGGAAGGTCCAGACCAGGCCGTCGTCGCTCATATCAATACTCTCTGCGGATTCATAAATAATATTTCCCTCGCTGTCATAGCTGACAAGCCCGTCTGTACAGAGCTTTGCGTATTCTACCCACATATCCAGCGCGAATCCCGCCGGATCGAGTCCGCCGGTTGATGATACGGTTGCAATACTGATCTCTCCACCCTTTACTGTCTCCTGCGCAAATGCCGGGCATACCATTGATGCGGCAAGTGATGCTGCCATCAGAGCACTCATTATTTTCTTTTTCATCCTTTTTTCTCCTTTGAAATAATAATTATTTTTTATACTGCAGCGCATGGGCCCTCCCGCCAGCTGCCTGTATTCATGATTGAAAAAGTACGCATGCCACTTTGCGTCCGTCTGCTTCCGCAAGCTCAGGCATCCGTTCCCGACATTTTTCTGTACAATACTTGCACCTTGTGCTGAACGGACATCCGGCCGGTACGTTAATTGGGCTGGGCACCTCCCCTTCCAGAAGCACTCTGTCCATCATTCCGGCTGAATTTGGATCTGCCGCCGGAATGGAGGAAATCAACGCCTTCGTATAGGGATGTAACGGTTCACTGTATATTTTCGCAGCCGGACCGATTTCCACCAGACGTCCCAGATACATCACGCCGATGTTGTGGCTGATATGCCGCACCGCATTCAAATTATGTGCCACCACAATATAGGAGATTTTCTGCTCATCCTGTATCTTTTCCAGCAAGTTGATAATCTGTGCCTGAATGGATACATCCAGCGCCGAAAAAGGCTCGTCGCACACAATGAATTCCGGGTTCAATGCGAGCGTACGTGCAATTCCGATTCTCTGCCTCTGTCCTCCGGAAAACTCATGCGGATAACGCTGGATGTGGTCCGGCTTCAGTCCCACGACCTCCATCAGCTCCCGTACGCGCTCCATCCGCTCTTTCCTGCCATACATACGATAAATCTCCATGGGCTCGGCAATCATCTCTCCCACTGTAAATCTTGGATTCAGACTGGCATACGGATCCTGAAAAATCATCTGCATCTTTTTTCGGTAGGGATGCATCTGCTTCTCACTCAGATCTGTAAGATCCGTTCCCTCAAAATATATATGGCCTTCCTCCGGCTGATAAATTTTGAGGATCGTACGGCCAAGCGTACTCTTGCCGCATCCCGATTCTCCTACAATTCCCAGCGTTTCCCCCTTTTCGATGGAAAAACTGACGTCATTTACTGCTCTCACATACTGCTTTTTTTCTAAAAAACTTCCTTTCACCCGAAAAGACTTTTTCAGGTGCTCCACTCGAATTACCGGCTCACCCATGCGAATCCCGCCTTTCCTTTTCCTGCTCCTCCACAAGCTGCTGCGCGTTATCCCTGCAGTATAACCAGCAGCTGCAGCTGTGCTCTTCTGAAAATACAGTCACAGCCGGTTTATATTCCCTGCAGATTTTCATTGCCTTATCACAACGGTTACAAAACGTACACCCATGATTCATAAGAAGAAGATTGGGTGGGGTACCTGGAATATAATGCAGCGGTGTCCGCTCTCCTTCTACCTTTTCGATGCTCTCCAGAAGCCCTTTCGTATACGGATGCTTCGTCTCATTAAAAATCTCTTTTACAGTTCCCTGTTCCACGATCTCTCCGCCATACATAATAATAATCTTGTCACACAGCTCTGCAACTACGCCGAGATCATGCGTAATAACGAGCGCGCTGACGCCCATTCCTTTTACGGACTGTTCAATCAGCTTCAGAATCTGGGCCTGTACCGTCACATCAAGTGCTGTCGTCGGCTCATCCGCGATCAGCAGCTTCGGCTCGCAGGCCAGCGCAGCAGCAATGATAATCCTCTGTCTCATACCGCCGGAAAACTCATACGGATACTGTTTCAGCCTCTGTTCCGGACTTGGGATACCAACCTGTTCCAATAATTTAACGGCTCTCTGATGTGCTTCTGCGCGGGAGCATTTCATATGCTTCCGGATTCCCTCCGTCATCTGCGTGCCTATTTTAAGCACCGGATTCAGGTACGTCATCGGATCCTGGAACACCATGCCGATCTCCCTGCCCCGGATATCCCTCATCATCTTTTCATGTGTTCTTTTCTCTGCCTTCGTCTTTTTCCCGGCAGCGGATAATTCCTGGCCGTCAAAACGGATGCTGCCTCTGACAATCTGGCCGTTTCCGGCCAGCAGATTCATGACTGCAAGCATACTGACTGACTTGCCGGAGCCGGACTCTCCTACAATACCAATGATTTCCCGCGTATTTATCTGAAAACTTACACCGCGTACCGCATGTACGGTTCCCTGCTTTGTCGAAAAATCGACTGTCAGATTTTCTACCTTAAGCAGCTCTCTATGTAAACTGTCCATCAATCTCTTCCTTTCGGATTTAATGCATCCTCCAACCCTTCACCGATAAAATTCAGTGCAAAAATTACCAGGCAGATCACTGCCACCGGATATACCATCTGCATCGGATACTTCGCAAGCAACATCTTTGCATCCTGCGCCAGCGTGCCAAGACTGGCCTGCGGTGCAGATATACCGATACCGATAAAGCTGAGGAATGCTTCGTTAAAAATTGCCTGAGGCACCATGAGGGTGGCAGTCACAATAATCGGCCCCATGGCATTGATTACAAGGTGCCGGAACAAAATCCTCCTTTTCGATGCACCCAGCACAAAAGCCGCCATCGAGAACTCCCTCTCTTTCAAGGTTATGATCTCACTTCGGACAATCCGTGCCATATTGACCCAGCCATTGACGCAGATACCTATCATAACGGCATATACATTTGAACCGAGAATCAGCATAATGAGAATAATATAGATCATGGCCGGCACAGAATAGATGACATCCATGATCCGCATCATGACCATATCGGTCTTACCGCCAATATATCCTGCAATACCACCATAGATAACTCCGATGATTACATTAACTGCTGTTGCCACAAAACCAATCATCAAAGAAATTCTTGCCCCGTAAAGAACACGTGTAAATTCATCCCTTCCCATCTGGTCGGTTCCAAACCAATGCGCCAGGCCTGAACCCTGGTTCGAGATGGAGGGATCCATCCCATCATATGGATAAGGCGAAATAATCGGGCCTATGATGGCAATGAGCACAATAATTCCCAGCAAAACCAACCCTGCCAGAGCCTTTTTATTTCCGCAAAAGCGATCCCACACATCCTTCCAGAATGATTTGCTTTCAACTGCAACCGCCTCTTCTCCTTTTTCCAGTTCACCGAGAGGTTCAAAATATTCATCAGGATTCAACATACTCTCAGCCTCCCTTTTCCAGCTTTATTCTTGGATCTACAAGCGCACAGACAATATCGGAAATCAGATTACAGCTCACCAGAATAATACCTAAAAATATAGTCAGTCCCATAATTACCGTATAATCCCGATTGCTGACTGCATTTACAAATTCCTTTCCGATACCCGGAATCGTAAAAATATTCTCTACCACAAAACTACCGGTCAGAAGAAACGCAATCATGGGCCCGGAAATCGTCACTACCGGAATCATTGCATTTTTCATTACATGAACCAGCGTAATGCGCACATTGCCAAGACCTTTTGCCCGTGCCATTGTCACATAGTCCTGATTCATTGCTTCTATATAACTGCTTCTCACCAGCTTGGAGATCTGTGCAAGAGGATATACGGAAAGTGTAATAACCGGAAGCACATAATGCTGCCATGTTGACAGTCCCACGACCGGAAACCAGTGCAGCATAACGCCAAAAACCAGCATCAGTATCAGCGCCAGCACATAATTGGGTACACTGATGCCAAGCACTGTAAGAATCATAAGTCCGCTGCGCACACTCTCATGCCGTGTCACAGCCATGCCAAGTCCAATGGCTGTCCCAAGCACCAGGGCGCTCACATAGGCAATCAGGCCAAGACGCATCGTATACGGCGCCCCCTGTGCAATCAGCTGAGTGATCGTCATCCCGACCTTTTTATAGGAAATACCGAGATCCCCATGCGCAAGATTTTTCAGATATATCCAGAGCTGTACATGGATCGGCTGATCCAGCCCATAATAACTCAGAAGCCTGTCCTGCACGGCCTGATTGATATTGCTTAGATTGAAGGGATTGCCCGGCATCAGTCTTATCAGAAAAAATGTGACAAGAATCAGTGCGAAGAGGCTGACCACTCCCATCAGGATTCGTTTTGAAATATATTTTGCCATCTGTATTCCTCTTTCTATCCCATGCCTTTCCTTATTTCAGATAATTCAATCCCTCACGGATTTTTCCTCTGAGCTTTTCAAAGCCATTACAGGTCTCTGTATATAAGTATTCTGCCAGATCCTCCAACGCTGCCGGTTCGTCTGGAAAACCTATCTCATGGAGCTTAACTGGCACATTCAATGCGCGCAGGAATTCCTGCAAACCGTATATTTCTTCTTCCGGGCAGCCATTAATATATAACTGTACCGGAAGTGCCATGCCTACCAGCTCGCCATGCAGGAAATTCGCCCGGATCTCATGATATTTATAACAAATTGCATCATAAAAAATATGCGCAAGAGCCAGTGACTTCCCTCCCACGGAAAGATTGGATATCAATCCTGTCATCATAATATTCATATTGACAAAATCCTCGAGAACAGCGCTGTCGGTTTTCTTTTTAAATTCCTCCACAGCCTCAATCCCCCGCGCAAGATATTCCCTGTAAGTATACCCGGCAATCATAACTCCCGAAACAGTTGGCGGTATCCGGCCCGCTTCGCCCAAAAGCAATGACGTAAATGTAAACTCCGGATGCTTTGCCATGGAATCTGCAATGCCTGAAACAAAATAACGCACCGGGCAGTCATCCAGAATATAATCCAGGTCAGCAAGAACACCGCTGATCTCATGTCTCATAAAACCGTTTCTGGCGATTCTTCCGTTTTCTGCATATTCCACATAAAGAATCGCATAGGCCGCACAGGTTCCTGCAGAAGTCGGAGCAGTAAATACCGGAATACCTGCCAGATCTCCGGACGCCTTTGCAACATCGAGAATCCTTCCGCCGCCGACACCAACAATCACATCTGCTCCATAAGCCCTCAGTTCATCTGCGACCATCTCAAATCCTCTGCGTGAGGACGGACCTGCATAAATCATTGTATGATAATCCAGTCCTTTTTCCTGCAGGCTTGTCTCCACCCGCTCTTCAGTCTTGGACTGTACCGTCTCGTCAGCATAAAGGACAAAAATTTTCTTTCCGTAATCAGAAACCTCATCTCCGAGTTTTTTCAGAGCGCCATGCGATTGAAAATATCTTCCTGCTCCTGTTTGTATATGTCTTCCGTCAAACATCTTTTTGCCTCCCCAAAGCTATATCACTTTAAAGCGTAACACTTTGAAGTTTAACACTTTGACGCGTTAAATGCAAGAGCTATTATTCGACAAAATAAAAATTCTTTTTTTGTGAGGATTTGTCATACGCTTTTTGTCTTGACACAGCTACTCTACAAGTGTAGAATATTGTTAATTACTACATTTGTAGAATAATAAGCATTAAAAAATATGGAGGAATATTATGGATTTACGGATACGTAAATTACCAGACACAGAACTTGAGGTAATGCAGGCAATCTGGTCATGTACCCCACCTGTCACACGCATAGAAATAGATACTATTTTAA
>CAOJHI010000020.1 GCA_948436005.1 uncultured Lachnospiraceae bacterium
GAATCTGCCGCATCAGCGGACAGGGCATAGTAGCATTTTATTCATACATTTGTGAATGCTTCTCATCTGTGCACTTGATTTATATATCTCTTAATGAATATTTTTAGTTTGTGTACCTGACTATACACTGAGTACTGTTTTTATAAATACACCCGATGATACATTTAATGAATAATGAAACTTTTTGCCAAAATCAGCCCCATGTAACCTGCACAAAATAAGGGGTGACTTGTTTGCCGGAACCCCGTTTTTGTGCAGGTTACATGGGGCGTCCGTCCCCAAAACCTTCCGCACCTCAATCCACATTATAAGGAGGCATCCCCATGCAGGCATATCAGATACAGGATACCCGGGATTTTATGAAAAAACTATTGCTTTCAGAGACCTTCGATACGTTTCTGCTCTCAGAAGCTTCTATTACTACATTTGCTGCCTTCCATATAAACGGCACATTTCATCCGGAATATCTGCATGACAGTGAGCTGGAAACAGCGTTGGCTGAAAAATCCGGGTTTACGCTCTGGAAGCGGGTCAGACCGTTTTTTCTGGAACTGACCAGGGGGAAAAATACACCGCTCAGCTTCCGGATTGTTTTTCGGCTGGCGCCGCACAATGTTGAAGCATTGCTGTTGAAAGAAGGAATCAGGATGAAGCCGGAAGACATTGACGGACTGTTTCTGAATATTCACTACGAAGGTTCCTGCGTGAGTTGTGTCAGCGGTACCTCGCTTCGCACCTTTTCGCTTGACCGCTCCCTCGAACATGCCTGGGATTCTATGCTGAAAAAATTCTTCCGGCAAAAAGAAATTCCTTTTTGTTAGCACTCATTCTAATTGAGTGCTAATTTTTTCTTGACATTTCTTTATCAGGGTATTACTATAAAAGAAATTTATAAAACATTTGATAAAGGAGTGGTTGATCAATGAGCAAGAAAACAGGAAGCCTTTCCATTAACAGCGAAAACATTTTTCCAATCATAAAAAAGTGGCTTTATTCTGACCACGATATTTTTTTCCGCGAGCTGATTTCCAACGGCTGTGATGCAATTACCAAGCTGGAGAAGCTGGAAATGATGGGTGAATATACTTTCCCGGATAATTATAAGAAAAAAATCGAAGTCATTGTCAATCCGGAAGAAAAAACCCTGAAATTCATTGATACCGGTCTTGGTATGACTGCTGATGAGGTAGAAGAATATATCACACAGATCGCATTTTCCGGAGCTACCGATTTCCTTGAAAAATATAAGGACAAGACTACGGACGACGAAATCATCGGACATTTTGGTCTCGGTTTTTATTCTGCATTTATGGTAGCTGAGGAGGTACACATTGACACGCTTTCCTATAAAGACGGTGCGCAGGCTGTGCACTGGGAGTGCGACGGAGGTACGGATTACTCAATCGAAGAAGGCCATCGCACACAGGTAGGTACTGAGATTACACTTTTCCTCAGCGAAGACTGTCTCGAATTCGCCAACGAATACCGTGCGCGCGAGATTATTGAGAAATACTGTTCCTTTATGCCAGTACAGATTTTCCTCTCCAAAGCAAACGCTCCGCAGCAGTATGAGACCATTGATGAAGAGGAGCTCCGCGAAGATGATGTCATCGTTGAACGCATTCACGAAGACGCAAAGACGGAGGAAAAAGAGAACGAAAACGGTGAAAAGGAAGTTGTTGAAGTATCTCCGGCACGTGACCGCGTAAAGATCAACCAGCGTCCTGTCTCTTTGAGCGACACACATCCGCTTTGGACAAAGCACCCGAATGACTGCACGGAGGAAGAATATAAGGACTTCTACCGCAAAGTATTCCTTGACTATAAGGAACCGTTATTCTGGATTCACCTGAACATGGATTATCCGTTTAACTTAAAGGGAATCCTGTATTTCCCGAAAATCAATACAGAGTATGATTCCATTGAAGGAAAAATCAAGCTTTACAACAATCAGGTATTTATTGCTGATAATATCAAAGAAGTTATTCCGGAATTTCTGATGCTCTTAAAGGGTGTGATCGACTGCCCGGATCTGCCGCTGAACGTATCCCGCTCCGCTTTGCAGAACGATGGATTTGTAAAGAAAATTTCTGATTACATCACAAAGAAGGTTGCTGACAAGCTGACCGGCATGTGCAAAACAGACCGCGAGAATTATGAAAAATACTGGGACGACATCAGCCCGTTCATCAAATTCGGCTGCATCAAGGATACCAAATTCGGTGAAAAAATTATGGACTATGTGCTCTATAAAAATCTTGACGGCAAATACCTGACCATCAAAGACCTGGTAAAAGAGGAGGAAGAGAAAACATCCGGAGAAACCGGGGCTGATGCTCAGACAGAAGCTTCCTCCGCTGAGGATACTTCTGCAAAAGACGGTGATACAGCAGACACGGAACCGGAAAAGCAGACGATTTACTATGTAACAGATGAGGTACAGCAGAGCCAGTACATCAACCTGTTCCGTGAATCCGGCATGGATGCGGTTATCCTCCGACACAACATTGATACTGCTTTTATTTCCCATATGGAGCAGCTCAATGATAAGATCAAATTCCAGCGAATTGACGCGGATGTCACGTCTTCTGCAAAAGAAGAAACGGACGCGGAGGCTCTGAAAGAAATCACAACCACGCTGACTGATCTGTTCCGCAAAGCTCTTGGCAAGGAAAATCTGGAAGTTAAAGTGGAAAAGCTGAAAAATGAATCAATTTCTTCCATGATCACCCTGTCTGAGGAAAGCCGGCGTATGCAGGAAATGATGAAAATGTACAATATGTACGGCATGGACCCGTCCATGTTCGGCGGCAGCGAGACACTGATCTTAAATGCCGGCAATAAGCTGGTACAGTACGTAGCTGACCATCAGGATTCTGACAAGGTTCCGATGATCTGTGAACAGCTTTACGACCTGGCTATGATTGCGCACAAACCGCTCTCTCCGGAAGCCATGACAAAATTCATTGCAAGAAGCAACGAAATTCTGCTTTTGCTTGCGCAGTAATTGCAGAAAAAAAGGTGTGCGTTTCACTCACGAACGCACACCTTTTTTCCAAAGATCAAAACAGGCCAGGTTCCCGCCCCTCTTCTTCTGCTGTCAGCAAGCCCGGGAATATTTCTGCTGCAACAGTGTGCATATCAGGAAGATTCCTGCTGCCTGTCTGCCCGCCGGATTGTATATCTGCTATGCTGCCTTGCTCCTCTATTTTTCCGGATTCCATCTCTTTTGATTCTTCCTTAAAATTCTTTGGATAATATTCTTTCGCTGCCAGGTTTCCTCTGCGTGCTCCCCGGTAATACATATCATCCGGCATTTCAAACCCGGTACACCAGCGATATGCTGCTGCATACGCCCCATCTGCAGTATCCGGAACCTCCTGCAGATAATCCAGTATTCCTTTGTAGCCTGCATGCAATTCATAATTCAGATATGCAAGCTGTCCATCAAGCGTATTATAATCAAAGCCGTTCACATTACAGTACAGAATCAACCTCCGGAAACGCCCCAGATGCCACTGACAGATTCCGTAGCTTGTACCGCCATCTCCCAATGCCAGTGGATAAAAAGATGATTCCAGATGGATATTCGCAAGCACCCCACATGCGGCCGCATGATTTAACTCCAGTTTCTCTGTGAGATACTCATATATCTTTCTCGTATTGTCTGAAATACTGGCTGCCGGATAATCGAGAGGGTTCACACGAAAACCTTCCATCTGCTGATGTTCTTCCTGAAGCTGACGAAGTTTTTGTTCATCTCGCTTTCTTGCCTCTCTTTTCACCTCTTCCACTGCTTTCTTCTCTTCCGGTGAAGGTTCTCTGGCAGAAACCACTTCCATGGATTCTATCACAAGTCCTCCGGACATCCCGGAACCGGCCTGCTCATTGTCTGCTCCTGTACTTCCGGAGGTGTCTCCCTCCTCAAACAGCAGATCGTCTCCGTCCGGAACTTCCCCGCCTGACGTATCAGAGGTTTCCACATACGCCACATCCTCCATGCCCTCAATCTCTCCTGCCAGTCCATAACATGGCGCCAAAAGCACGCCCATTGTCAGAACTCCTGTCATAAGCAATAATCTGCAACATTGTTTCATGTACCTGATACACCCCTTCTTTTGTTTCCCTGTTATACATCCTTTTTCTCTATCTTATCTTTAAAAATAATCTTTAAAAAGGAGTTTATCATATACATAAAACAGTTTCAAATATAAAATCCGGCCTTTCCCACAGCTTTGTTCCCATGCTTCCAGCCGTTGCGCATTTAACTGTCCTGCTTCCGCAGCCTGTCTTGACAAACCCCATAAAAAAAGTTATGCTCTTCAAAGATTATCTTATAAGACACTATCAAACAGATACAGGAGCTATTTATGTCAAACGAGTTCAGACCATTCGGCGGTATTTCAGGCAGCACCCTGAAACTGTTCGCCATTATTACCATGTTTATCGACCACGCGGGAGCTACCGTGCTTCAGGCCATCGTACGTCACCCCGGGATTGCATCCATCTCAGAAAAACGGATTTTCTGGAGCCAGGTATACCGCATTTCCCGCGATATCGGACGGCTTGCTTTCCCTATCTTCTGTTTTTTAATTGTGGAAGGTTTTCTCCATACGCGAAATGTTAAAAAATACGCCGGAAGGCTCTTTTTATTTGCCCTTGTGTCAGAAATTCCTTTCGACCTTGCGCTAAAAGGAAACTGGTTTTATCCGGGGAAGCAGAACGTATACTTTACACTGTTGATCGGTCTTCTCGTTATGGCCGGTATTGTCTGGATTACCAGAGGCGGCACGCAGAACCTGATTCTGGCCGTTCTTCCAATTGCTGCCGGCATGTTCCTGGCCAATTGGATTGATACGGATTATAACTACAAGGGCGTATTCCTGATCGCTGTGCTCTATCTCATGCGCAGCAGCCGTCTCTACCAGTGTATCGGCGGCGCTGTTTCCGTTACCTGGGAACTTCCGGCGCCTCTTGCCTTCCTTCCCGTGTATCTGTACAACGGAAAAAGAGGGCTGCGTATGAAGTACTTTTTCTACTTCTTCTATCCGGTACACCTGCTGCTCCTCTATGCAGCGGCCAAATACGTAATTCCGCTTCTGCCCCTGTAGATACTGCTTTATCCCCGCCTGCAACGAGCCAGGCAGGCAGGCTTGCATGTCCATTTGACTTGCATACAATATCTGACTGTACCTCAGCCAAAAGGAGACTATAAGTATGAATAAAAAGGAAATAGCTGAAATCAAACGACTTTTTCATCCTGACCGTTGTCCCATCACGCGGATCTGCGGATGCTACGTAGACGGTGAAAAAAATAAAAAAACGAAATTTCGGGAAGCTTTTCTTTCCCTTCCTGAGGAAGAAATGTTCAAATATTTTGAAATTCTAAAAAAAACGCTTTCCGGCACAATCGGCCGCAATCTTCTTGACATGGAATTTCCACTTGCGCAGGAAGCCGGAGGCGGTTCTCAGGAATATCTTCTGAAGCTTCGTGACAGCCAGTTGAAAGACGAAGAACTGCTTGAAGAATTTTATGACAAAATCATAGAAACCTTTGTTTACCCGGAGAATTATTACATTGTGCTCATTCATGGAGCCTATGATATTCCTAAAAAGGCTTCCGACAATCTGGAAATGTTTGACGCCTCTGACGACGTTTATAATTTTGTTCTGTGCTCCATCTGTCCGGTAAAGCTGACAAAGCCCGGGCTTTGCTACAACGAAGAAACCAACGCGATCGAACAGCGCATCCGTGACTGGTTCGTGGAAGTGCCTGTGACCGGCTTTCTCTTCCCTGCTTTCACAGACCGCAATACCGATATTCACAGTATTCTCTACTATTCCAAAAATCCGGAGGAACTGAACGAGGAATTTGCCCGCCTGCTGCTTGGCTGTGAACTGCCGCTCTCCGCATCCTCCCAGAAAGAGACGTTTCAGTCCCTGATCACAGACACATTACAAAATGACTGTACCTATGAGACTGTAAAAACAATCCACGAAACACTGAACAATCTTCTGGAAGAACGTAAAGACGACCCGAATCCGGTAGCGCTTGCTAAAGATGACGTCAAACGTCTCCTCGCAGAAAACGGTGCTGCTGCCGAATCACTGGAACACTTTGATGAAGAATTCGAACAGGCCGGTGGAAACAACCAGACCTCGCTCTATGTCTCCAATGTAATCAACACCCGGAAATTTGAAATCAAAACTCCGGCCATCACGATTCAGGTAAAACCGGAATGTGCAGACCTCATCGAAACGCGCGTGCTTGAGGGACGTACCTGTTTCGTCATTCCTGCCGATGACTCTGTTGAGGTCAATGGTATTCCGGTGAGGACTGCTGCGCATCCCGACACGGCTGAAGAATAGCGAATGATACATACTTTTTGCAGCATAATATTTTCCATAACAAAAAACCGGCATATCCGTGATATTTACCAGGGTACGCCGGTTATTTTATCTCTAATCATTT
Organism: uncultured Lachnospiraceae bacterium; assembly: GCA_948436005.1. Taxonomy (GTDB): domain Bacteria; phylum Bacillota; class Clostridia; order Lachnospirales; family Lachnospiraceae; genus Choladousia. The sequence continues at coordinate 6,473 of CAOJHI010000020.1, forward strand.
ACGCTAAATACGCAGCTTATATTCCTGATGCCGGGAAGATAAAACTGTTATTCGTCTGTTTTTTCCGTGCATCATAAAAAAATACGCATATAATCACGGCGACCATACAGAGTATGATCTATATATATAAACATCAGCAGTAATTCCGCTCCAGCCCTTCCACAATCTGGTGCATCTCCGATTTGTCGGCAACATTCCTTGCTGCGTCTACCACCTCGCGTTTTTCCTCATCGTTTAATTTCGCATACGCTTCCATCGCTTTGGTATTCATACCAAGCTGAAAGCTCAGGCCAATCGGCATATCATAACTGTTATTCCCATTTCCGTCCATATGCAGCTCCTCTTCTAAAATACTCCCGTCAGTTTCAATATCCAGTAAATCAGCCCCAGCACCCAGCTCGTAAATACACCATACAAAATAACCGGCCCTGCGATCGTAAAGATCTTACATCCGATACCGAACACCTGGCCCTCTTTCTGGTATTCAATAGCCGGCGATGCCACGGAATTGGCAAATCCCGTAATCGGTACCAGTGTTCCGGCTCCGCCGAATTTTGCGAGCTTCTGATAAAGATTCAGTCCGGTCAGGACAACGCTCAGAAGTACCAGCCAGAGTGCACACCAGCCTCCTGCCGTCTCCTCCTTCATTCCCATTCTGTCACACTGATCTAAAATAAACTGGCCGATCGTACAGATCGCACCGCCTGTCACAAAAGCTTTACACATGTTCAGAAACAGATTGTGCGTCGGCGTCACCTGTTTCACATATTTCTGATATTCCTGCTGTTTTCTTTGCTGTAAAATATCTGCCATGGGATTTCCTTCCTCTCTCCGCAGCCTCAGGTCCGATGCTGCCAAGTTCTGCGAATGCTTCATCTGCATTTCGTATTTAATAAAAGAATCCCCATCTTTTTGAAAAATATACCTGTTTTTATCCTTCCACAATCAGATATTTTCCATCCGGCATCGCAAAAACCTCTGCCTGGGAAAGCAGCTCTTTCTCATCCATCTCAGACGTATCCGCACCGTTCTCCTCAAAATATTCCTTTACCTCTTTATAATTCGATGCCACATATGCCATGCACTCATCGAGAAACTCGTCAGCCTCTTCCAGTGTCTGCGCTACTGGCTCGTCAAAAAGCTGGCCCTGATTTTTCAAAAATGCTTCCAGATATTCTTTCTTATATGTCATATTGTTTTCCTTTCCTCTTTTCCACATGCGGTATTATTCATTCCCGAGCTTCCGATGATTTTTATATGAACTCACCAGCTCAACTGAAACGCAGCCGCTTTTAATAAATCGTTAACTCAACTGGACTGGCGCAATCGCTTCACAAGAATTGTCAGCTCAGAAGTTCTCTCCGGATAACCTGCAGCACGCCGTTTTCCTGCTGCGGCGGAGCGATGTGTTTGGCTGCCTCCTTCAGCTGTGGATGTGCATTTGCCACTGCATAGCTCTCTCCTGCCTGACGCAGCATGCCGATATCATTACAGTTATCGCCAAACGCCATAGTTTCCTCCACACGTATTTTCATGAAATTCTGAATTGTCTCCAGCGCATTTCCCTTGTCTACCGAATCATTGATAAAATCGATCCACCGTGCACCTGCAACTACCACATTGAGACGCGTACCGAATTTCTCTTTCAGCCGCTCTGCCTTCTCATCGACTCCTTCCGCATAATAGACTGCGATTTTATTCGTCCTGCTGCAATACGGAAGAAGATCCGGTACCCGCACCACCTTATTGTGATACCCATTTTCCAGCAGCTCTTTAAACGCATCATTCGGCGTGTCAATATACAGCATTTCCGGTGTGGAAAGAATAATATCACTGTCTTTTTGTTCCCGCAGGTACAGCAGAAGTTCTTCCGCTACCTTCTGGTCTATAAAGCTGCTCGACATATTTTGGCCGCGGCACATGACATTGGAACCATTTTCTGCAATAAAAATCACATCGTCTGCCACTGGTTCAAATACAGACCGCATACTGACATACTGGCGTCCGCTTGCCACAGCAAACATAATTCCCCGTTTTTTCAGCTCACGGATCATCTCAAACAATTCCGGATCAATCTGGTCAGTTCCTTCTGGAACCAGTGTTCCGTCAATATCTGACGCTACTAATTTAATCATTCATTTCCTCCTGTCTGCAAAATCAGATTTTTACTAAAGCTGCTGTATATACACGCATCATCTCATTTTTTACAAAGCCTGCTGCACGTGCGTGCGTAATCTCATTTTTACAAAATCTACTGCATATATACGCATCATCTCATTTTTTATAAAGCCTGCTGTATATATACGCATCATCTCATTTTTTATAAAGCCTGCTGCACATACTCGCGCATAATCTCATGAAACTGTCTCCCACAGCGCTCCAGCTCACCTAATACGGTTTCAATTCCCAGTTCACTCTGATACCAGGTATCTCTGCTGATTCCCTTTGTCACAACAGGACATACATAGAATTGTGTTTCGGGGAACTGCTCCTGATAATACATGAGACAGCGTCTCGCATGGAATGCCTGGCAGCACAGGAGCGCCCGCTCTGCCTTCAGTCCCAGTTCTTTCACACGTTTTCTGGAATAGCATGCATTCTCGTAGGTAAATGTGGCCTGATTTTCACGAATCAAGGCATGCTCCGGCACACCTTCCTGTTGTAAAACTGCACATAGGTAGTCACATTCTGTCTCATAACCTACAGTCCCGGAACTAGTTTCTGAATATATGCTCTGCGGAGCGTCAAATTTTCCCGCCAGAATGCTGTACTTTCCGGACGGCAGGATGTATGGTGCATATCCTTTCTTGTACAGTTCTGCCGCAAGCAGGGCTGCTTCCGGGTAATTACCGCCCGGAACAAAGATAATATCGGATGGCTTTGGCTCATCTGCTACAAAAATAAAGTCGGTGATGCATTGGTAAAATTTCATGGGGCTCCTGGTGTTTAAATCGGACGCCCCTTGGCAGCCAACACAAAAACGGGGTTCCAAGCAAACAAGTCACCCCTTATTTTGTGTTGGCTGCCAAGGGGCTGATTTTGAAATCTGAATCAGTTCTGGATGGCGAATCGGTTTTGAAAAATCGGATCAGTTCTTAAAATTCGCAGCGTTTCCTTAAAGTGTGTTCACTCGTTCAGCGGCATCCACGCTGCTTTCAGGCGTTCCGCTGCACTGCGTATTTCCGCTTCCGGCAGATTGGCATAGCCGAGAATTACGGTGTCCTCTCTGCGCAATCCGGCTGCTCCTACAAAATAGCCGGACAGACCGTATACTTTTACTTCCTGCTCTGCTGCCAGACGCACTGCTTCTTCCTCGTGCATTCCGTTTGTAAAAGACAGAAGGATATGCACGCCTGCGTGTTCCCCGCTGACCTGGCAAATACTCCGCAGGGGGCGAAGCGCTTCCAGCAAAACGTCATGGCGGCTTTTGTATACGGCACGCATTTTATTCAGATGGCGTTCATAATAGCCCTCATTTAAAAATGCTGCGATCAGCATCTGATCCACGCGGGATACTGTGCAGGATATTGAGCGGCCGCGGCTTTGATATAAGGGTAGTATCCGTTTTGGAAGTACCATGTAGCTCACACGGATTGCGGGGGCGATTGATCTCGAAAAGGTACCTATATAAATGACACGATCGTTTCGGTCGTAACCCTGCAGGGCAGGAATCGGCCTGCCTTTGTAGCGAAATTCACTGTCGTAATCGTCCTCAATAATGTAACGGTCTGAGGCGCCGCCCGCCCACTCCAGAAGCTGCATCCGGCGTTTTACCGGCATCACGGTTCCGAGCGGGAACTGATGAGACGGCATCACGTATGCAATCTGCGCGTCCGTTTCGGAAAGGCGGTCAATCCGCATGCCAGACTCGTCCATCTCAATGACGCGAAGTTCATTCGACAGATTGCCAAGGAGCTCATACGCTTTTTTGTACGTTGGGCTCTCCATTGCAATCTTCTGACCTGTTCCGAACATGCTGCACAGCAAAAGCAGAAGGAAATCATTTCCTGCTCCGATCACAAGCTGCTCCGGAGATGTCTCAACGCCTCTTGCCTGACGCAGATACTGCGCCAGTGTCACGCGTAGTTCCTGTTCCCCCTGTGGGTCTCCGAGCTGAAATAACTGACGGTTTTCCGCCTGCAAAATCGTTTTGGACAGCTTGCGCCAGGCATTCTGCGGAAAGCTGTCCAGATCAATACCATTGGGGGAAAAATCATAGATATATTGTTCTTTGGGTTCCTCACGAAACCCTTTCACCGGATTTTGTACCGGCATCAGACGATATAACCCATCCAGCTCGCAGACAAAATATCCTTTATATGGAAGAGCTTCGATATACCCCTCTGAGACAAGCTGTTCGTATGCCATATCTACGGTGGTACGGCTCACCTGCAGATATTTTGCCAGTTTTCGCGTAGAGGGCAGCCTCTCACCAAAAGGCAGCCCTCCATTTTGAATTTCATTTTTTATATATTTGTAGATCTGCTCATAGAGCGGTATCGATGAATGTATCTCCAGATTTATCGTTAAATCATTCATACAGTTTCATCCTCACTGTCCTGTGTGCGTTGCAGCATATCTGGCGTTTTCCGCACGCCTTTTTGATATTTCTGGCTTCTACTCTGCTTTCGGCAGCTTGAACGAGCTCTTCAAAGATACAATCCGGTTGAATACCAGTGCCTCCGGCCTGGAATCCTTTGCGTCCACACAGAAAAAGCCCTGTCTTACAAACTGGAAGCTGTCGTACGGCTCTGCCTTGGCCAGTTCCGGCTCCAGCAGACAGTCCTTCAGAACCGTCAGGGAATTCGGATTGAGATTCAGAGAACCATCCTCATTGTATACACCCTTTGCTTCGTCAATGATATTTTCATACAGGCGTACTTCTGCCTTTATGGCAGTCTTTGCCGCTACCCAGTGAATTGTGCCTTTCACTTTACGTCCCGTAAATCCGCTGCCGCATTTCGTCTCCGGATCGTACGTACAGTGAATCTCTGTCACATTGCCGTCCTCATCCTTCTCGAAGCTGACACATTTTACGAAGTAAGCACCCATCAGGCGCACCTCATTGCCCGGGAACAGACGGAAATATTTTTTCGGTGGATTCTCCATAAAGTCCTCGCGGTCAATATAAAGCTCACGTCCAAACGGCACCTTGCGCATGCCGAGCTCCGGATTTTCCAGATTCATTTCCACATCAAGATACTCGATCTGATCCTCCGGATAGTTATCAATAATCAGCTTCACCGGATCAAGTACAGCCATCATACGCGGCCGTTTCAGCTTCAGGTCTTCACGGATGCAGTACTCAAGCATCGCATAATCAACAGAGCTGTTGCCTTTGCTGACTCCGCACAGATCCACAAACTTCTGAATGGACTCAGGTGTAAATCCACGGCGACGCAGCGCTGCAATAGAAACAAGGCGCGGGTCATCCCAGCCGTCCACGATTCCTTCTTCCACAAGCCGCTTGATGTAACGTTTTCCCGTCACAACATTCGTCAGATACAGCTTTGCAAACTCAATCTGCTTGGGCGGCATCTCGTATTCCAGTTCTCTTACCACCCAGTCGTAGAGTGGACGGTGATCTTCAAACTCCAGTGTACAGATCGAATGTGTAATTCCCTCGATTGCATCCTCAATCGGGTGTGCAAAATCGTACATCGGGTAAATACACCATTTGTCGCCAGTATTATGATGCGTCATCCTGGCCACACGGTAGATAACCGGGTCACGCATATTAATATTCGGGGAGGTCATATCGATCTTTGCCCGCAGCACCTTTGAACCGTCTTCGTACATGCCGTTTTTCATATTTTCAAAAAGCGTCAGATTCTCTTCTATGCTGCGCTCCCGGCACGGGCTCTCTTTTCCAGGCTCTGTCAGGGTTCCGCGGTACTCGCGAATCTCTTCTGCGGAAAGGTCACACACATAGGCTTTCCCTTTTTTAATCAGTTTAACCGCCGCCTCATACATCTGATCAAAATAATCGGAGGCAAAAAACAGCCTGTCCTCCCAATCGGCGCCCAGCCACTTCACATCTGCAATAATCGACTCAACGAACTCCGTCTTTTCCTTTGTCGGATTCGTATCGTCAAAACGGAAATTAAACTTTCCGTTGTATTTTTTTGCCAGCCCGTAGTTCAGCAGGATAGACTTGGCATGTCCGATATGCAGATAGCCGTTCGGCTCCGGTGGAAAACGCGTATGCACCGCAGTGCAGTGTCCTTCTGAAAGATCCTTTTCAATGATCTGCTCAATAAAATTTTTTGATACAACTTCTCTTTCCTGTTCCATAATTTCCCTCCTAAATCAGCTTTCCTCATCATAGCACAACCGCCGGAAAATGACAATATGTACCGCAAAATCTGACTCTATATTCATAACAGTTACCTATATTCACGAAAGCAAACCTGTGCTTCATCACTCCCGTAAGATAAAAAACCTGCTTTTTTAGATACTCTGCCTCTTTCCGGTCAAGAATATACCTGTCATGTCAAAAAAGTGCCAGACACGCATGTCAGAATTTTGCCAAAAGGGGGCAAGAAGCTTGCTTGTTTCGCGCGTTTAAAATGTTTATAGTGAATGTAGTTGCGGAAGTGTGATGAAGAGGACGCCCCCGGTAAGCATCATCAGGAACGGGGTTCCGAACAAACAAGTCACCCCTTATCCTGCTGATGCTTACCGGGGGCTGACTTTGAATCCGTTTTCGTAACAGCGGAATCAATCAATTAACAGTAAAGGAGAGTTTCAGGATGAAAAAGAAAGTGTTTTTGAGTGCGGCGATGCTTGGGATCAGTATTTTGGCTCTGGGGTCTGGATCATTTGCAGCAGAGCAGGCCGAGAAATTACCGGCAGGTGTTTTTGTTGAAGAGAGTGAGGATTCTGCAACCGGGTACACGATTACCTTCCGTTATTATGATGAAAATGCAACGAATGTGCAGGTAGCGGGCGGATTCCATTTTTATGAGGAGAATGCGGATTATGCGTATGGTTACGGGGTTGATCTGGCTGAGGGAGATTCCACGGATGCACATCTGTTCACACCGGATACATGGTCAAAGGATGCAAATCTTTATCATGTAAATGACCAGGCATGTATTCTTGATATGGAAAAGGATGAAAACGGAGCATGGACCTATACGGTTGACCTGACAGGCGGCTGGTATCTGTATCAGTACAATGTTTCTTATAATGACGGCGCTTGCTATACAAGCATCAGTGATCCGGGAAATCTTCCGGGCTGCAACAGCCTTGGCGGGCAGCAGGTAAGAAGCCGTTTTTATGTGCCGTACAATGCTGAAAAACAGGCTCCGCAGGATGACTGGACGTATACAACTCCGGCAGAAAACGAAGCGGACAGAGGTACCCTGTATCATATGAGTTATCTGAGCGCTGACGGCGTTGTCCGCCCGGTAAGAATCCACCTTCCGGCTGGTTATGACGCTGACCGTGCAGAAGCGTACAAGGTTCTCTATCTGTCACACGGCGGCGGCGGAGATGAAGCTGACTGGGATTATCAGGGACACGCGGGCGACATTGCAGACCGTCTGACTGCTGAGGGCGTATGCGAGCCGTTTATCATCGTTATGATGAACAATTCTCAGTTTGGCTGGGATTATGACGCGATTTATGACAATACAAAGAATTATCTGATTCCGTATATGGAAGAGAATTATAACGTGGTAACGGATGCCTCCGGACGCGCTTTCGCAGGCCTTTCCATGGGCGGTATGACAACAAGCGAGCTGTTGTTCCGCGATCAGGAGCTCTTTGGCTACTACGGCATCATGAGCGGCTCTGCAGCATTCGATCTGCCGCAGCAGGACGACTATTCCAGCTACAACACACCGAATCTGTATCTGGCAGCAGGCTGGGCTGACATGGCGCTCAAAAACGACAGCTACCAGACAGACAAAGACAGAACTTCCATTGGCCTTGCCGAAAAATTTGATGAGCTCGGTATTGCCTACAACAACGGTACCAAGGGCGTTTACACCGTTCAGGGCGGACACGATTGGTTCACCTGGCCGCAGATTCTGAAAAATTACATTGAGACAACTCTTTGGAAATAAGTTACAGTGCTTCACAACTGAGGGGCAAAGCCATTTTCCGGCTTTGCCCTTCTTTATGATTCCAGAACTCTTCTTATCTCACTGACCGTCAGCCCCGTCTGCTTTTTAATCAGCTTGTAAAAATACGACACATTCAGATATCCCGCCATCTCGCTGATTTCCTGAACCGTGTATTTTTCCGATGCAAGCAGCTCCAAAGCTTTTGTCAGACGCAGATTCGTCAGGATATTCAAAAATGTGTTGTCCAGGCACTGCTTAAAAAGGCGGCTCAGATAGAAACTGCTGATTCCGATTTCTCCTGCCGCCTGGTCCAGAGTCAGATTTTCCATATAATGCTGCTCAATATACGCCAGGCTTTTCTGGACATAGCGGTGATACGCAGGCTCTTCTCCTCCAAAAATCAGGTGAGCTGCCAGCTCATATACATCTGTCAGTAAAGCGGTTGTATCGGTCTGTTCAAATATCGAACTGTATGCTTTGCTGCAAAACAGCTCCATGCGCCTGTGCGGGGCAAGCTCCTGCACTGCCCGGTATAAGAACACTGCCATATAAAGATTGAGTATGTTTCCAGCGGCCTTCGGGCCCCCGGCATGTTCCGCAATCTGTTTCAACGCATCTGAAAATCCGCCCTGGTTCTTCTGGCGGAGAAACTCCATGCACTGGTCGAGCATCGACGGTATGCTGTTTTTCCTGCCCCTGCCTGCCAAAGCAGAGTAAAATATAATCTCCTCTGAAAAAAACTGCCCGCTCTCCGAAGAACCGCCCATAAGAGCAGCCTGGCTTTCCCGAATCCCGTCATACAGCTCCTCCGGTACATATTTGCACCCGCTGACTCCGATTTTCAGTTTCTTTTCACCCAGTGCAGAAAGCACGCATGTCAGCGTATCTTCCACGCCGGTTTTCCATTCATGGTCTGAAATTTCCGTTCCCAAAAACAGGCACACAATCAGGTCGTGTCTGTAGACCTTTCCCATACAGCTGCTGATTCTTTTCATCTGTTCCAGGAAATGTAGAAAAATATCCCTTTCTGTATCTGTATTTCCGCATTCCTCCAGAGAACGGATACACAAAATACAGCCTGCATAAAATTTCCGGTTCCGCTCAGACAAATAGGATTCCGTCTGTTCTCCTGACAGCTCACCGAGCAATAGCGCGGACATCAGTTCATTCTCTCTCGTTGTCTGATACGTCTGAACCATGTTCGCTATACCGGTTTTATCGGCCTGCTGCCTCTGTTCCTCCTGAAGCTGCCCGGCCACTTTTTGAATACTTTGTGCCAGCTTTGCTTCAGATACCGGTTTCAGAAGATAATCACATGCGCCAAGGTGAATCGCCTTTTGGGCATATTCAAATTTTCCATACGCTGACACTACAATAAAATGTGTCTGCAAATTTTTCAGCCGCACAATTTCCATGGCATCCAGTCCATTAAAGCCAGGCATATTGATGTCAATCACTGCAATATCCGGTGCATACGTCTCAATGCTGTTCACCAGCTCAATCCCGTTAGACACACTCGGCAAAAGCTCCGCCTCAGGACAGCTTTCGCGAATCATCTTTTCCAGAACCTTCCGTTCCATCGCTTCATCATCAGCAATCACAATCCGATACACGCTCTGTCCTCCTCTCGCATGGAATCTCAATCCGTACTTCTGTCTCTTCACCCGGCTTGCTCCTGAAATACATCCGTGCGCTGCCCTGGAAAAAAATATTCAGCCGGAATGCAACATTGCACAGCCCTATTTTACCTGTTGCGATCTGATTTGACTTCATCTCCTGCTCAATACGCTTTGCCTCTTGTTCGGAAACACCCTCGCCGTTATCCACAATGCAGATATTCCCGGTCCCCTGTTCTTCATCATAAAACGTCCGGATCAGGATACGTCCTCCTTCTGTATACATCCCCACACCGTGAACAATCGCATTTTCCAGAAGCGGCTGCAGGATCATATTCGGGATCAGGACATCGTGAAATGACTCATCCAGATCAAACAGAAAGCTGATCCGCCTTCCAAACCTTTTTTCCAGCAGATAAATATAGTTTCCCAGCTCTTCCATTTCTTTGCCGAGCGTAACCGCTTTGTCGGAATAATCCAGCACATATCTCAGCAGTTCTGAAGTGATGCCAAGCAGCTCCACCGTCTCCCGGTCCTCGGCAAGATAAGCCGTATGGGAAATCATGGTCAGGGTATTAAACAGAAAATGAGGATTGATCTGCATCTGCAGATTCATCAGCTGACTTTTTTTCAGCTCATTGCTGGTCTGAAGCTGCAATACCTCCTGTTCCCTCAGCTTCAGCTCCGTGCGGTGATATTCCTCCCGCTCCTCCAGCTGCCGCTTGATTTTATCGAGCATTGCATTATATTTTTCAATCAGAAGCGTGACTTCCTCGTTTGCTCCCACATCAGAAAGCTCCGCCAGATCATCCCCAGCATCCAGATGCAGAAGATCAATCTTCTGTACGTCCTTTGCCAGATGCTGGATCGGGCTCGCAATTTTTTCTTCCGTATTCTGTATCTGAAAAAGCAGATAACGAATCAAGAGAAACAGTGTGAGCACCAGCATTCCCACAAAACAGAAAAAATGCATCCAGGAGCGCTTTGCCGTTTCCCTGCTTTTTTCCAATACCTGTTGATACAGATTTTGGAAGGTATCATACATGATATCATGCATATTTCTTGCAGTGTAATACGCCTCATTGATCTGTTGTATTTTACTGCCCGACGCAATGAGTCCACGAATCTCCTCCACTTTGCCGCAATAATTTTCCTGCACACCGATCAAATCCAGTACATCACGGCGAAATATCGTGCTTACCTCAAGAACCAGCATCCCCTTAAGCGCTTCCTGCAGTTTCTCCATACCAGCATCTATCCGCTCCTCCATCAGTACATCCTGTTTCAGCGTATACTGATACAAAAGCTCCTGTTCCGCCTGAAGCTCCGTATAAAAATCGTTTACCAGATAAATACGGTCCGTCTCCTGCTGCATATGGAACATAGAAAGCACAAAAAAACAAACCGTAAAACCAATCATAAATATAACAATGAAAAAAATCTGATGCAGATAGCCGTGAAGCTCTTCGCGGATGGTATTCCGCTTTTTCTTTGTATTTGTCAGTACATGTGCCATTTTGCACCTCCATCTGACCATTCCTGATTCTTGCTGCTCTGTTGGTCCATATACCTGCATTCTGTGTGGATAATCTCATCAATCCCGTTTCCATCCAGAATATCATTCAGCGTCTGTACCGCCAGATAGCCCTGCAAATATGGAGCCTGTACAATCAATGCCTGATAAAGTCCCTCTTCCATATAAGAAATTGCCTCATTTGTGTTATCAAATGCAATCACACGCATTCGGTCCGGCTCTATCTGCCTCTCCTTCATAACATCACCGACTACAGAAGTCGCAATAGCTTCCGTAATATACAATGCATCTATTTTTGTTTCCTCCAGAAATTGCGGAAGCTTTTCTTTCACCTCAAGCTTTTCTGAGTGACATTCCAGGACCCCTGCAACCTGCATATCCGGATATGCTCTGATTGCTTCCTCAAAGCCTGCCAGCCGTTCCTGCTGATTCGGCGCACTCAAAGATGAGACCAGAATACCGATTCTGGCGTTTCCCTCTGTCGCCTTGTACATCGCCTCACCCGCCATCACGCCTGCTTCGTAATTGTCTGTGCCGATATAGCACGTTCGCTTCGTATCCGGCATATCATTATCCACAAGCACTACAGGAATCCCCTGTTCCTGTGCATGGTCAATCGCTTCCTGCAATACCTCGGAATCCTCCATTCCCGCAGTAATGATGCCATCCACCTTTGCCAGAACTGCATCATGGATTGCCTGTGCCTGCTTCCCGGCATTCAGCTCTTCCATGCCCACAAGCTTTGTATTAACAGAAAAGTCGCGGTCTGCATCCTGGATTCCCGCCGCAGTATACGCCCACTGCAGCGGACAGACAAACGTATAACGGCGCTCAAACGGCTGCGTCGATGATGGCACAAACAAATTTCCAAGAAAAATAAGACACAGAATAAAAAAACAGATTCCAATAAATACACGCAAACGGGTAACTGATTTCATATTTGATGCCAATTTCCTTTCCTATATTTTTCATTATCTGTTTTATTATAAAGTGGATTGGAAAAATAAGCAAGGCAGACGAATTCTGTCAAAAAATATTGCCTGCCAACCGAAATGCTGATAGAATGAACATGGCTAAAATATAGATAAATCCGGAGGAATTTTATGTATTATTTTATTGTAAATCCGGCGTCCGGCTCAGGCCGTGGACGCACTGTGTGGAACCTCGTAAAAGCAGAGCTTGACAGACTTGGCGCAGATTACCGGTTTTATCTTCTGTCCGGGAAGGGAGAAGCCCGGAAACTGGCGCGCAGCCTGAGTAAAATGAACCGCCGCATAACGGTTATTGCAGTGGGCGGCGACGGAACGATCAATGAGATCATCAGCGGACTTACATCTTTTGAGCATATCACGTTTGCCTGCATCCCCACTGGTTCCGGAAATGACTTTGTGCGCGGGCTCGGCATCGCTGCAAAACCGCTTGAAGCGCTGCACCGTATTCTGCATCCTAAGGAAATTAAAAAAATCAATATCGGCCAGGCGGCAGGAACCTCTTTTACCGTCAGCAGCGGGGTTTGCTTCGATGCTGCTGTCTGCTTTGCAATTCAGGATTCCCAGCTGAAAAAAGCCTTAAATCTTTTTCATTGCGGAAAACTGGTCTACCTCCTGACTGCTCTGTGGCAGCTCTTTACCATGAAACGTCAGAGTCTTCAGATCCGTACAGATGCCGGTCCCGCAGTCTCTTTCCGGAAGGTCTATTTTGCGGCTGCCATGAACCTGCCCTATGAGGGCGGCGGTTTTCAATTCTGCCCCAACGCACAGCCGGACGATGACTGTCTGGATCTCATCATTGCCAATGGTATTTCCCGCCCCCGGGCACTCATGCTGCTGCCTCTGGCGCTTTTCGGAAAGCATGTCGGGCACAGAGGAATTCACATTGTCCGCTGCCAAAGCGCCACCTTGACTGCACAGACACCTGTCTGTATGCATACAGACGGAGAAGTACCCGGATTTTATAAAGAAGTCAGCTTCTGTCTCAGGCCTGAAAAGCTGCCGGTAATCTTTCGATAATTATCGATATGATACTTTTTCAGATTTTCTGCGTAAGCGTCACTTTGACACCCCGATGATCTGCTCCAGTTCCCTGTGAGGCTTTTGCAGATCAGCCTGATAGATATTAATCCCATCACAGTCTGTACTGCGATTGCTAAAAGCCGGAAATAAGAACCCACACTCCGGCTTTCCTGCTTCGTAATCACCGCTCACCGGGCAGATTGTGCAAATCAGAAACCGGAAAACCTCTTCGGATTCCCACTGTTCTGCTTTATCCGCACCCTTTCTGGGAACATCATAATTTCCGAAATAAAAATAAATCGCATACGGATGATCTGCCTCATAGGCCTCCCCTATATATTCATAAGCAGAATAAAGCAGCGCATCATTTTTCAGCTCACATTCACGGAGCGCCATCAGCAGCTGCCAGAAACTGCCCGGTTTCTGGCCTTCTTTTGAAAATCTGTAATGCCTGAGATTGCTGTTCGTCTCAGAAATCAGCATCTCTTTTGCAAGCGCCAGATTTTTTGTCTTGTCAGCTCCGGACAGCTTCAGAAAATGCGTATGAAACGTTCCGTCCACAAATCCCTCTTCATCCATGTATGCACCTGCAATACGGCTGAAGCAGTTTCTGGACACTGTCATCCTTCGTGTCAGCTCCAGCATATCTTCGCGTTCTATCTTTAACATTGTTCTGCCCTTTTAATTAAACCCTACAAACTTCTGTGCAATCTTATACGCTCCGACCGAACATTTCCGGCCCACCCGCCCCGGCAGGTTCATTGCTATGCCGAAAAGGCTGCCATGAATGGTTTTATACAGAGTCTCATCCTTGCTTCGCAAATATTCCCAGATATCTTTCTTTTTTTCAAGCGCCTCCGGCGTACCGGACAGAATCAGCATGATCGAAGTCACTGTCATGATCTTGGTCAAATAAATCGTCATATACTTTTTGAGGCGGCTGCTTTTATCGGAAAAATCTTCTGCTGTTATGACGTCAATCATAATTTTATTTACCCGAATCTGCTGGTCAATTCTGCCGATCATGACCTTTTCATTCACGGACTGATCGTCTCTCCCGATGAAATAATGATACAGGTTCACATCCATATAATACAGACGTTTCACATACGGCAGCGGCTGAAACGCAAAAATATTGTCCACATAAAAGGTATGCTTCGGAAGTACAAGCCCGCAGTCCTTAAGCAGCTGCGTGCGGTAAAAAATATTGTGCATCAGAATGTACTGTGTCTGGCGCATATGGCGCATCGCATCCCATTCAAATACCTCGTCACGTGGAAATACGTTTGCAAAACGCATCAGTTTCTTGTGATGCGCACCCACTTTATCATAAA
>CAOJHI010000021.1 GCA_948436005.1 uncultured Lachnospiraceae bacterium
AGCATCGCTGATGTCAGAATAATAGCTGCAACTCTTCTGAACTTCCTATGCATAAGTAAAAAGCCTCCCCTTATTAATTTTTCTTGATCAATACACTTTTTTCTCTAAATCTCTTCGTTTTTCTGAATGATCATTTTCTTATATATTTGCTCTTACTTACTTTTCTGTCTGACTTCTTAAGCATAATCTCCTATTATTATAATATAATTAAGAAGCTTATAATTAAGAAGCATGGCAAAATGTAACAGAAACTATAAATCACCTTATAGTATAATACATCTGTTTGTTCCCGTAAATAAGAAATTTCTTAAAAAAGTGACATTTTTAATTTCATCTTATAAATTATTCAGGTTTATTTGACATTTAACTTTTCTGGGATTATACTTCTTTTCATGAATAATTATAGACAACAAATGAATACAAAGTTTCAAACAAGGAGGCCAATATGGAGACACTTTTTGCCTCAGAACTTAAAAAATTAAACGCGCTTTATAGTCGTATGCAGTTTTCATTCCTCTTTCTTTATGGCCGGGACAGCACCGGCAAGACAGAGTTATTACGGGAATTCTGCCAGAATAAGAGGACAGTCTTCTTTTCCGCTACAGAAATCGTACCGCAAAGACAACTGCACGCATTTTGGGTAGAATCCGTCCGCTGCATTTCTCCCCATCAGATTCCGCAGGAATTTACCACATGGGAACAGGCCTTCTCCTGGGTTTCCAGCTGTTCCTTTTCCCATCGGCTTATACTTATACTCGATGAATTTCAGAATCTGCCGGTCCAGCAGCCGGATTTTATGGAAGCTTTTAAAAATGCAGTGGCACATGATTTCCCAGCCGGTAAAATTTTTCTCGCTGTAACAACTTCCTCTGTCGGATATGCAAGACAGCTGATGCAGGAAAAAGCTCCTTCTCCCTTTCAGCATATATCCGCGCGCGCTTTTCTGGACTCTGTTCCATTTTATACATGCCAACCGTATTTATCCGCCTTTCCACCATTGGAGCAGATTTGCCTGTACGGGATTACAGGGGGACTTCCTTCCTATATAAATATGCTGCAACCGGAAGCTTCTGGCAGGGAAAATGTTGTATCTTTATTTTTCCAGAAGGATTCTCCCCTGCTTTTTGAACCGCTGAAATATCTGCACCGGGAACTGCGTGAAATCTCCACCTACAATTTTCTCCTGGAAATTATCGCATCAGGACAAAATCGGCTGGCTGATATTGCAGCAGATGCGTCCATTGGTACAAATAAGTGTGCCAAATATCTCAATATCCTCATAAACCTCGGTATTCTTACCAAAGAATTTCCGGCAGTCGGAGGTACACAAAAAAAGGTACGATACGTTTTCGTAGATCACATGCTTCGCTTCTGGTACCGTTTTGTATACCCAAATATAAGCACAATCCTGTTCGGACAGGGGCGCAGCCTTTATGAACAGGAAGTATATCCACAGCTATGCGAATATGCGCTGCCAGTTTTTGAAACAGTCTGTACCGAGTATCTGGAGCGGCTTGTCAACACACAACAGGCACCTTTCACCTACCATCATACCGGTTCCTGGTGGTGCGGAGGTACAAAACGGGAACCCTTTTTCCGCATTCCGCTTGTCGCTGTGGATGAAACGCATACAGTCCTCGGAATCTGCCACACCAGCAAGGAGCCTGCCGGCCTGCCTTATCTGGAACGCTTAAACATGCCGCTTGAACCTTTTGAAAATAAAGAACGGTATCTCTGTATTTTTTCCACAGCAGGGTTCACACCCGAACTCACGCAGGCTGCCGCAGAAGCCGGAAATGTCTGGCTCATTGATCTGGAAGATACCGTAACCTGAAAAAATACTGCCAATCAAATAATTTCTTATTTTTTAATCTCCTAATTTCCCCTTCTGTCTCTTTTTTGAAATGTAAAAGCTTCCTGTTCACGATACAGACTGTACCGGTTCAACAGGAAGCTTTTTGTTTTCTGTTCAGATATCCTCTACACAGATGACTGACATTTTTATTTCGTGCCGAAAATACGATCACCGGCATCCCCAAGCCCCGGAACGATGTATCCGTGGTCATTCAGACGCTCATCCAGTGCTCCGATATAAACGTCCACATCCGGATGTGCTTTTTTCATGGCTTCCACACCTTCCGGTGCTGCTATGATGCACATAAAGCGGATATTTTTAACACCTTTATCCTTCAGCATCTGAATGGCTGCCACAGCAGAACCACCCGTTGCAAGCATTGGATCCACCACAAATACTTCCCTCTCATCCGTATCTGCCGGAAGTTTGCAGTAATATTCAACCGGCTTCAGGGTAGCCGGATCACGGTACAATCCGATATGTCCAACCTTTGCCGCCGGAATCATTGCCAGCATACCCTCTACCATTCCAAGCCCTGCACGAAGAATCGGTACAACTGCCAGCTTTTTGCCGCTCAGTTCCTTGACCGTTGTCCGGCAAATAGGCGTCTCAATCTCAATATCCTGAAGCTTCAGATCTCTTGTTGCCTCATAACACATGTACATCGCAATTTCACCGATCAGCGCCCGGAAATCCCTGGAACCTGTCTCTGTTCTCCGTATCAGGCCAATTTTGTGCTGGATCAGCGGATGATCCATAATAACTATCTTTTGCATCTGTTACCTCCCATATTTTTGCAGCAGCCTTATAGCCCCTGTTTTTCACTTTATCCGCAGCGATCTCTCACCTGCGTTCCTTTCATCCCTGCATGTTCTGTACAATCAAATCTGTATCTCCATGCTCCTTTTCACATTCTTACAGCAGAAGCTCTTCTTCATTCAGCTGTACCACAAGCTTCTTGATCAACGCCTCAAGCTGCGCAAAACACTGTCCGTATTCTGCCAAAGCCCCGCCGTATGGGTTTATCACATCCTGTGCTTCTCCCACATACTCACAAAGAGCGTAAATCTCTCTCCCTTCCGGCGCAATCTCTTTTTGTGCTTTCTGTTTTGCCGTCTCATCCACAGCCAAAATCAATGTTCTGTCCTCAAAATCCTCTTTTGTGAGAGGATCACTCATATGGTCCTTCATCGATAACCCATTGCTCACAAGAACAGCTTCTGCTTTTGGATTAATCGGCTCAGGAAACAGCACTACCACACCCTTGGACATGATCGTAAGCTCATCCAGCAAATATTTGCTCTGTAAGATAGCCTCTGCCATGGGCCCCATTGCCGTATCACTGTTGCTTACAAAAATAAGTTTGTCATACCTTCTCAATTGTATCTGCTCCTTATCCCTTCGCTGCAGGCAATCCCCCAAAATCCCGCTGCAGCGGTTGGTTTTTCTTTTTGTAATGTCTGCATACAGACGTCACTTTTCAGACAGTAATAATCTGATGGCCGGCTGCTTTTATCAACCGGTTCATAATCGCCTGCCCCATTTGCGGTGTCTCAAACGACTCCGAATAGATGACTGATACATCCATGTCATCAAACTCTCTCAGGATACTGTACAAATGCTGTGCAATCGTAAGCTCGTCCGCGCGTGAACCAATTGATTTTATTCTGCCGCCCTGATAATACCCGAACGACTCATCCGTACCAATCACACCGACACTGTGCCCTGCAGCAGTCTGCTCCGCTACAAGTGCATTAATCTTCTCCCGTACCTTGCGTTCACTGCCTTCAATGATAAATAGATCTGCCTTCGGCGCATAATGGCGGTACTTCATCCCCGGTGCCTTGGGTTTGATACTGGAATCATCGGAAATCAGCGCCCTGTCTGTCTCGACACTCCCCAGCACTCCGGAAAGCATTTCCTGACTGATATAACCAGGCCGCAGGATCGTCGGAATCTCTCCTGTGAGATCAACAATCGTGGATTCCAGGCCAATATCTGCATCCCCTCCGTCAATAATCATGTCAATCACGCCATCCATGTCTTCCGCTACATGCACTGCCTTTGTCGGGCTCGGACGTCCTGATGTATTCGCACTCGGAGCTGCAATGTAACCGCCTCCTGCGCGGATCAGCGCACGCGCCACATCATGCCCCGGCATACGCACTGCAACCGTGGAAAGCCCTCCCGTCGTAGTGAACGGAACTGCATCTGATTTTTTCAGCACCATAGTAAGCGGCCCTGGCCAGAATGCATCAGCCAGAAGCTTTGCCTCTGCCGGAATATCCACCGCTATTTTTTCAATGGCATCCCAGTCAGCAATGTGTACAATCAATGGATTATCGGATGGACGCCCTTTTGCGCCATAGATCTTTGCAGCGGCTTCTTCATCCAGGGCATTTGCCCCCAACCCATAGACTGTCTCTGTCGGAAAAGCCACAAGCCCTCCCTGTCTCAGTATTTCACCAGCGCGGCCAATCATTTCTTCGTCTATCCCGTCGCGCATGCATTCCATAACTGTCCTCATTGCGTTCTCCTGCCTTTCGGACATAGTATAACACTTTCGGTCTTTTTTTGAAACCTTTTTCTGTTTTTTTCACCTTTTTGCAGTGTTCAAAAAGAAAATACTGTGCTAAAATAATTGTAATTGCGCAGAGTTCTGACGTCAGAAATAAAATGTGCTAATTTTTACAAAATGGAGGGTATTATGAGCGAAGAAATTTTAACAGCATCAACAGAAAATGAAGAGACAGTTGTGGAAACTCCGGTAGAGACAATGGCTGATTACGAAGATGCCATTACTGCCTCCATGAAACCAATTCATGAGGGTGATATTCTCTCCGGTACCATCATCGGTGTTTCCGATGAAGAGCTGACCATTGACCTTGGTATTTATACGGACGGTGTCATCCGTCTCGAAGATGCCAGTGACGATCCTTCTTTTACCTTCCGTGATATGGAGGTTGGCCAGGAAATTTCTGCAACCGTGATCCGCCGCGACAATGCACAGGGCAGAATCCAGCTTTCTCTGAAAGCCGCAGCTGCAGTCCTGGGATGGGAACGGCTTCAGCAGCTTGAAAAAGAACAGTCCAATATTAAGGTAAAAATAAGCGAAGCAGTAAAAAGCGGCGTAACCGCTTACGTGGAAGGCATCCGCGGTTTTATCCCAGCCTCCAAGCTTTCTTTGAACTACGTGGAAAACCTTGATGAATATGTGGGCAAAGAAATCGAAGTGCGTGTCATTACTGCTGATCCGGAAGAAAAACGGCTTGTACTGTCTGCAAAAGATATTCTCAGAGAAAAAGAGGAAGAAGAACGCAAGGCAAGAATTTCCAACATTGAAGTGGGACTTGTTACAGAAGGAAAAGTAGAGACTCTGATGCCGTACGGTGCATTTATTGATCTCGGAAACGGTCTTTCCGGCCTGGTTCACGTCTCTCAGATCAGCCAGCAGCGCATCAAGCACCCCGGAGCGGTTCTGAAAGAAGGCCAGACTGTCAAGGTTAAGATTACTGCTGTCAAGGACGGAAAAATCAGCCTCAGCATGAAGGCCCTTGAGGATGTAGCAGCAGCCGAAATAGAAGAAGAAGTATTCGAAATGCCGGAAACAGAGGCAGCAACCACCACACTCGCTTCCCTGTTCAAAAATATCAAACTTTAATTCTATTCATCAAAGATTATCGCATAATCCTTTCTATATGAAACAGACGGATCCTACAGCAGGCTCCGTCTGTTTCCCTGTTTCCGGATTGTTTTCTTGTTTCCGGATTTCTGCCCATACGGCCGTGCGTTCCGAACTTCCCTTTTACGCCCCAGTGCTGCTGCCAAGATACTGCAAAATTCCATCGCAGACAGCCCGGACCATGCTGTCCTGATAAGCTTCTTCCTGCAGCTTTGCTTCTTCACCCGGATTTGTCAAGAAGCCGCATTCCACGATTACGGTCGTACTCGCGGAACGTTTCAGTATGTAATAGGAGTCATTTCCCTTTGGCACTCTCGGCCGCTCCACTGCAAGCTGCGTATTGATACTGTCCTGAATGCAGGATGCCAGCTGTTTTCCCTCCGCGGAATGCTCAAAGTAAAATACCTGCGGACCGCATACCGACGCATCCTGCGGATAGCTGTTCTGATGGATACTGACCGTCACGACTGGCTTTTCCTGTTCAATGACTGCACACCGTCTCTGCATATCCTGCGCTTTTTTATGCGTCTCATTTTCATCGTATAGTCCGGCCTCTGTGGTCCGGGTCTGTACAATGCGATACCCTGCCTCTGCCAAAAGCGTTTCCAGCTTTTGCGCATAAATGAGATTCAGTTCTTTTTCTGTAATCCCACTGGCCCCGGTCATTCCCGGGTCAAACCCCCCGTGCCCTGCATCGAGAACAATCGTTCCTTTTGTCCCGGAACCACTGTCAGACTGCTGGGCCGTGCCGCCAGAAGCATCTTCTCCGGCCTCCTTACCTGCTTTCTCTGCCTGCTGTCCGGCACTCTCTCTGACATCCATCCTTCCCCCGTACACAGGCAGAAGTACGGCTGCAACAAAAAGTACCACCAGCATAACATATTGCATAATCTTCCAGAAGCCATGAAAATGTCCTGCCGTCTGATTTACTTCCTCCGGTATTTTTTTCTCACTCACGACATTCCCCACTATCAAAAATTCTTACTACTATCATATGTCCTGCTCCTGGAAATAAAACTAAAAAACAAAGTCCCTCTTTATCCCAAATCCTGCAAAATTATGACCTCCCGGTTCTGCCATCATATTATAAATAGAAAGAAAATTATTATCGGAGTAAAATTATGTACTTGTTAATTGGTGTTTTATTCGCTCTGTGCGTTTTATTTTATCTGATCAACTACTGCCGGAAACGGCATATTATACGCAAAATCTGCTGCATGAGCGATTCAGAAAAATGCTGTCTTCTCAATGAACTGGCACAGCCATTCGGTTTCGAATATCTGCCGGACCAGGATATTTTTACATCTGCCTACGAAACCTGGCAAAAGGAGTTCGGCTATTGCGCAGCCTTTGACCAGGCTGCTGTCCACTTTAACATGGTATTCGACTGTGAGCCTGTCTATTTTGACTACAATGACCGCACCTGGCTGATCGAATTCTGGAAAGGCCAGTACGGAATCAACACCGGAGCGGAAATCGGCGTCTACCGTGCAGATTCCCTGCTTTTACCCAGTCAGTATTCCACTGCACTGTTCCATGGCGTCCCGAATGAAGAAATGCTTGGACTTCGTATGGAATTGCAGCGCAATCATCAGCATCTCTTTTCTGTTGAAAGAATTCACTGGTGGCTCACCGGATTTCGAATGGGAGAATACAGCGAGCCTAAAGACCTCGAGCTTCAGGCTGTACTCAACTTTCCAAATGAAGAGATGCTGCAGCGCTTTGCAGAAGCTGTTCACCGAAAAGGCTGTCATGAGGTTCAGACCTGCGGCTGCAGATGTACCCTCACTGCCTCCTTCTCCTTTGATTCCTCTTGTGACCCCTGCCGCGAAGGCAAAAAAAATGGGTTCTTCCACTGCTTTATCGCGTGGAAAAACCGCATGCTCCGCTGCTTTGCCCAGTGGAAAAACCGTATATTCTGCCGACTGTATCTGTGGATCACACGTCCATTTACCTGTACGCCTGACCGTATGCTTTACCTCTACTACTTCCTGCCCTTTGCTTTCCGGCGCATGCTGAAGCCAAGAAAATACCGCAGACACAGAAAATCTTCTGCGTCCAGGAGATATTCATGAATGCCCACGAGCGAATTTCGCAGGCCTTTGAACACCCGCTGCGGCTGCCGCTCAATGACCAATCCCGGTATATCCTTTTCAGCGACTGCCATCGGGGATGCGGAAACGCAGGAGATAATTTCATGAAAAATGAATTTCTGTACCTTGCGGCCCTGCGCCACTATTTTCAAAGAAACTTCACTTATCTGGAACTCGGAGACGGTGACGAGCTGTGGGAAAACCGCTCCTTCCGAAAAATCAAGGACGTACATCCACAGAGTTTTTCCGTCATCGCCCAATACTATCAGGAAGGCCGCATGTACGCCGTATACGGCAATCACGATATTGTGAAAAGAAACCCTGCCTATCTCCAGAAAAACCTTCGCACCTGGCGCTGCGAACAGAACCGTGAACACGCGCTCTGTCCCGGTATTACCTTCTATTCCGGCATTATTCTGCAGGATACACACAAGAAAAAAGACATCTGTCTGACACACGGCCACCAGGCTGACCTCCTGAACAGCACCCTCTGGCCTCTATCAAGATTTCTGGTACGTTATATCTGGCGGCCGCTGGAAAAACTCGGAATCCCTGACCCAACCAGCGCAGCCAAAAACAACACCCGGAAAGAACATTCCGAAAAACTCCTGACTGACTGGGCTTTGAAAAACGACCGCCTGCTGATCACCGGGCATACACACCGCCCGATGATCGGCACCAGGGAAGCTCCTTACTGCAACACAGGCAGCTGTGTCCATCCCGCAGGAATTACAGGCATTGAAATTCAAAACCGCTGCATCACACTTGTCAAGTGGAGCGTCGGTACCCGTGACGACCTGTCCCTGTATGCCATGCGGGAAACGCTTGGTGAAACCATCTGCATTGACGAATACACTGCGTGAACCGGCCACTCTGTCACAGTGTCCACGCAATACGGCCCGCATTTATCCGCCTGATACAGCTGTCTTTATACCTGGCTGTCCTCTTCTCCAGGGAACAAAATGCCAGCCCTCTGGCGCGCCCCTTCTATGACACCGATCACGTCTGCCATGGTATCCAGTCTCTGGTACATGGCAGCGTGATCGTCTGCCAGCATCAGCCGCGTAATCTCCTGTACTTCCAGCATCCAGTGATCCGCACCCTTTTGTTCATCAAAAAATGTTTCCCCTTCTTTAGTCACCACTTTGAGGGAGGCAATTCCGTTGCTCCCTCCTTCGACATAAATATAGCCCTTCTCTCCCTGAATCTGCACGGAATTGACTCCCCAGGTATCCTTTGCCCCGGCACACTCACTGACAAAATCCCCATACTGCAGCATCAGAATACCGGATGTGTCTGCAAGCCCTTCCGGAATATTGGGGTAGTAGACTGCCTCATCAGGACGGCCAAAAAGCGCCACATTCAGATACACGTTATAGTAGTTGATATCCATCAGACAGCCGCCTGCAAACTTCCGGTTAAACACGTTAGGCAGCTTTCCCTCAAGTACCTGATCATACCGGCTGGAATACTGGCTGTAGGAACTCAGGACAAGCCTCACCCTGCCTACCTTGGGCAGTTCTCTTTTTAATATCTCAAAATTCGGAAGGAAAGCAGTCGGTGTCGCATCCACCAAAAACAAACCCCTCTCTTTTGCCAGACAAATCAGCTCTCTGGCCTGTTTCTCCCCTGTACCAAACGGTTTTTCACAGATCACATGCTTTCCGGAAAGCAGCGCCTTTTTGCTCTGTTCATAATGAAGGTTATTGGGCGAGGCAATGTATACACAATTAATCTCCTCATCCTGCAGCATTTCATCCAGATCAGTATAAACCTTCCGGACGCCGTAACTCTCCGCAAGTTCACAGCCCTTCTCCCGGCTCCTTGAATATACTGCTTCGCAGCAAATGCCGTCAGTCACCTTCACCCCGTTCAAAATATAACGTACAATAAATCCCGTTCCTATTGTGCCAAGCTTGATTTTCTGCATGTCCATCCTCCTGTTATCCTTTTCTGTCTCTTATTCCTCCTCTTTCATTATAAATCTTTTTCTGTATTCGGCAATATATTTCTTTGTCCTTGCAACTGCATTTTTTACAGAAGCCTCTGTGCGCCCGGTCGCCTCTGCAATTTCAGAATAGCTCATTTCAAGCAAATAGTGCATGGTAATATACGCAAACCATTTCGGGTTCTTGCGGTATAAGACATCCAGAATCTGATTCGCAAATGCTCTGTCAATCACCGTATCTGAAAAATCCTTCTCATACAAATCTGGCTGTATCAGATAACCAGAATCACACTTTCTTCGCAGCAGATCAATGGCCGTCGTTCTTGCTGTTATCCTCAGCCAGCCGGAAATGTTGCGGATATTCCTGTTCGCCTTTAAATAACTGTACAGCTTGCAGAATACTTCTGCAGACACATCTTCCGCATCTGACTCATTTTTCAGTATACTGTATGCCGTACGATATACTAAATCCTTATTCTGAATATACAATTTTTCGAAATACCGATTCATAATTTACCCTTCCGAGAAAATTGCAGCAAGAAAACAGCTAAAAAGTCGAAAAAAGTCGATACCTTTTTCTTCCCTTCCACGTCATATAAGATATAACGTATGCCAAAAGAAATGGCACGCTGCGAGAGGAGGTACCCAGATGGATTACAAGAGACAAATTGTCGAATTAGTCATGCAATCGGATAATAACAGGTTACTTGAACTTGTCTATCGTTTTTGTAAAAAAATTCTGAGCTGAAGAAAACTCCTTCCATATATATCGGAGCAGTTTTCCTTATTATTCAGTGCGGGGCCGCTCCGATGTACTTCTCCTCATTTTTAAACAATTTCGCTACAATACCCTCCAAAATCTCCCATTCCTCCTTATCAAGCTTTGCAAGCCCCTCTACCAGACGTCTTCGAAAAGTATCCCCCTCTTTGATTAAATCACCGGCAAAATCCGCAATTAACTGCTCCCCTGTCCTGGAAAGTACCGGCTCTCCAACCCCATTTCTAAGCCATTCCTCATTAATACCGAACTCACTGCAGATCGAAGAAATCACTCTGTCCGTCACAGAAACCTCACCCGTTTCAATATTCCCCAAATTTGAACGGGACAGCTTGATTACAGATGAAAACTCCTGCTGCGTAAGATGCATAACTTCTTTTCTCAGATATCGGATGCGTTCGTTGATACTCATCGCTTTATCCTCCTTTGTCTGTTTCCTGAGTATATCACAAGCAATTTGTGCTTGTAAAGGTCATTATAAATTACATTTTCGCTTTTTACAAGCTTTTTATTGTATTTCCAAATACCGCTTTTAAGCACAAAAAAAGCACCGTCCCCACGGAATCCATGTCCGCAAAAACAGTACTTTCAGTGCGCGATCAGGGACTCGAACCCTGGACACCCTGATTAAGAGTCAGGTGCTCTACCAACTGAGCTAATCGCGCTTATATTCTTTTTTCCTGCATCTCTCGCAAGCAAGGGTTATTATAATACAAGCTTTTACAAAATGCAAGTACTATTTTATATTTTTTTTATTTTTCTAAATAAAAAAACACAGGCTGCCCGGACAGTCCTCTGATATTCTGGATTCCGGTTTAGTTTTTTTTAACATTTCATACTCTTGAAACTCTCCTCAAAATCTTCTATACTTTATTTAAATATGGAATGAATCCAAGATAGCTGCCGACAAGATGGCTACCGACAGGAAAGGACGCATCTTCATGAACGAAAATCCAAAGAAAAATGCTTCGGGGCTGACAACGGACCCGGTACCCCCGAGCAAAAGCCAGCGTTTTATCAAAAACAATCAATATTTTACCATCTGTATTTACGCAGCAGTCATGATGGTAATCTGCGCCGTCATCTTTAAATGTATCATTGATATTGAAAAGACAAAAGCCTGGGTCGGACAGATCCTGACCATGCTCAGCCCTTTTATTTTCGGTGCGCTCCTGGCCTACGTACTGAATCCAATGGTTCACATGTTCTATCGGACCATTGGCCGGATCTGCGACAAAGCCAAAATCCACATCAAACACAAGCCCCACACGATTATCGCTATTCTGATTACATATGTAATCGTGATCAGCTTCGTGGTACTGGCACTTGTCTATGTCCTTCCCGAGATTATACAGAACATCGTAGATTTTGTAAACTACATTCCCACTGCATACAACACAGTGATGGATCTGCTGATACAGCTTCAGGAGCGATTTCCTTCCCTTGACCTGAACGGCATCATCAAGCCAGTTTCCGATACGGTTCCGCAGCTGATCAGTACATTGCAGAGTCTTGCCGCAGATATGCTGCCAGCGCTTTATTCTCTGTCAGTATCTATTGCAGGATGGATTGTCAATGTTTTTATCACAATCATTGTTTCTATTTATATGCTGTACGACAAGCGCCGGATCATGCGCGCCTGCTGGAAGATGATTTATGCATTTCTTCCTCAGAAGTATCTTCCGCTTTGCAAAGAGATTGTCTCAGAATGCAACCGGCTTTTCAGCAGCTTCGTTGTCGGAAAATTCATTGACTCTCTCATTATCGGCATTTTGTGTTTTGTTCTGATGACAATTTTCCAGATGCCTTATACGCTGTTTATCAGTTTGATTGTCGGTGTGACAAATATGATTCCCTATTTCGGTCCATTCATCGGTGCGATTCCGGGAATCCTCATCATACTGTTCATCAGTCCCCTCCGCGCTGTCGGATTCGCCATTTTAATCCTTGCACTGCAGCAGTTTGACGGTCTGATTCTCGGGCCCAAAATTCTTGGCGATTCCACAGGCATGAAGCCTCTGTGGATTATCTTTGCGATCTCCATTGGCGGCAGTATCGCCGGCGTGATCGGCATGTTTCTCGGCGTTCCTCTGGTTGCTTTTCTCAGCTATCTTCTGGACCGCTATCTCGACCACCGGCTTCGGAAGAAAAGCGTTACCGAAGCTATGATAGACGGCGCATTAAAAAACATGGAGCTGGATGATTAATCCAGCTCCTTATTTCTTTTTGGGACTTGAAGTACCCAGTATTTTTTTCACTTCATCAAGCGAGGTGCGCAGCTGCAATGCCTTTTTATTTAAAGCAGGTTTATCGTATGTTATATGGTACAGCTTTCTCTGAATACCATTCAAGCGCAAAGAAGTCCCTCCCTGTTTTTCCTGTTTCTCATAACTGATATACTATATATTATGAAAAAATTCAAAGCAGGTACCCACGTCCTTCGTTTTTACCGGCCCGGCCTGCCAGAACGACATCTCGAAATCACCATCTTAAAAATAGGATTACCCTGGCTGGAGAAGCGTTCTTCATATTCTGTCATAATATTGCCCTCCATCATTTTCTTATCGTGATGCAGATCAAAGGTACAGGCTTCCAGTCTCCATCCGGCCTCTTTCACCTGGTCGAGTGCAAAATCAAACAGCGACCGGTTATCTGTCTTAAACTCTACCCTGCCCTCCGGCTTCAGAATCCTGCTGTAGCGCTCCAGAAATTCCTTGCTCGGCAGACGGCGTTTCGCATGGCGGTCCTTTGGCCATGGATCTGAAAAATTCAGGTAAATTCCCGAGACCTCCTCAGGTCCGAACACCTCCGGAAGTTCCTCCGCATCCATGCGCAAAAACAACAGGTTCGTAAGCTCTTCGCGCTGTTCCCGTTTCTCCAGGGCACGCAAAAGAACACTGGAATATTTTTCAATACCCACATAGTTCCGCTCCGGATGCAGAGCTGCCAGCTCCGTAATAAAGCGGCCCTTTCCCATCCCAACTTCAAGATAAACCGGATGATCATTGCCAAAAACGGTATTCCACTTTCCCCGTTTTTCTTTCATCACCTCTTCATGTACAACATACTCACTTGCCGCAATGGTCTCCCGTGACCCTGGTATATTTCTCAGTCTCATCTCATCTCTCCATTTATGAAAAATTACTATTTTATTAACTGCTTCACAATTCTCTCACATTACAGGCTTCTGTCCTAGATATTTTCTCAGAAATTCGAAAAAAGTCAAGCCGGACTTATTGACTTTTTATTAAATATCGAGTAATATTTTAACTAACATGTAAAAAAATTGTAATCTTTATTCTGCCCGCTAACTTATGCAGGTAATATAGATAGAAGATATTTTGAGGGGATATGATATCATGAAAAAGCATAAGGTACTTGCGCTCGTGATGCTGTCCGGACTTTTAGCCATTGGTGCTCCTGCATTATCTGCCAGCGCCAAATGGAAAAGTACCGCAGCTGGGAAGAATACCATGTATACCCAGAAAGCATCACCAGGTTATGTGACCGGCTGGAAAACCATCAAAAAATACACATATTACTTCAACTCGAAGGGTATTTTACAAAAAGGATTTCAGAAGATCAAGAAAAAGCTTTACTATTTTGAATCGCACGGAAGGCTGGTGACTGGATGGTTCACGACTCCGGACGGTAAAAAATATTACGCAAATAGTAAAGGTGTTGTCGCCACAAAAAAATGGGTGGGTAAATACTACCTGCAGGCCGACGGCTCCATGGCAGTGAACACCTGGGTCAATGGTAAATGGGTTGGCCCTGATGGAAAATTTACCGGAATCTACAACAATGGCTGGGTCAAAGAGGGAAGCAAAACATACTACTATGATCTGAATCGGCAACCAGTAAAAGGCTGGCTCATCCTGAGCGGCAAGAAATATTACCTGAATCCCAGCACCGGAGTCCTGATGAAAGGCTGGATTACGGTTGGTGGCCGCAAATATTACGCACATTCCAGTACAGGAGCCATTCTGACCTCTCAGTGGAAGAGCGGGAAATATCTCACAGAGGACGGTTCCATGGCAGTCGGGATTACAAAGATCGGAAAGTACAATTACTACTTTACCTCCGACGGCACGCAAAAAAAGAGCTGCTGGCTCAAAATCAATAAAAAGTATTACTACTTTAACAATAAAGGCGTCATGCTCAAAAAGAAGTGGGTCACAAATGCATCAAAAACCAAAAAGTATTACGTGACCGCAGATGGTACTAGAGCATTTGGATGGATGAATATCGGTAAATACACTTACTACTTTAATCCGAAAAGCGGCCTGCTGCAATCCGGCTGGATTACCGTAGACGGCCAGCGCTACTACCTGAACTCAAAAGGACGTCTCCAGAAAGGACGCTGGCTGTGGTCCGGAAAGTATTATGCCACAGCAACCGGAGCTGTTTTAAAAGGCCTGAACGCAGTTGGCAGTTCAATATACTACTTTGACACAACGACTGGAAAGAAACTTACCAGTTCGTTAAAGACAATCGGCACTGACTCCTATTATTTCCAGAGCGACGGTACTGCAGCCATAAACAAATGGATTACCATTGGTTCCAAATACTACTATTTCCAGGGCAACGGCAAAATGGCCAAAAACACCTGGGTTGGCCAGTATTTCGTGGACGCAAACGGAGTGAGGACCAATCAGGAACGCAAGACCGGATGGAATACCATTAACGGCGAACAGTACTATTTTGACAGCAACGGAACTATGCTGACCGGATGGCAGACCATCAGCGGAAGCACTTATTACTTTAATACAAACGGGGCAATGCTTGCTGGTATTCAGATGATCGGCAGCCAGAAATACTGTTTCTACAGTGACGGACGCCTTATCACCTCCACTACGATTATATTCGGTACAAAGCAGTACACAGTGAATGCAAACGGCGTAGTCACCAAAGAGGAAAGTATCAAAGTATCCGGCGACTCCAAAGGAGTACAGATTGTAAATTACGCAATTCAGTTCATCGGTAACCGTTATGTATTCGGCGGAAACAGTCTGACAAACGGAGTTGACTGTTCCGGTTTTGTACAGCAGGTATTCAAAAACTTCGGCATCTCGACACCCCGTGTCGCAGACGACCAGATGAAATACAGATATGCGACGGTTGTGGATATTTCCAGCATCCAGCCGGGAGACCTTCTCTTCTATGGCGCCGGAAACTATGCATCCCACGTTGCAATCTACATGGGCGATGGAAAGATCGTTCATGCCAGCAATTCACAGCCGTACCCCAAGGGCGGCATTAAAGTATCGAACTACGATTACCAGACTCCAATCCGTGCCGTACGTTACTGGAGCTGAGATTGAACCCAGGATTCAAAAAGTGATTTCTGTAAGATATATTTTTATATAAAAGAGGTATCGCTCAATCAGCAAATCAGATGATTGAGCGATACCTCTTTTTCATAAGAATTCTCTGGCACTGAGGAATTATCTGGATGCACTATCCATATATATTCTAACTATTCTGACAATATAATAAATTTGCTCAAAACATACTTGTCAACCTTTTTCCTCATTTTTCCTTCACATTTAAACAATTTATCACATTCCACAAAACGTCCGTTCTTTCAAAAAACTATGTAAACCGACTTATACACCACCAAAAATGTGGATAATGTGGATAAGTCGGTGCATAATTCCATTTCATCGCTTTTTCCAACGCCTGTACCTGTGGATAACTTTCGGATATTTTGTCAGTCTCTGTCGGATTCCTGAAAAACATCTCTTCCAATTTTGTGCAGGTTTTCCCCGGAATTTCTTTTTCCCCTGTTTTCCTGCAAACAAAACCATACAATTCACAGACAATTATATGAATTATCCGATTTCAGTATCCAGATATGACACAAATCGATTCCCAGCGGCCTCAAAATCTCTCTTACTGTCTTCCGGTCCCCAGAAATAGGTCTCCGTCTCCCCGGGATTCAGCAGAATCAGATTTCCATAATCATCGTAGCCTGTAATGATAACCACCTTGCCCTGCATAGCCCCGATCACAGGATGTCCCTGGCCCACAAAATACAGTACCTGATCTAACGTACAACCGGTCAGGCCAATCGCATCCCTGCCAAGGCCTGCTTCCAGCGCCTCTACATCCATGGTCCCGCTCTTCACAATATCCGGGATATTCTCCACCTTAATCTTGCTCACCGCAGGTTTGTTTCCACGCTCCCAGACAAACTCTTTTGCATTGTTTATCACAACACCCACATGCTCGTCTGCCCTGCGGACTGCCTCTGCCGCAGTCGGCCACTGGCTCTCCAGCTTTCCTCCTGCATAGACATAATACAGATTTTCCCGGTCTGAATTCCCCGGAATGAAAACTGTGCGGGAATTATCGTAAACAAGCACCTTGCTGTTTACCTGCTGCGGATTTTTGTCCCGGATCTCTGTGCCTACCCGCAGGAGAATTTCCGTCTGCTTAATGCTTTTCTCCTTTGTGGCAACACCGTAAACAACATCCTCTTCCATACTTGTGCTGACGATCTGATCCTCCGTTGTCTCGGTATAAACACCGGCCTGTCCTGTGGCACGCTTTAGCCTCAGCATATTGTTCGTCTGCTCTGTGGACATGACATAAATCCCACTTGGCTGATAATTCTTGATTTCCTCACCATCCTTATTCACAATCGTGAGCCGGTACATCGGAAATATTTCATTTCCCACATCTACGGTATTAATCTCCGAGGTGCGCGCGCTGCCGTATACGAGATCCTCTCCCATAAAGCAAACCGGCCGGATTCTCTCATCATCGCCGCAGCTGATTTCTCTCACAGAACCCGTCTCAAAATCCATCGTATACAACGTTCTGGAATTATAGCGTTCTCCCTCTTTCAGCCAGCTGAAATACCGGTTACTCTCTGAACTTGCATAACATCCATTTCGGATTCCGTCCACCACACGTTCATACTCACGCGTGTTCAGATTAATGCGATAAATAACCCCTTCTAGCAGAATATAGCAATTCTCACGATTGTCCGTTACATATGCCAGTGAGTCAATATCCAGCTTCAGCATATCGTATGATTCCATTGTCTGAACAAACAGAATCTCTTCCACTGTCGCAGACGCCTCTTCATAAGAATAAATACCGATACCGTTTTCCCCTTCTCGTTTTCCACGGTTCATATAACCGGACACTGCAAACAGAACATTTCCCGATTCCTCCACCCGCAGTACTTTGATATTATTCTGGTCATAAAAATCCCGGTAATCCATATTTTCCTGCTGTGGAAAACCAAAGATACGGGTCAGTTTTCCTCCATTGACACGGTATTCCCACAATTCATTTTCCTGCACAAACGCCACAGTCTTTTTCTTTGCATCAAATTTAAATTCCACCTCTGCATTTGAAATGCCGAGGTTGATGCCCCCAGACTCCAGAACCCCGTTATCCGGACGGAATGTTTCCTGGGTGCTGCGCGTAAAATCAAGGAGAAACACACGCGTGTCGGTATAGCGAAGACGATAAAATTCTTCGATATTGTAAATATCGCTGACACCAGCCTCGTTGACAGCTGAAACGCGGTAGTTCAGCACAAACGAGGCAGTGGTTCCATTGATATCAACAAGGCTTGGCGTAGGTTTATAATAAATCTGAGGATTCAAATCCCCCCACATCAGCTGATAAACACTGTCATGTATATCCATATATGCCAGAGATTTCGATTTCCCCGTCCGCTCATTTGGCTCTACGACTGCGCCCAGGGATTCCTGATCTGTCTTATTGATACATTTTTCATAAAAACCTGACACAAAATTGAGATACTCTTCCAGATGAAGGCCATCCTCCAGCAAAAGCCGCGTATAATAATATATTTCCCGGCCGCCTGCCGTGATCTGAATCTTTAAAATATATTCCTGCTCCAGCAGCATGTGGTTCTGGATCTGCAGCACTGCATTCAGATAATTATCCTTTTCCTCCAGCCGGATTACATTCGTATTCTCCAGAGACTGGCTGCCGTTGAGCGTCAGCACCTCGTAAGAAACGCTTTCAACATTTGTATCAAACGGCTGAATCGATATATTCAGGCTATGGCTCTCCGGAAGAACGGTCACTGTATCACGAATATAATTTACGTCCATCTCCCTTGTGTATCCATGAAGGCAATTATAGTTCACACCTTTATTCTGCATATAAACAAGCGGAAACGTAGAATATTCCATTGCCTGTGCCGTACTCGGTGCAGACTGATTCACCCAACGCGCAAACGCGATCACGGATATAATAAAAATCACCGTCAGTACAGCAACGTGAACCAGTATATTTTTTACTGTCGATAATCTACCCTGCATATCATCTGTCTCCTATCTCTTTGTACAAACTAGTTGGCAGTATATCCGGCCTGTCCGAAAGCAGCGAAGCCAGCGTCGGCTGCACGTGGAGAAATTCCATGCAGCCGCGAAGGCACTCCCCTGCTTTTTCTGTCTTTTTCTTATCGTCCCGCACTGCCCGAAGCAGTATATTCTTGGGCGTGTGCTCCATATCAATAAACTCCAATACCTGCACGTGGTATCCTGCCTGCTCAAGAAGCCCGGCCCGCAGGCCATCCGTAATCAGCGCCGCCATCCGTTCCTTCAGCAGCCCGTATTTCAGAATCGGCTGCAACGTTTCATTTTGTATCTGTCCATTTAATTCATGCTGACAGCACGGCACGGACAGAATGGCTTTTGCCTTCCAGAGAACTGCTTTTGCCAATGCATAATCTGTGGCCGTATCACAGGCATGCAGTGTCATGACAAGATCTACCTGGTCCACTCCCTCATAATCCGCAATGTCCCCTGTCAGAAAATGCAGCTTTTCATAGCCAAATTCCTCAGCCAGACGGTTACAGTTCCGGATTACATCTTCTTTCAGGTCAAGTCCGATAATCTTCAGATCGTATCCCTTTTTTTCATGAAGATAGTAGTAAACGGCAAAAGTAAGATACGATTTGCCGCAGCCAAAATCAATTACCGTAAGCTCGCGGCCATTTTCCAGAACCGGGCAGATATCCTCGATAAACTCCAGAAAACGATTGATCTGCCGGAACTTGTCATATTTTGCGTGTACTACCTTTCCCTCCGGCGTCATAACGCCAAGCTTTACCAGAAAGGGAACCGGAACGCCTTCCTCCAAAAGATACTGCTTTGTGCGATTATGGCTCAAATCTGCCTTTTCCCGCTTCTGCACACATCGTTTGGCACGAATGGTCACTTTCCCCTTTTTGCTGACCAGAACTGTCACTGTTTGCTTCGTTGTCTCAAGCTGCATCTGCTTAAAGTCTCGGCTCATCCAGGCCAACAGTGCAGAAATCATCTCTTTCTCTTCATAATTTTTATGAAATTCCTTTTTGCCATCCCAAAGAGCTGCCTGAAATGTCAGTCCGCTGCGGCCCTGCAGTGGCCGTACTTTGATCTTCTGAATCGGCTCCTTCATCACTCTTTGCCCGCTTATCACGATATGGAGCAGCTCTTCATTCAGACAGGTTTCCAGTAATGTTCTCAGTTCTTCCATACTTTATCCCCTTATTTCCTATTTATTGCTTTATTCCCTTATTTTCCATTTACTTTTTTATCAGTATACTATTCCTGCCCTGATTGAACAAGGCTTTTCTGGCGTTTTATCGATAGTGCGCCGCTCTCTTGCAGCTGCGATGCCTGCATCGTCTGTGGTGCATTTCCTGCAGCAGCAAAACACGGATCAAATCATCTGCCCAGTTCCTTCCCGGTCTTCTTCCCGGTCCGCGGTACTGCATAGACAGCATCTCATCCACCTCTTTTGTCCTGTTCTGCGTTGTCTCCAGCATTTCCGGCGGCAGCTCATCTCTCATCTGCTCCAGAATCCGCTGTACAATCTGCTGCACAGTTGTATGGTCAGGATGTTCATCGTACATAGCGCTGCCTTCATACTCCATCTTGTCGCACTCTTCTTCTATATAAGGGAGCATTCGTTTTACTGTATCCGGGTACATTGACTGCAGTCTGCGCAGGTCACGCTCCATCATTTTCTGCTCTTCCATGACCCCCGCATAATCCGGCATTGTAAAATACGGAGGCATCTCGGATTGTCCCTCCTGCCTTTCATTCTGAGGTACCATTTCCTGTCCTGTTTTTGCGTTCATTCGGGAAGGCACCTCCATTGCATCTCTTTGCACTGGCACCATACCCTGTGCAGAACCCCTTCGCTCCGGCGCCATTTCACGTGTAACACCATCTCCCTCTGACGGCATTCTCCTTGCTGTCTCATTATTCATCTCCGGTGTCATTCCCAATGCTGCCCTTTCATCCGTCCCCGGCGTCATTCCCCATGCTGCTCTTTCATTCGTCTCCGGCGCCATTCCCCACGTTTCTCTCTCATTCATCCCCGGTGTCATTCCCCATGCTGCTCTTTCATTCGTCTCCGGCGTCATTTCCCACGTTTCTCTCTCATTCATCCCCGGTGTCATTCCCCATGCTGCTCTTTCATT
>CAOJHI010000022.1 GCA_948436005.1 uncultured Lachnospiraceae bacterium
ACAGAGCTGGAGATGAGTGGGGAGTTCTGAATTTTTTTGGAGAGAGGACGCCCCGGATAAAAGACACAGGGCAATGGGTTCCGAGCAAACAAGTCACCCATTGCCCTGTGTCTTTTATTCGGGGCTGATTTTATTATGAAAATAGTTTAGGTTTTATGGATTCTTATTGAATTTAAAACTACTGTAGTAGTGTGTTGACAACACGAAACTACTGTGATAGTATGAAAGGGCAAACTACTGCAGTAGTGCGATGGAAATGCGGTGAATCGTATCAACGAAGTGCAATGATACAAATGCAACGATACAAATGTACGGTAATGGCGCTGAAGACCAGTGCAGGTATCTGGCGCAGAAGGGATGTGAGGTGCAGGGATGGATAGGAAGTTGTTTGATTCAGAGCTGAAGGTAATGGATGTGCTGTGGCGGAACGGTGACTGTACGGCAAAATACATTTCGGATGTTTTGAAAGAAGAAGTAGGCTGGAACATGAATACGACGTATACGTTGATTAAGAGGTGTATCAAAAAGGGTGCGATTGAGCGTTCTGAGCCGAATTTTATGTGTCATGCATTGATTGCCAAAGAGGCAGTGCAGGAGGCGGAGACGAATGAGTTGATTGATAAGATCTACGATGGCTCTGCGGATAAGCTGTTTGCAGCTCTGTTGGGGCGCAGGAAGCTTTCAGAAGAACAGATCAAACGTCTGAGGGAGATTGTCGGAGAATTGGAATGAGGTGAGAACTGTGAGTTTGATGCAGATGAGCTTTTTTGGCAGCGTGTTGATTCTGGTGACGGTCATTCTCCGATCACTGCTGATTCATTGGCTGCCGAAGAAGACTTTTATGGTTTTGTGGATGGTGGCTCTGTTTCGTCTGCTGCTTCCGGTGGCCCTGCCATCTCCGGTCAGTATTTATACATTGGTTCAGAAAAATGCACCGATGCGGGAACTGATGGGGCACCATTCAGAGATGGAACCTGTGATGTGGACAGCGACGGGTGTCTCAGGCGCAGAAGGACTTCCAGGTGAGGAGGGGTATCTGTCCGGAGAGAGGGATGGAGTGGCGGCGTATCCGGCCGAAGGTGTGAAAGACAGCGCTTCCGGCAACCGTGGGCCGGCTCTGTTTTCCTTCTGGCGCATTCTTTATCTGATCGGCGTACTGGTTTGTGTGAGTTTTTTTGGCTTTACTTATTTCAGATGTTATCGGGAATTCAGTACCTCTCTTCCGGCAGAAGAGGAGAGACTGCGCAAATGGTATGCAGTACATCCGCTGCTGCGCCGGCTGTCTGTGCGCCAGTCTGACCGCATCGGGGCCCCGCTGTCTTACGGAATCCTGCAGCCGGTGATTCTGATGCCGAAACGGACGGACTGGGAGGATGCGGAGACTCTTGCCTATGTGCTGGAACACGAATATGTGCATATCCGAAGGTATGATGGTGTGATGAAGCTTGTCATGGTGGCAGCTTTGTGCCTGCACTGGTTTAATCCGCTTGTGTGGGTCATGTACATTTTGTTCAACCGGGATCTGGAATTGTCGTGCGATGAAACAGTTGTCCGCAGATTTGGCGAGACAGCGAAAGCTTCCTATGCCATGACTCTGATTCAGATGGAAGAGAAAAAGAGCGGCCTCGCGCCGTTTTGCAACAGCTTCAGTAAAAACGCAATAGAAGAAAGGATAACAGCAATTATGAAAATAAAAAAGAATTCCATGACCGGAGTATTAGCGGCAGTAATGCTGACCGTGGGTATTGGCAGTGCGTTTGCAACGTCTGCTGCTCCGGAACAGGCAAAAGAAACAAAAGAAGTAAAAGAAACTACGCTTTTTGATGATATGCGGCAAGAGTGGGAGGAGACTTTGGCACCGTATGAGCCTTTTGGGCTGACTTGGGAATATCATCCGGACTACAGCGGTAATGGCCTGAAAATGTACTTTAATGGGAAAGAGGTCCGGGGCATTTCTGACGAAAAGAACGGCATCTGGATTACAGAGCATACCGGGGATTCCACTTACGGTACGGAGGCAACAGAGGTTTACGCTGTTTATACAAACGGTGTACTTTCCGGGCTTCGTGAAGCTTCAGAGGAAGAACAAAATGAATGGAGCGCGTGGAGAAGGGCAACTTCTGTTGCAGGTGATATTGTTTCTCAGGTGTTGCAGGATGGAACAGCTGAGAAAGCTGCCGGTCTAAATGAGAAAGAATTTAAAAATATGGTAATGGAGGAAGTGAAAAACAAGGTAGAGAAAGCACTTGCGGACGAATTTGGCGAATTATTGTCCGATGAATTTTTAAATGAAGTTTTAGATGAAGTAAGTGATCAGATTAGTGGGGAATTAGAAGTTAGTGGGGAACTAGAGGCTGGTGAGGAATTAGAGGCTAGTGACGAATTAGAAGAGGAACTGTTTTCGGAGAATGAGGCGGAGAACGGCCAGATCTATCAAAATGTAAAAGAGTCGGATTATCAATCCCTGTTTGCACTGAAAACACCGGATTACAAAAAACAGTCTGTGGAGAACTTCAATCAGGCACTGCTGGACTGGAGCAATGAAAATTTCGAGAGTCATGAACGAATTTTTGAGGACATTTCCAGTTATGATTACAACGTGTATCTTTCCGGGGAGGAACGGGATTTCCTGGAATTTACCTGTGTGCTTTCAAATGAGGAAAATTTCCGCAAGATTATAAGCAGTAAGGGAAAAACGCAGGAATCAGGGGAATACGGCGGGATTCTTCTCACGAAACCCCAGGAAAGCGAAGCGGAAGGGCTTGCATGGTGTGATTTGTGGTATATGATAAATTATGATATCTCAGACCAGAACCGTCTGACAATAGGGGAGCGGGATCGCTGCATCCGCGGTGTAATGGAGGAGATCGAGTCTTTCTGGGCGCAGACTGATCTGGATACGCTTGTTACCATGACAAAGGATGAAATGGTGAACCGGATTGCAGAAATTGCGGAAAAATACAGTAATGATCTGATCACAATTGTAATTCCAACGGAACAGGTAAGCTTTGAGGTAATGGATGAACGGGAGAAAGTGAGGAAAGGCACGGAAATGCAGTAGAGATTTGTAAACTTGACTTCCCGGAGAACCTGAATTAAGATAGGGGAAAGGCCTGTTTTATACAGTTTCCTGTTTAATCGTTCATTTATAATCCGGAGGA
The DNA here is from genome assembly GCA_948436005.1 of uncultured Lachnospiraceae bacterium. Taxonomy (GTDB): domain Bacteria; phylum Bacillota; class Clostridia; order Lachnospirales; family Lachnospiraceae; genus Choladousia. The sequence goes on from CAOJHI010000022.1 coordinate 3,162, forward strand.
GTAAGCATGAAAAAAGAGGAGTGGAAAAAAATTTTTTATCAGTCGCTGACCATGTTTATGTCACTGGCACTGGCTATTATACTGTTCTTTGTTATCTGGAATTTTAACCATATACGAAGCTCCCTGTATTGGGTGGCAGGTATTCTGACTCCGTTTGTATATGGAGGCGTTCTGGCGTATCTTCTGAGAACGCCCTGCAATTTCCTGCAAAGGAAAATAGAAGCGCTTTTGCCGGACAAGAAAAAAGGCATGGCAAATAATATGTCTGTTGTATTTGTTCTGGTTCTGGCAGCGCTGGTTCTGTATCTTCTGCTTATCATGGTGATTCCGGAAGTGGCAAGAAGCATTGCAGTTCTGGCCAACACAATTCCGCAGAGCATAGAGCAGCTTTCCAAATGGCTGGCTGTGGAGCTGGAAGGGAATGAGGTCATTCAGAGTTATGTCAATACAGCGCTCCTGGATGTGGAGAAAAAGCTGGAAGCATGGATGAGCACGGATTTAATGCCGCTGCTGCAGGGGATCATGGGCGGCTTTGCCAATACGGTGGGCTCAGTTTTCACTCTTTTAAAAAACCTTGGAATCGGTTTGATTATCTGCATTTACCTCCTTGCGGGCAGGAAAACCTTTGCGAGACAGAGCAAAGCTGTGTTATATGCAACGTTGCAGCCAGAAACAGCAGACAAGATTTTAAAAGAATTTGTGTTTGTCGATAAAACGTTTGTCGGTTTTTTTGCAGGAAAGATTCTGGACAGTGCTCTGGTAGGCCTGATTTGTTATGTGTTCTGCCTGATTATGAGCTTTGTGACAGATTTTCCGAATGCAGTACTGATCAGTGTGATTATCGGTGTGACGAATATTATTCCGTATTTCGGCCCTTTTATCGGAGCAATTCCGTCAGCACTGCTGATTCTGATCACAAGCCCGCTGAACTGTGTGATTTTTCTTATTTTTATTATTATTCTGCAGCAGTTTGACGGAAATATCCTGGGGCCGAGACTGCTGGCAGGCAGCGTAGGGCTGAGCGGTTTCTGGGTTCTGTTTTCAATTACACTGTTTGGCGGCCTGTTTGGTTTTGCCGGTGTTCTGATTGGCGTGCCGGTGTTTGCAGTGATTTATGATTTAATCAAAAAGCTGGTAGCAAGAGGACTGAGGCGGCACGGGAAGGCTGCGTGATTGATTATCGTAAAAAAGGCTGGCAGGAGCCATATATTTCAATATCTGGAAGACAGCGGTTATGAATTTAGTTCATAGCTGCTGTCTTCTGTTTATTTGCGCATAATATACCCCTCCTTTTCCTTTTATTGCGTTGGGAAATAACGTGAGTTCCGTGCAAAATGCATGAACCAAAATCCGGTAAGCCCCATAGCGTAGGCGTTTTTTTAAAAAATAGAAATATTAGGGCGTGAAAGTTTGTTTCGTAACCTAACTGTGACAACAAAAAGTTATAATAGCAAAAAATGCTTGGAACGATCATCAGATTGTGTAAAAAGCAGAAAATACGATATTTTTTGTCCGGAAAGGTTGCATTAAAATAAGGCAGGAATACAGTTTTGACAGACATTTCTGAATTCTGTTTCTTTCAATATATAGAAAGCTGCACAGCCATCCGGAAGGTATCAGGCGCATGTTAAGCCAGATCTCTTTTGGGTGGTTTTTGTGTGCAAAAGTTTCATTACTAGGAAGGAGAATCAATGGAAAGATGAGAGTAAAACAGACGTTTGTCCTGGAAGTAACTGACACACAGAACCAGAGCTGGCAGGGCAAAATTGAGTGGATACAGGGCAGGAAGCGACAGTCCTTTCGCAGTGTAATGGAACTGCTTCGGCTGATTGATTCCGTGGTGTATGACGAAACAGGGGAGTGCAGGATGAGAGAAACATTCGCGGTTGATGAGCAGGAAAAAAGAATATGAAGAAATTAAAAATGCAATTGTTTGGCAGTTTTCGCCTCGACAATGGGGAAGCCATATTGGGAGAAGAAAACTTTCGCTTTAATAAGCCTACACGTCTGTTGGTTTACCTTCTTATGAACAGAGAACATATGCTGACGCACCGCCAGTTGATTGAGACCTTCTGGGAGGATGACAGCAAAAGCCCTGAGGGTGCGTTGAAAACACAGATATACCGGGTCCGGAATGAACTGAAGGTGCTTGGGGATGAAAATTTTATCTGTACACTTCCGGGCGCATATCAGTGGAATCCTGAAGTGGAAGTGATAACAGATTATGAGGAGTTCGAAACCCTGGCTTCTGAGCTTCGGGAAACAGACGATGACAGAAAAAAAGAGGATATCTGCAGGAAAATTATTTCATGCTACCGCGGAAATGTTTCAGCAAAGGTTGCAGACGAATTCTGGCTTCTGCCAAAGGTGACATGGTATGAATCCATCTATATGAACACCGTAAAGCAGCTGTGTGAGATTCTGGGGAAAACAAAGCGGTGGGAGGAAGTGGAACTGATCTGTAATCAGGCAATATTGATTGATGCCCTTGATGAAGACGTCCATTGCCTGCTGGTTGCGGCACTGCGCAGCCAGAAAAAGTATGATCTTGCGCTGCAGCAGTATGAAAAGGCGTGCAGGCTGTTTTATGAAAATATGGGGATTCCGTGTCCCCAAAAACTTCAGCTTGTGTTTCAGGAAATTATGTCAGAGATCAACAAAGATATCACGGATATCGGACGTTTCCTGGAGGATGCCAGGGAACGCGAGACGCCGGCTCAGGTTTTTTTCTGTGATTATCAGATTTTCCGGCAGATTTACCGAATGGAGATGCGCCGGGCAGACCGTCTGGGGATTGCGGAGTTTATTGTACTTTTTACACTCCGCAGAAATGACATAGGGAAATTAAACAACATTGACCGCGGGCTGATCAAGGGGATGAATATACTGGAACGTTCTATCGGACAGTCGCTGCGCGTCGGGGATGTTGCCTCGAAATACAGTCCCACACAGGTGCTTGTACTTTTGCCAACGTGTACGTATGAGGCCGGTGTCAAGGTGGCGGAGCGGATTTGCCGGAATTTTCAGAGCCGTGTCAGGAACCGGAGGCTGGAGCTGAAATATGAGCTGGCAGAACTCTCAGGACTCAGATAATGATTTGAAAGGAATGCTTTATGGAAAACAGGGATAGCCGTCACTACCCCGTCAACGCCATCCGGGTCTGCATTGATGCGTATGACGAGGATGTAAAAGGCAGGATATACAGTAAAATGAGCGGCAAAGCGTTCAGGTTTGAAAATTGCAGTGAGCTGTTTCTGCGGGCGGACCAGCTTTTCGACCGCTGTGGATATCCACAGAGTTTTCAGGAAAAACGGGATTTTCACGAATCAGGAAAAACAGGGCATTATGCCAGGCCGAAGATCTGTCTTGGTGATGCACAGATCCGAAGTCAGTCCGGAAAACTGAGCACATTGGATATTCTTGTGAAGAGCAGGAGGCGTGCCGGATGGCAGGGAAGCATCCTGAAAGAGGAAGGCGGGGTATTGGCGGAGTTTCAAAGTGAGATGGACCTGCTCAGGTACCTTGGTATAAACAGGGAATGTGAAAACAAATAAGCGTGGCGGGAATTGAGCTGTCGGGAAGAAGGTTGTGGAGATGAGAAAAGAAGGAAAAAAAGAATGGGAAAAAAGGAGGCAACGACAGATGGGTAATCAGTCTAAATACAGTCTGCCGCGCCGGGGAATCAGTGTGCTGTGCACGATGACAATGATTGTTGGTGCGGTATTTGGAAATTGGAGTCCTTCGGATGTATCAGCGTCAGAGCCTGTTCTTATCTGTACGGAGACCGGGCATGTCCACAATGATAGCTGCTACGGTGAACCGGAGATCCTCTCAGAGATTTTTCCGGAAACAGAAGCCGGGGGAGCGCAGGCCGGAGAAGAGGCTGAGGAGGCGCGATCCGGCGACTCTGAGAACAGGGATTTCTCGGATGATTTTCTGATGGGCGTAGAAGTCGTCGCAGATCCGGATTTGCCAACTGGGAACGGAGCAGATGGACTGGCCGGGAAACCTGAATCAGAGGAAGAGGGAAAAAACGGCGGGGCAGCGAATGACACTGCAGGTTCGACGGAAGAGACCGAAAATGAGGATATCTGGAGACAGAGCGTTCAGGGCGCAGTGCTGACCGGGGACTACGCAAAAGATATTGTGGCAGTTGCAATGACGCAGATCGGCAATAAAGAGAACGAAAAGAACTTCATTATTAATAAGGAAGGAAAACAACAGTATTACAGCCGGTATGGCCAGTGGTACGGTGCTGCATACGAAGAATGGTCCGCCATGTTTGTGAGCTTCTGTGCCGCATATGCAGGCATTCCGGAGGAATATCTTCCGCGAGAGAAGCGCAGCAGCGATTGGATTACAAAACTGAGCAGCTGCTATGCAGGCAGAACTGAATATGTACCGGAACCGGGTGATCTGGTATTCTTCAGCGAGAATCCGCACAAAGAGGGAACAACACAGCTTCAGAATGGAAATCCGGCGCATGTAGGTATTGTGATTAATGCAAATGCACAGGGAATAGAAACCGTTGAAGGAAATGCAGGCGGCATGGTGGGCAGGCACCAGTATGATTTGGGTGATTCACGTATTACAGGGTACGTGAGTATGGCAAAGGTCATGAAGCTGGCAGGAAAGACGGCGGAGGAAGAGCGTGAAGCACAGACAGAGGAAGAATCGGAAATAAAGACGGAACCAGAAATAAAGACGGAACCAGAAGTAGAACCAGAGGCAGGAACAGAAAACACGGAAGCGTTTAAAACAGTCGGCATGACGGTAGGAGAAAGCCACTACTGGATAATGGGCCAGGAAGGAACTGAGCATTCCTGGGAGATGCTGAATGAGGATGTAATCCGTATTGTAGACGGTGGCAGCAGTGATATGGCTGAGGTGGAGCCAGTGGCAGCAGGAATGGTGTATCTGATTCATTCTTATGATGCGGATGGCACACTGAAAATGGAGACCTTTGAAGTGCATGTGTCAGAACCGGAAACCGAAAAAGAGCCGGAAACGGAAAACGCAACAGAAACAGAAGCCACAGCTGAGTCTGGGGCAGAAATAGAGACGGAGCCGGAAACAGAATTCGCAACTGAGACAGAAAGCGCACCGGAAACTGAATCAGAGACGGAAACTGAAGTAGAAACGGAAACTGCAACCGAAGTAGAGACAGAAAGCGAGACAGAAACCGAAGCCGCGACCGAGGTAGAGACGGAAACAGAAATAGAAACGGAAGTCGAGACAGAAGTAGACACAGAAACAGAAACCGAGGTAGAGACGGAAACTGAGACAGAGTCTGAAACGGAAACTGAATCTGAAATAGAACCTGCGACAGTAACGATCACAGCAGATGATGTAATCCTGCGCGCACAGCCGTCTGTAGAAGCAGCTGTGGTTGGAGTAGTAAACAGTGGTGTTGAGCTGGAGCTTTTGGATACCGTAGAGGCAGAAGAGGCTACATGGTATAAGGTAAATTATCATGGAGAGGGCGTGCCGATGCAGGAGACGGAAACAGAAACTGAGCAAAACCAGGAGGATGATCTGCTACAGACAGATGAAACATCACAGGCAGAAGCAGCTGTGGCAATGGAGGAAACAACAACAGCTTCAGAAGAACAGATTGCTGAAGAGACGCAGTCTACGGAAAAAACAACAGCAGGACTGGCGGAAGTATACGTGCGCAGCGATCTGGCGGATATCACAGAGAAGGATTCAGAAGAAGAAACTCTGAAAATTATTAACTATGAAGATCCGGAAGTTGTTATTACGGTAGAAGAGCTGGTTGCAGGAGCTATTCCGGAAAATACTGATCTGAGAGTAGTACCATTAAAGAAGGATGATGCGTCTACAGCAGCACAGTATGCAGATGTGGAGGCAGCTCTTCAGGAAAAAGCAGAGAGTGAAGCATACAGTGTTGCAGGATTCCTGGCGTATGATATTCATTTTGAGGATGAAGCAGGAAATGAAATAGAGCCCAATGGAGAGGTAAGGGTTTCCATAGATTATAAAAAGGCGGCCATTCCTGCAGAAGTGGAGTTCGGGAATATACCGGAGGACATTATAGAGGAAGAGGCTGACGGTATTGATGTTGAAGAGACGAGATATGCGGGCATCACAATCCTGCATTTGGAAGAAAATGAAGAAGGCCAGGTAACTGATATCGTAGATATCGGTCAGAGTAATCAGATTATTGGAATGGACATTACTGATAATAAGGAGATTCAGAGCGCACAGTTTGTTGCGGACAGTTTTTCTACTTATACAGTGATGTGGATGAATGAAACAATCACAACGTATGATCTTGAGGCTACCGGTGAAACCATCATTGAGGAGCGAACTCTGACACATGAAAAGTATGTGAAAAAAAATGAGGATGGAACGTATGATCTGACTTTGACTGTATCCGGTGCAGTAGGCAGCACGTCCAATAAGGCGAAGATGGATATTGTACTGGTGGTTGATACTTCAGGAAGTATGCAGGGTGCTAATATGAAAAGTACCCAGAATGCAGTTAGCGAGCTAGTTACTACCTTAAATAGTAAAGCAGATACGATAGATGCAAGATGGAAACTGGTTACATTTGCCAACAGTGCCAGGATTCGGACGTCAGATTGGACCACAGGAGATTCTGTCAATACAACCGTAGGGCGTCTGAATGGAAACGGAGGAACAAACTATCAGGATGCCCTGGTAAAAGCCCAGACTGCTGTATCATCAGCGAGAGCAGATGCTTCTTCGGTCGTCATTTTTCTGACAGACGGAGAACCTACCTATTATTTAAGAAGTGGCAATAAGATAAGTAACAGTGGTACTGCTGTCCGTGGTGGCGGGAATTCTACCACCCGTAATGATTACAATGGCGCAATTATGGGGGCGAATGCGCTTACCTGCAGCCGTTTTTATGGAATCGGAATCGGGCTTGGGGATAACGTTTACAATAATATGAGCGGCCTTCAGTTGCTGCAGAATGTGGCAGATGCGGTGAATGCGGGTACAAGAACAGCAACGAATGAATCATCAGATACGGTTAGCAAAATATTTAATGATATAGCGGCTGATATTACAACACTGCTATGCAGTAACGTCACAGTGACGGATACGCTGTCTGAGTATGTTGACATCGTAGAGGGGATTACACCAAAGATCGCAGTTTATGATGGAAATGGAACCGAGATCGAGACGGGTAACGGCTCAATAGATCTTGAGAGCGGGCAACTGACTGCGGGATACGATACCGAGACAAAAAAGCTTACCCTGGATTTTCCGGACGGATATGAGCTGAAGGCGGGTTATACCTATAAAGTTACTGTTACCATAAAGCCAAATGATGATGCCAAAACAGCATATGGAGAACGGAAAGGATATCCGGATACAGGTGATGCAGGCACAGATGCAGAGGGCAACAATACTTCATCCGGTCAGCCGGGATTTTATTCGAACAAGGAAGCAGAAGTAAGCTATACATACAATGGAAAAAACCAGACAGAAAAGTACCCTATGCCGGTAGTGCAATTAAGTGATGAGACAATAAAGGATATTATTGGCGAAACACCTGATCCGACGACACAGGATTTGCACCATGAAAAGTATATAAAGTCTAATAAAGATGATGGTAACACATATGATTTGACATTGACTGTATCTGGTAAGGTGGGAAGTGAGACAAATCTGGCGAAGCTGGATATTATGTTTATCCTGGATCTTTCCAGCAGTATGGATAATGGTTGGGGGAAAACTAAACTGCAAAAAGCGAACGATGCTGTTAACAGTTTAGTACATGCCATTGATCCAAAACAGGTTGATGCACAGTGGAATTTAGTAAAATTTGCATCCAAAGCAGATAACGCAATGGGGTGGATGGATAGTACGGGAATTACGAAGGCAGTGACTAATAGCAGCACGCGCAGCGATAGTGAGGGAGGAACAAATTATCAGGATGCTTTTGTAAAGGCAGCAGCCGGTCTGGCAACAGCCCGTAGTGAGGCGACAAAGGTTGTAGTATTCCTTACGGATGGTGCGCCAACAATCCACTTATGTAGCAGTCATGAACATAATAGATGGGGGTTAAATAATAATCAGTGTACCACATGCAAAAGTCTGTCAAATTCGGGTTCTCCATGCGGTGGTGGATGGACTACGACTGGGGCGAACGATTATAACGGAGCTCTTATGGGGGCAAATGCCATAGGAGCAGAAGGCATTAAGTGTGATCAGTTTTATGCAATAGGCATCAGTCTTAGTAATGATATAGGTTACAATAACATGAGTGGCAGTACTTTGCTGGCTAATGTTGCAAATGCAACGAATGCAGCTGTAAAATCAGCCCAGAATGTGGATAGTAATACCTTAGTTGATACTTTTAAAAAGATAGCAGCAGAAGTTACTCAATTCCTTTGTTCTGATGTAACCATTCAGGACATCTTGTCTGAATATGTGGAATATATTCCAGGCACAGACCTTGTCATTGAAGTAAAAGACAAGGATGGAAAGGTAGTGTTCCAAGGATTGAATGCCGTTCCGGTTAATGGTGACGCAATGTTAACAGCAAGCTATGATAAGACAACGCGGCAGGTTATTCTGGATTTTCCAGATAACTATGAATTAAAAGCCGGGTATATCTATTCCGTAACGGCAAAGATTACACCTACAGATAAAGCTTATGACGAGTATATAAAAACAGGGTATCCCCATACAGGTGATGAAAAAACAGATGCACCTGGTAATGCTACATCTTCAAATAAACCGGGATTTTATTCAAATGCGGAAGCGACTGTAACGTATACTTATCAGGAAAAGGAAGATTCTTCCGAATATGATGATCCGGTTGTGCAGGTATATAAGAGTCAGCTGAAAATTCAAAAGGTTGATGAGAATAATCGGCCGCTGCCAGGAGCATATTTTGGATTATATTCCGTAGAAAATGTAGACGGCACAGAGGATCTGAAACTGATAAAATCTCTTGCCTCCAAGAACGATGGTTCTATTGATTTTGGCGTACTTCCATCAGGTAACTACTTAATCCGGGAGACAAATGCTCCAACTGGTTATGAAAGATCAACGGAAGAACTTCGGTTTACCGTAAGCAAAGGAAAAATCGGATTTACGAATGCTAATACGTTGGAAGCATGGAAAACTGCAGAACCTGTAAAAGAGGATGATACTTATATTTCCACAGTGACGGTAACAGATAAACAGGAGATTATTGATTTTACTGTTACAAAAAAATGGCTTGGGGAAAATGGAGAGTCAATCGAAGGAACGGAAAAGGTTCAGGTGAAGCTTATTGCTGCAGATATGGACGGAAATGAGTTGAAACCAGATGTCTCTGGAATTCAGAGTGATGCTACGGCTACTCTTACACAAGAGAATGGATATACCTATACATGGAAGGACCTGAAGAAATATTATGAGGATTCGAATATTACAGGGGGTAATCCGTGGAAGGAAATTGAGTATATCGTAGAGGAAGTCGGTGAACGTAATCATGCAGTTACCATCAACGACGTACGGTATCACGTAGAATATGAACCGGTAAAAGCAGGAGATGTGATTACAGGTTATCAGATTACGAATGCAAAATGGCCCGACTGGTCTATTGTAAAAAATGAGTATAACACAACAACACCATTGGCCGGGGCTGAGTTTGAACTGAAAAATCTGACAGATGACGAGACAGACATTAATTATGGTGTTGACTATTATGGCAAGTCAGATGCAGAGGGAAAGATTCGTTGGTATACAGATTCCAGTTTTAAAAATGAGATTGGATACGTACCAGCCGGAAGCTATGAGTTATCAGAAACAAAGGCTCCAAATGGCTACAGCAGGAGTGGTGTGATTTGGAAAATCTCCGTCAGTGAACATGGTGTGCCGACTATTAAGACTATTAAAATTGAAGAAGATGGGACAGAAGTAGAGTCAGTAGTCGAGTCAACAGACAATTTGTACAGGTTTTACAATTATAAGCTTTATGAACTACCCTCCACCGGCGGACGTGGAATCTTCTGGTACCTGATCAGCGGTATGCTGCTCATGATGGCAGCTACACTGATTTTGTATAAAAATAAATGCAGGGAGGTGCCAAGGAACTAAGTAAGATGAATACATTTCTGCGGCACTTCCGTACCGCGAAAATCAGGTAACAAATAAAGTTAGCAACAAAATAATGAAAACCCAAAGGGGAAAAGGAGAAAGGATTATGAACAAAGTAAAACGGATTTTGGCTATTGTTCTTGCAATGGCAATGGTGATGGCAATGAACATTGTTTCATTTGCAGCAGAGGGAACGTCATCGATTACAGTGAATGGTCTGACGTTAAATGATGGGACAACTTTAAAGATTTATCGGATTGTATCTTTTAATGCTGCAGAGAGTAAGTGGGAAGTAGCAGACTGGGCTAAAGATTATGTAAATGATACTACAGATCCTTACAGTATTGATTGGAATGGGTTAAGTCAGGTCGCTCCGGATCAGGAAGGTATTGTAACCAATGAGGGATCCTATACATTTACGGGACTTGATATTGGTGCATATATGATTTTGGCTGCTGGTAAAGAAACAGCATATAATGTGATGGGAACTGCAACCTATGCCTATGATAATAACAATAATTTAATCGGACCGGATGATGTTGTAATAAGTGCAAAGGGCCAGGGCTATACGGTAAAAAAAGATTACTCAGCAGATAATTTGGTAACAGACTTTGCAAAAATTGGCGATACGATCAAATTTGATATTACTACTGTTTTTCCAAGTTACCCGGATAATGATACAAACAGAACATTTACTATCACGGATACCCCGACAGGTATGAAAATAACTAGTGTAAAAGTTTTTGTAAATAGTCAGGAAGTTGACAGTACGGCTTACAGCGTTTCAGAACTTGGCATAGCTGATAAAGAAGTTACGGTGACGTTTTCAGCTGAGTATATTGGAAATAGTAACTTACATGCTGGTGAGAATGTCAGAGTAGAAGTTACAGCAGTTGTAACAGATTCAAATACGTTTGAAAACAGAGCAACCAGTAATAAAGACAATAACAGTACTCCGGCAATTGTTACAGGTGATGTAGGATCTATCACAATTAATAAAAAAGATGAGAACGGCAATACACTGAATGGAGCAAAATTCGAAATTACATTAAATGACACTGTTCTTACGTTTGTTGGAAGTAATGGAGAATATACCTTAAAAACAGATGATGTAGCTGGAGAGGCTGTATCAGAAGTAGAAGCAACAGAAGGAAAGCTTGTGCTGAAAGGTCTGGGAGCTGGAACATATAAGATCAAAGAGACTGTTGCACCAGAAGGATATTCTATTAACAACGCTATTGAGGATGTGGTGCTTACAACAGGTGAAAAGGCTGTTCATGACTTTGAGTTTGACGTAATTGATACAAGACTCTCTGAACTTCCTTCCACCGGTGGTATCGGTACAACGATCTTCACCGTTGTCGGCTGCCTGATTATGATTGCAGCAGCGGCTATGTTCTTCGTAAGCCGCAGAAGAGCTGAGAAATAATTTGTCCTCAGAAATTCAAATAATGATCATTTTATAAGAAATTCCCCGGGCCGGACTCCCTGTCCCGGGGATATCAAAGACAGTTCGGTGCTGTTATCTATATAACAATAAGGAGAGGCCGGATGAAAAAGAAATTGAATACAGTTCTTGTTGCATTGCTGTTTTTAGCCGGTTTGTCCGTATTGTTGTATCCGTTGATCGCAAATCAGTGGAACAGCTACCGGCAGAGTAAGCTGATCAGTGATTATACACAGGGCATTGCAGACCAGGATGGCGAAGCAGGTATCGACTATGAGCTGGAATGGAGGAATGCGAACGCATACAATCACAATTTGATGCCAATGATTCTTCCGGATTCCTTTGCTTTGGCGGAGATGTCAGACCGGGACGAGGCCTACATGGCCTGCCTGAACCTGAACGGGGACGGGATGATGGGAATCGTCGAGATTCCGGGGATAAATGTAAAAATTCCGATCTATCATACAACGGATAACGATGTGCTGCAGATTGGCGCAGGGCATCTGGAGGGAAGCTCGCTTCCGGTTGGAGGGGAGAGTACGCATGCGGTTATTTCTGCCCACCGCGGTTTGCCCAGTGCGTCATTGTTTACGGATTTGGATAAGATGAAAGAGGGAGATCATTTCCTTCTGCATATTCTGGATGATATTCTCTGCTATGAGGTGGATCAGATTCTTGTAATAGAACCAGAGGACACGGAAGCGCTTTCAGTGGAAAAGGAGAAGGACCTTGTTACACTGCTGACCTGTACGCCGTATGGTGTGAACAGCCAAAGGCTTCTGGTACGGGGACACCGCGTTCCGTACGTACCGGAGGAGGTTCATAAGGAAACAGTCTCATCCCTGGTGGGGGGAGTCAGCCTGCACACCAATTATCTGTTCTGGGTGATTTTTGGTATTTTGATTACCGGTGTTTTTATTTTAATTCTGTATATCCGGGAAAGAAAATTGCGGAAAAGGCTCAGGAGAAGGACGCAGGAGAAAAACGCCGGAATTCAGGATGCTGACAACAGCAGCCACAGGCAGTAAATGAGAACAAAGGAGCTGCATATGGCAGGGAAAGGAAAGAAAAGGAAACGTTCATGGATACGGAATATCCTGTTTTTACTGGTCTTTCTTGCAGGCGCGGGTATTTTGTTTTATCCTACAGTCAGCGATTTATGGAATGGGTACCGCAACCAGCAGCTGATCAGCGATTACAGTAAGGTCGTTGAGACCATGGAACCTGAGGATTTCTCGGCAATCTGGGAAGAAGCCAGGAAATATAATGCAGAGCACCGCGTCAATTCGATTCAGGATGCTTTTGATGAAGAGGAAAGTGAGGATGCTCTGAGCGATTCCTATGATCAGGTTTTAAATCCCACAGCAAATGGAATTATGGGCTATATTGAGATTCCGAAGATCAACGTCAGGCTGGCGGTTTATCATGGTATTGGCACAAAGGCTTTGGAAAACGGCTGCGGGCATATTGAAGGAACCAGCCTTCCGATTGGCGGGTCAGGGAATCATGCAGTGCTGTCCGCCCACCGCGGACTTCCGAGCGCGAAGCTGTTTACTGACCTGGACCAGATGGTGGTAGGGGATGTGTTCTATATCACAGTTCTGGATAAGAAGCTGGCTTATAAGGTGGATCAGATTTTGACTGTGCTGCCGGAAGAAACGGATGACCTGGCTATTGAGGAAGGCAAGGATTTGGTCACATTAGTGACCTGCACGCCGTATGGTGTGAATTCGCACCGGCTTCTGATACGGGGAGAATTTACGGAGTATGTTGAGGAAGAAGATACGGTAAAGCCGGGAATTATTCTGCGCAATCCGCTGGAAGGAACCGAACGGTCGCAGAGGCTTCTTGTAGCAGGCCTGCTGGTATTTATCCTGTTCCTTGTACTTTTGGGGATTATTCTGAAAATTTCAGATTATAGAAAACGAAAGAAGAAACAGAAATCGGAACAGGAAGGAAAAGAATAGGAATTATCACGTTCCGGAGGGAAAAGAAGGGAAGGGGATCATGGTGAGGAGAACTTCTAACAGAAAAGAGAAAATGACGGGATGGCTTGCAGCTGTCCTGATAACGGCAGTGCTGATGGCCTGTCTGATGGTAACAGGCATCATGGCTTCCGAGAAAGACCGGATGCCGGACTTGGAAGCCGGGGCGCAGGGCTCGCTCAAGGTGACTATGACCTACACAGACCCGAATCTGGAAACGGATAATGTAAAAGTAATGCCGGATGTACAGGTAAAGCTGGCATGTGTGGCAAGTCTGGAAGTAAATGGCGGTTCCGCAGATTATACGCTGCTGGATGCTTACCAGAGTACAGGAATTGAATTAACAGGAATGACTGCCGCTGACTCTCATACGGCGGCAGAGCGGCTGGTACCGCTTACAGTGGCTGGTGATGTGGTAACAGGAACGACAGCGCATGACGGCACCGTTACTTTTCAGGGGCTGGAACCAGGCATGTATCTTGTATTTCAGGACGCTGAGGCAAACACGGCATACCGGGTGGATGCGATTGCTACCTTTCTTGTCCCTGTTCCGTATCCATTGCAGTCAGAGGGTGGAAATGCCTGGGAATATGAGGTCGGGGTGCAGCCGAAGACAGAATTACCAGGCCCGAGGAACAATGGCGTGATCCGCGTGACAAAGCAGCTGTTTAATACGGAGACACAGCTTGCCTATAATCCGCCGGAAAATGAAGAGCTTGTATTTTACGTGGGCCTGTTTATGGATGAGGCGTGTACGGTGCGTGCAGCCGGAACCACGGATTTGCCGCTGCGTTTTCTGAACAGCGATACAGCAGAAGCAGTTTTTGAAAATCTGGAAACAGATGCTACGTACTATATTGCAGAGACAGATGGCAACGGAACTGTGGTACCGAGTGCATTAAAGGGAGAGGATGTCTTGTTTGAGGCGCTTTATCCGCAGGGGCAGACTGTGTCCATTACGCGCCAGGCACCGGAGGGAGCAATTACGTTTCAGAATGCCACCACAGGACTGCCATTCGGCTATTACTACGGCGGTACACTGACCATCACGAAAAAGACTGTGATGGATGGTGTGGATTATGAGACAGATGATACGTTTTATGCTGGCCTGTTTACGGATGAAAATTTCCGTACGCGTTACGGGGACGTGATTGAGCTGAAGATGGACGGGAGCAGCAGCTTCAGTGTGCCGCTTGAGGTGAATATCGGCACATCTGAAAATGATTCGGCGACTTATTATGTGACAGAGACGGACAAAAACGGAAGGCCGATCGGCGCAGGAGGGCAGGAGTTTACCATGTCAGTGAATAAAGCCGGCGGAAAGGTGACGCTGAGCCCGGCAGAACCGGATGATGAGGTGGTTATCACAAACAGCTTTACAGAAGCAGGCTCAGAGATCACTGAGATCAGCACAGAGAACGTAGAGGTCGGCAGTAGCAACAGTAACGGCAACCTTCAGAATCCGAGAACAGGAGACAGTACGCCGCTTCTGAAATATGTTCTTTTGATGGCAGCTGCACTGGGGGTACTTCTTGGAGGGCTGCGTTTCAGAAGGAGATACCGCAGGTAAAATGGGAAGCCAACAGATTCTTTAAAAGGAAATCAGGATAAAGAATCAGGATAGAAAAGGCGTGAGTCATAGTAAACAGGGCTTACGTCTTTTTGGCGTACAGGTATCTTTCTGGCTCTGAAATTATGGCAGGCGCTATGGAGACAGAAAAAAGCGTTTGCGAAAAAGGCAAAACCTGGTATTTGCTTGACTTCATGGGAAGTGAGGACTAATATAAATGATATAGCTTATAAGAATCAGCGGGGGATTTTTGGAAAAGGCATGGAATATGCTGCAAGTATGATTAAGGGAGTTCGCGCAGCGGTTGCTGTAATATGAAGCGTACAGTTGGTATTTGCAATGATCGATGATCTTGTGAAAAAACTGACGGCAGATATGTTGGGATGAAATGGAAAAATACAGAAGAGAGAAAGAGGTTGTGAGATGAGGTGTCTGAAGAAATTATTGCTGGTATTTTTGACGCTGGTCACATTGTTGGGGCTTCCGATGACGGCAGAGGCCAAGGCTAAGACAACATATGCAAAATCGTACAGTCTGAAAAATGTGACAAAAGCAGAGGAAGTGAACGGAACCTGGGTCAAGAAATCCGGCGGCTACAAATTCAGAAAAGAGAACGGAAAATATGTGACCAGCCGTTGGATTAAAGTAGAAGATAAGATTTTCTATATCAACAGTAAAGGCTATCGTACCTCCGGATGGATTAAATACAGGAACCATATGTATTACACCAGCAGGAAGGGACCATTGTGGATAGGCTGGCTGAACCATGAAAAGTATTATCTCAAACCGACCGGGGCAAGAGCAACAGGCTTCTACACAGTGGATGGCCAGAAATATTATTTTGATGAAAAGACCGGCGTGAAGAAGACCGGATGGGTAACAATCGGAAAAAGCCGGTACTATTTTGATAAAGAAACCGGTCAGATGGCGAAAGCAAAGTGGGTGAAAGAAGGAAAATCATACCGATATCTGGGAAAGAACGGTAAGATGCAGAAATCCCGCTGGCTGACGATCGGAACAAAGCAGTACTATGTGGATGCAGAAGGCGCAAGAGTAACAGGCACGTATTATATCGAAGAGAAGGGATATTACTTTAAGCGTAACGGAGTTTATGATCCTTCCGTAAAGGTAAAACCAGAAGTAGATCCGAAGAAGCCAATGGTGGCACTGACCTTTGATGACGGCCCCGGGGCTTATACGAACCGACTTTTGAACTGCCTGGAAAAGAACAAAGCAAAGGCCACGTTTTTCATGGTTGGAAGCAGTGTATCCAGATACAAAAATGAGGTAAAGCGTATGGCGAATATGGGATGCGAGCTGGGAAACCATTCCTACAGCCATCCTGCATTTACCACCCTGTCTGTTTCTTCTATGAAGAATGAGGTGAATTCTACCAATAAAAAGATTAAGGAAGCCAGCGGGAAGCTGCCGACAGTATTCAGGCTTCCCTACGGAGACGGACATAATAGTCAGACCGTATTAAATGCACTGGGCCTTCCGTCTATCTACTGGTCTGTGGATACCAGAGACTGGGCAAATACAGGCAACAGCCAGCATACGGTAAATGCAGTATTAAACAGCGTGAAAGACGGGGATATTATTCTGATGCATGATATCCACCTGTCAACTGTAAAAGCCTGTGAGACCATCATACCGGCTTTGAAAAAGAGAGGTTATCAGCTGGTAACGGTAAGCCAGCTGGCGAAATATAAGGGGAAAACGACCCTGAGAAAAGGGAAAACCTATATGGGATTCCGATAATACTGTTTGGAAAAAGGTGGCTGCCGTAACCGATTTTTATTAGTTGCGGCAGCTTTTTATCAGACATGGTTATATCTGTATTTTGTTGTACGCCGGTATCGTGTCCACAGAAGCTCCGGAACGGTGCCAATGGTCAGAGGATGGTTTTACAACAGCAATAGTATTTCCAAGCAGGATGGCCCGGCTGAAGACGCTACTTAAAATCCCTCCCTTTTATCACAGAAGGCGTCAAATTGCCGCTGTTTTTCCGCAATGACTTCGTCAATAAAATTTGCGTCAAGCTCCCGGTTCATCTGTTCCAGTCCCTCTTCCGGATTCACCAGACCGTTCTCAAGGATCGGTTGATATCTCCGGTAGATCTGTTCCAGTTTTATATATTCAGTAGAAACGGGTGTCGGATCAAAGTTAAATCCGTAATAATAGCTGTGCAGTGTCTCCTCATTAAATTTCTTTATATCATCCCACAGTGTCAGCGGACTACCTTCCCAAACATAAGTGATGAATTGGTTCGGCATACGCCATGCCCCATTGGTGAAAGGATTCTGGTTCTTTCCCGGAGGAAAGGTGATATGGCCGTCGTCTGTTTTCACATAGTGAATTCCTTCAATGCCGCAGCAGAGAAGGTTCATAATATCTTCGTCCGTATAGAGAAGATTCAGTAGCTCCATTGATTTTTCCGCGGAAACGGTATTCTGAGTGATCCCCCAATTCATCGCTGCCGGTGGATTGCCGACCACCGCATTCTCCCCAAACTGTACAAAAACGACATCCTAGATCGGAAGAGCACACGTCTGAACTCCAGT
>CAOJHI010000023.1 GCA_948436005.1 uncultured Lachnospiraceae bacterium
TCAGGTGACTGGAGTTCAGACGTGTGCTCTTCCGATCTATTATTAGCGTTCCAACCGCTGTTACCCTGCATACCCCCCGCGTTCCATAAATAATCAAATCTCCGTTCTGAAACATATTGCACTTACCTTCCTTTCTAGCTTCCAACAACATGTTCAGATTTATTTTATCATTTTAAAAAAAAGAGCGTAAGGAATTTTTCTTCCCTTCCGCTCATTTTCATCGTTTTGCACGTTACTATACCGTCTCATATTTGTGCATACTGCACATAAAATACAGCATTCCTGTAAACAAAAATCCCTGCACTTGATAACATCCTGCTTATAAAAATTCCTTCAGGTCTTTCATAAAAGCTTCTTCTGTCTGTACCAGCTCTCTGGCGATTTTCTTACTGTCTGCAGACGCTGCCCCATACTGATTCATTGCACCGCTGATATTCTGAATTCCCATATTACAGCCATCCATCAAAATCTGGGAAATTCTGCTGTTATCATCATTAAGCTTCATTTTCATCTCCATAGACAGCCAGGAATAAGCCGTTGCTGCCGCTCCCGGAGCCTTTACGGCCACACCGCCTGCCTCAAGAAGTTCGTCTGCCTTTTTTCCGATCTCCTCATGCTTTTCCCGATAATCCAGAATCACATCCTCCAACCGGCTTCCATTTACATGCTGGCATACCTGGTTCATACTGCCCACTGCCATCTTACAGCCCTGACTGCATTCTTCCAAAAGTTTTCTGGTCACTTCTTCCATAAATCCGTGCCTCCTTTGCATCTTCATGCATTCGCATCACGCTTTCCAATCTTTCTTTTTGCCAATTTTAAAAATCCTGGAAATACATTCTGCCTTGTGCAATAACACTATTTTGGCCCGTCTTATACCAAAATATGCATCCTATGTCCATGTAATCAAAATCCTGCATCCCTGCTTCCGGCCTGTCAAAAATTTCACGAATCTGCAACACCATTCTTTGCACAAATATCAGCCAACACACACCGGTCACAGTATGGCTTTGTCCGCGCTGTACAGACATCGCGTCCATGATACACCAGCCGATGGCAGAAATCACTGCCCTCTTCCGGCGGAATAATTTTCCACAGTGCCATTTCTACCTTTTTAGGCTCCTTTATTCCATCTACAAGCCCCATACGGTTTGTCAGGCGAATGCAGTGCGTATCTGTCACAATCGCAGGCTTTCCGAACACATCGCCCATGATCAGGTTGGCGCTCTTGCGGCCCACTCCCGGCAGTTTCAAAAGTGCCTCAAAATCCTCCGGCACTTTTCCGCCATATTGTTCCTTTAAAATCCGCATGCACGCACTGATATCGCGCGCCTTGCTTTTCCCCAGTCCGCACGGCCTTACAATCTCTTCGATCTCCTCCGGCTCAGCTTTTGCCATAGCTTCCACATCCGGATATTTCTCATACAGCTTTTCCACCACCACATTGACACGTGCATCGGTGCACTGCGCAGCCAGACGGACGCTCACCAAAAGCTTCCATGCATGATCGTAATCCAGCGTACAGCCGGCATCCGGATACGCTTCTTTCAGACGCCTGATTATTTCCAGCGCCAGTTCTTCTTTTGTCATTCTTTTCCTCCGCTTTCAAGCACCTTTTCCACGTCCCACAAACGGCTGATCTCATAGTCAAGTTGAACATCCGTCGTATTCTTTTTGTGATGTGGATTATACCAGCAGCACAGAATTCCTGCGTTATTTCCTCCCCGCATATCACTGGTCAGAGAATCGCCGACAATCAGAACCTCTCTGCGGTCCACTGAACCAATCATGGAAAACACATGGTCAAAAAAACCGATCTGCGGCTTTTCCACCCCAATCTCATCAGAGATAAAAACACCGTCCAGCAATTCCCCAAGCCCGGAACCTTTCAGTTTACTTTTCTGCGCCTCCACCGTACCATTGGTCACAGCATACTGTGCCACACGTCCATGCAGGTTCCGGCACAGCTCCACCGCATTCTCATTCTCAAAAAAATATTCCCCGAGCTTTTCCTGATAGGAATCATTAAAAGCCGGAATGTCCGGGCACGCAATTCCCTCTTCACTGAAAAATCTCTCAAAGCGGCCAAGGAGAACCTCCTGTTTTGACAATTCCCCCCGCTCCAATGCTTCCCAGTAAATCCGGTTGATCTCCTCATAACGCTTCAGCATCGCGTCAGTGCAGTCATAAAATCCGATCGCTTCCAGACACAGCCGAATCCCGTTCTGCTCCGATTTTGAAAAATCAAGAAGTGTCCCGTCCACATCCCATAAAATAACTTTTATCATCTGTAAATCACTCTTTTCCGTTAAAACAATAAGTACAAAGCTTGCATGGTGAAATATCAATCGATTCCTTTAAATCATCCAGCCGATGATAACGAAGCGTTGTAAAGTTCTGCTCCTTGCGAATTGCCTCAAGCATGGCTTCATACCGTTTGCTGCGCGGGTCTGCATAATCGTCCAGAATCTCCTGTGATACATCTTCCCCCTCACGTTCCCGTATCACTCTTCTTGTAATCAAATCCATCTCTGATTTTGAACGGGAGAAATTCAGATACTTACATCCATACAAAAGCGGCGGGCAGGCCGGACGCACATGTACTTCCTTTGCGCCGCTGGCATATAAAAATTCTGTCGTTTCACGCAGCTGTGTACCGCGCACAATCGAATCATCAATCAAAAGAAGCTTTTTGCCCTGTATCAACGCTTTCACCGGAATCAGCTTCATTTTTGCAATCAGATTTCTCTGGCTCTGCTGTGTCGGCATAAACGAACGCGGCCAGGTCGGCGTATATTTAATAAACGGTCTTGCATACGGAATCCCTGACTCATTCGCATACCCGATTGCATGCGCGATACCGGAATCCGGCACTCCTGCCACAACATCCGGCGACACCTCTCCTTTGTCACGCTTTGCAAGCATTGCACCACACTTGTAGCGCATCTCTTCCACATTTACGCCCTCATACGCGGACGTCGGATAACCGTAATAAACCCAAAGAAAAGAGCAGATGCGCATCTCTTTTCCCGGTCCTACAAGCGTCTTTACTCCATCCGGGTCAATAAAAACAATCTCTCCGGGACCAAGCTCACGGTAATCACTGTAGCCCAGATTAATATAAGAAAAACTTTCAAACGCGACACAGTATGCATCCTCTTTATGCCCAATTACAAGCGGCGTCCTTCCATACCGGTCTCTTGCCGCGTACAGCCCCTGCTTCGTCATCAGAAGCAGTGTCATGGAACCGTCCACCAGCTCCTGCACATACTGAATCCCTTCTACGATACTCTCTTTCTTACAAATCAGCGATGCAACCAGCTCCGTGGCATTGACCTGCCCGCTGCTCATCTCCTGGAAATGTGTATTTCCGTTTTCATATACAAGCTTCAAAAGCTCGTCCATATTGTTGATCTTTCCGACCGTTGTAATCGCAAAGCTTCCCAGATGAGACTGTATCAAAAGAGGCTGCGGCTCATAATCGGAAATACATCCAATGCCTAGATTTCCCTCCATCTCCTCCACATCACGCTCAAACTTTGTACGAAACGGAGAATTTTCAATATTATGAATCGCCCTCTGAAACCCCCGCTCACCGCAGACAGCCATACCGCCGCGCCTTGTTCCCAGATGCGAATGATAATCAATACCATAAAATAATTCCAGTATACAATTATTCTTGGAAGCAACTCCGAAAAATCCACCCATGCGTTTCATTCTCCTTTGCAATTTTATTCTACTACTTTATCATGAAGCTTTCCCGGCGTAAAGATTTTTTTAACATTCCGTCTGTTTTTGATCTGCATGCCGCTTCCATGCAGAAGGAGAAATACCGTATCTTTTTGTAAAAACATTGCAAAAATAACCGGCATCTTTATATCCTGCCATTCTGGCTGCGTCCGCAACCGACATTTTTCCATCTGCTAGAAATTTTTCTGCTTTGCGCATCCGGACCTCGGTAATATATTCTATAAAATTCATTTCCATCTCTTTGCGAAACAGACTGGACAAATAATTCGGACTGAGATAGATATAATCAGCCACTGCCTCCAAGGTAAGCTTTTCCGCATAATGTTCATCAATATAGTCCTTAGCTGTCTGGATAATCCTTGATACTGTGGCACGGCTCCGCTCTTCCTCCGGCTTCCTCTCCTCTTTTTCCCCTGTCGCATCCCGTTCACCCGTTATTCGGCGCAATGCTGCATTCAGTCCCTCCCTGTCAACCGGCTTTTCCAGAAAATCTTCCACTCCAAGGCGAATAGCCTCTCTTGCGTAGGAAAAATTGGCATACGCACTCGTAATCAGAAAATGGGTCGCTAAACCGGCTTCCAGCGTTTTTGCAATCACCTTCAACCCATCATAGCCCGGCATCATGATATCCGTAATCACAAGATCCGGTTTCTTTTCCAGAATCAAATCATATAATGCAAAGCCATCCTGCGCATATCCACAATATTTCAGCCCAAGTGTTTCCCAGGCTATCAGCTTCCGAAGCATTTTTAAAGCAATCAGCTCATCATCTGCTATTACTACCCGCATTCTGCATGTTCCTCCTGTGAATTTTTTGTCCGTCTGCCCGCTTCCAGAGGCAATCGAAATGTAATCCTGGTACATTCCATGGGCCTGCTCTCTGCCTCCAAGGATGCCTTTCCATCATAGAACATTTGCAGCCGCTGAAACGTATTCCCTATTCCGATTCCACTGTCATCATCATACATCCGCCATTCCCGTACCTCCCGGAGGAGTTTTTCCAGAATCTCTTCTGAAATCCCCGCACCGTCGTCTGTTACGCTGAGCACAAGCTCCTCTTTTGTTTCCCGGGCAGCAACGCAAATCCGCACCGTTCTTCTGAGCGGAGCCATGCCATGAACAATCGCGTTCTCACAAAGCGGCTGCAAAATCATAGACGGAATCAGATTGTCTCCACAACTTTCCGGAACATCTATTTCCCAGTCCAGCCTTTTTGTAAAACGTTCCTTCTGTATTTCTAGATAAAGCTGTACGTTTTTCACCTCTTCTTTCAGCTTTACAATTTTATCCAGGCTGACCAGTGAATACCGGAAATAGCTTGCTGTTTTGGTTGTAAAATGAGTGGTACGGTCTGCATCCTCTTCCACGGCCAGTCCAGCTATGGTATTTAAAATATTAAACATAAAATGCGGATTCACACGAGACTGCAAAAGACGCAGTCTCGTTCGTTCCAGCTTTGCCTGAATCTCTGAATAGTCCGCCCTCGCATTTGCCAGCTTCATTTCCAGCTCGCCCTGCCGGATCAGCTGTTCCATATGATTCCGGTTCGTCTCCACCATCCCATAAAATGCATTGTTTAAAACTCCCAATTCATCCTCCGGATAATCCACATACCTGAGTTCAATCTCTTCCTCTCCAGTAATCATCGTTCTGGCCTGCTCAGTCAGTCCCTGAACCGGTCGCAAGACATGTCGGGACAGTTTTTTGCTCTGCAATACAAAAAACAGGATCATAACAGCCCCGGAAAAGAACATCAGTAAACTGACTTTTATCCGCACAGAAATCTGTTCTCCCTGACACACTCTCAGATAATTCTCCAGAGACTGATAAAAACCATCATACAAATCCTGCAGCATTTCCACCCTCAGCTGCGCCAGAGCCACAGAATCATTCATCTGGTCCGTGCTAAGATTTTCATTCAATCGGTCAACCGCCCCCTGCAAATCCCCGGTCAGAATCAATAAATCTTCACTGCGCGCATCCGCAATCCGCTCTCTCAGTATTTCTGCACACGCGGCCATCCTATCTGCTGTCTGTGTTACCTCATATCCCAACTCCTGCGTCGGTGTCTGAGAAAACGCATACAACAGCAAATCCAGATCTTTCATCTCCTTCCAATAAACCGAAAACCGATCCTGCGTATCAAGCGACTGTTCTGCCCATGATGCAAAATACTGCAAAAGTCCCTGCGACAAAAGAAAGGTCAGAAACAGGCCGACCGCAAAAGGAATACAAAAACCTGAAAATTTTTTGCCAATTGATTTATAACGCGTCTTCCCTGCCTTGTCATATTTCATTCTGCACCTCTTCTCCACTACCGGGATGTCACTATTTCACATTCCAGCAATTCTCTGCGGTTCTGTACACTGCCCCGCTCTGCTGCCAGTTCTTTTAATATTTCTATGCAGAGTTTTCCGCAAGCCTTTGAGTCCTGTACCAGCGCTGCATCAATTCCGCCCTTTTTCATCTCTTCTTCTACCTGTGCCGGCATGTCAAAGCACGCAACATAAATTTCCTCTGTTTTCTCCAATTTTCTTACTGCCTGCGCAGCCGCAATTGCGGAAGCTGAATCCAGGCAGAACAATGCATTGATCCCGGGTGTCTTGCCCAATAATTCCTCAATTTTCTCCGTAGCTTCTGCCGTCTCAAGCGGACAAATCTCATCCGCTGCAATCAAAATTTCATGCTCTGTCGCTTCTTTTTGTTTCACTGCATCAACAAATCCGATTCTTCGTTCCTGCCTGCTTCCGGATGAGAAAGACTTTCCTTTCACCGGCGAAGATAAAATTCCGACCACACAGTGTTCCACCCTTTCTGCAAACAGCTCCGCTCCCTGTTCTCCTGCCCTTTTATTATCCGTTCCCACATAGGCACACCGCCCGCTTTCTTCCACATCACCGTCAATTAAAATCAGCTCTATCCCTGCCTCCTGAAGCTTTTGAAAGGGTGCCGTCTCATCCGATGCTGCTGAACCGCTCAGAATCAGAACATCCATCCCAAGCGCAATCGCGATATCCACTTTGTATTCCAGAGAACCATACGCATCATGGTTTAACTGATACGTACTAACCATAATATCACCATACGTCTCAAGCCCTTCTTCTATTTCCCTGGCCGCCTATGCAACAACGCTGTTTACCCCTTTTACATTCGTATAAAAAATAATACACCGTAAAGGTCTTTGATCCTTTTCTCCTGATGCTCCGGAAGAAAAACCGGCTGCAACACAAAAAAATACTAAGAGAGTAATCAAACCGCCTCTTTTCCTGTTCCAACTCATACATATAGCCCCCAAATTATATTTTTCTTATAGTTAACATACATTCTAAAATCCAAACATACTGCTTGTCAATCTTGCCCACGTATTCCTGGTAAAACCACATTAACAAAATCAGATACACTCCGGCTATAAATCAAAAGATAATCATGGAAAGCACCCTGCCCACAAAAAAACTGATATGTGAAAGTTTTGTGTAGCCTTCACATATCAGTTCCTGCTTCTATTTACTCTGAGCAAAAAGCCATTCCAGAACACTCATGTTGTTAAATGCCCGAAGATAATTCAAATGGAAATCCGGTTCCACGGTATTAATCTGGTAGTGCGTATACAACAGATTTGTTCCCATCTCGTTTGCTAGCGCAATCTGTTTTTCTGCCTGTTGCTCAGCAGCATATCCGGACAAAAAGCCGTTCCAGGAATCTTCCCCTACATTTGCAGCCGCCTCGCGTCCGATTGACGCAGCAGTTGCAACAAACGCCTCGCTTGCATCCAGGCGGCGCGGAATCTCATCTGCCGCTGTAATCAGCCAGGTCGGAATGTCTTTGATTGCTTCATGATTTTCTTCCGTATATTCAAACATTGCAGCAGATGCCAGAAGTGTTCCTGCAATTTTGTCCGGAATCGCAATGTCCGTAGCCACAGCACTCTTGGTGCCTGCAGAAGTACCCATTGTGTAGACACGATTCTGGTCAACATGATAATCTGTCAGCACCTGCTCAATCAGTTCAACCGCCGTACTCACGAAAGGCTCCTCACCGCCATGCTTGATCGGATTCTGCGGTACAAGCACAAAACACGGATGCTCTGCCTGCCATTCCTTTTCCGCAAAATTAAGTGCTGACCGGCTGTCCAGAGTCGGCATAACATTATTGTTGCCGCCTTCACCACCGCCATGATAGTAAATAATCATCGGAAGCGCTTCCAGATCAGCGCCGCCATTCTCATACCCTTCTGGAACATAGAGACGGTACATAATAGAATAATCCTCTCCGTCTACCTGTCTTGTGTACTGGCCTGTCTGGAATTCATCTGCAATCAAATTATACTCTTCTGCTGACTGCATTCCAAATGCTTCAATCGTTGTTGTCCCCTCTGCATCCACAAGTCCTTCATCATTCACAACAATATTAGACAGCTGGCTGACATAGAGAACCGGCGGCGTATAATGGTCAAATCCGCCAAAATTTGTGTGTGTTTTATACATCGCAGACGTTGTATTGAGCGGCTCCTCCACAAGAAGGAACACATATTTTCCGGAAGTCGCACAATCGCCCCACTCCCCGGTATTGTTCACATAGCTTCCAACTACGTTGTAACCCTTTACCAGATACGAGGTATAATCAATCGCAGCAGCCTTCACCTCATCTGAATACTCAAGCCGTATCCCTGCAATATAATTCCCCTGATCTGCACGTGTTTCTGCATAATTCAAAGCACTGACAACTTCAATCGTGGTTGTTTCATCCGTTTCGGCCGCCATAGCAGCAGAAGCACAGCCTATAAGCAGTAACGAAGATAAGCCAAGCATGGAATAATACATTCTTCTTTTCATCAATATTCTCCTTTTCCCTTTTCAGAATAAATAATCTGATAAAACCTTCTCTGTTCCACAGACCTACACTTGAAACTTACCGGTAAATTACTGTTTCAAATTACCAGCATTATAATCTGAAAATCCATGTCTGGCAAGAAAACCTGGCAATGAGCGGAAGATATTCCGGAAAATAAGAAAATATTCCATATTTCGGATCATTCTTTGCGAAAAAGAATGTACATCCTGACGGAGGTTCTTCATTATAGAAATGACAAAGTTTCTATATGGATTAAGGTGTCAAAAGAGACTTTCCTTTTATACAATGAAAAAGCACCCGATCTTCTCGAGTGCTTTTCTCTCCCCGGAATCCCGGGTGCCTACCGTGCGCTAGAGGATTCGAACCCCCGACCTTTTGGTCCGTAGCCAAACGCTCTATCCAGCTGAGCTAAGCGCACACATGTAATGTTTTCTTCAGCGTTGTTAATTATATACCTGTATTTTCATTTTGTCAACAGCTAATCTTAAAAAATTTTCAGCGAAAACGGAAAATTTTGTCAGCCTCATTTCTTCACAGAAAAATCTACGGAGCTGCTGCAAAAATATTGTTTGAAGCAGCTCCATCTCTTTTATTCTTCTTCGTCCCTTTTCCCGCCAAGTGACAGCCATTTGAGATAAGCATTGATAAAATGGTCAATACTGCCATCCATAACTGCATCAACATTGCCGGACTCTGCACCGGTACGCAGATCTTTGACAAGTTTATATGGCTGCATGACATAGGAACGGATCTGGTTGCCCCAGCCGATCTCTTTTACCTCGCCGCGAATGTCTGAAGCTTTCTCCGCATTTTCCTGCTGTTTCAGAAGATACAGCTTTGCTTTCAGCATCTGCATTGCCTTGTCTTTATTTTGATGCTGGGAGCGCTCATTCTGGCATTGCACCACAATACCGGTAGGCAGATGGGTAATACGGATTGCCGATGATGTTTTATTGATGTGCTGTCCACCGGCTCCGCTCGAACGATACGTGTCTATCCGCAGATCATCTGCATTGACCTCCACGTCAACATCTTCCTCAATATCAGGCATAACGTCACAGCTCACAAAGGATGTCTGCCGTTTTCCTGCTGCATTGAACGGAGAAATCCGCACCAGGCGGTGCACGCCCTTCTCTGACTTCAGATATCCATATGCTTTTGGCCCGTTTACCTGGAACGTCACTGCCTTAATTCCTGCCTCATCGCCATCCAGATAATCCAGGACCTCAACCTGATACCCTTTTTTGTCTGCCCAGCGCGTATACATCCGGTACAGCATGGATGCCCAGTCACAGGACTCAGTTCCGCCTGCACCTGCATGCAGCGTCACAATCGCGTTTGTCTCATCATATTCACCGGAAAGAAGCGTCTTAATCCTGATATCTTCCAGTGTTTCCTGAAAACTCTGCAATGTCTCTTCAATCTCCGGTATCACCGCAGGGTCATTTTCCTCATAGCCCATCTCTATGAGCATCTCAATTTCTTCGTACTGATTCTCTAACTGCTGGTAAGTTTCGATATCGTCTTTCAGGGACTTCAGTGTCTTCATAGACTCCTGAGACTTTTCGGGATTATCCCAAAAATCAGGCTCCTCCATACGACGCTCCAGCTCCTGAACACGCTGTGTCTTATTTACCAGGTCAAAGTGAATCCCTCACTTCCACTAATGGTTTCGTATAGCTGTTTAAAAGAACTTTAAACTGGTCAAGCTCAACCACTGTTTCACCCTCTTTCAATCTTTTTTATATCATTCCGGACAGACCGCGTGCAGCTTTCTGTCCGGAACCTTAATCCATCTATTACCCCCAAAACGCTGTCTTCGCAGATACCTCTCATATCTCAAATGTCTCTTCAGGCATTTACGAAACAGTTTTCCAGGTGTATTCGCTTTGCACAATCCTTACGCCTTGCGTCCACAGCACTGTTTGTATTTCTTGCCGCTGCCGCACGGACACGGATCATTCGGATAAACCTTGTCCGCAGCACGCTTCTTCGGTGCGCGTGGGCCGGAATCATCCTTATTCGTACCAGTTACCTTCGCAACCTCCTCACGCTCTACCTTCTGCTCTACCTTTACATGGAACAGCAGGCGAACCGTATCTTCCTGAATCGCAGAGGTCATGGAATCAAACATCTCGTAAGCGCTCATCTTGTACTCTACGAGCGGGTCTTTCTGGCCATATGCCTGAAGACCGATACCCTGACGGAGCTGATCCATATCATCAATATGATCCATCCATTTCCGGTCAATCACCTTCAGAAGAATCACACGCTCCAGCTCACGGATCTGCTCCTGCTCCGGGAACTCCGTTTCTTTTAATTCATAGAGCTTTACAGCCTGCTCTTTAATCATCTGCTTTAATTCGCTCTTATTTGAGATATCCTGAATCGCTTCCGCTGTGATCGGCTTAAGCGGAATGGTCTGCAGCAGAACAGAATTCAGCTCCTGCAAATCCCACTCATCGCGGTCTGTCGTCTCGCCAAAGCACAGATCCACAACATTATCTGAAATATCCATAATCATCTTAATGATGGAATCGCGCATGCTCTCGCCATCCAGCACGCGGCGGCGCTCTGCATAGATGATCTCTCTCTGTTCATTGTTTACCTGGTCGTACTCAAGAAGATTCTTACGGATACCAAAGTTGTTGCTCTCAATCTTCATCTGGGCTTTTTCGATTGCATTGGAAAGCATCTTGTGCTCAATCTGCTCACCTTCCTGCACGCCGAGAGACTGGAACACCTTCATCATCTTCTCAGAACCGAACAGACGCATCAGATCATCCTCAAGTGAAATATAGAATCTGGATTCACCCGGATCTCCCTGACGTCCGGAACGGCCACGCAGCTGATTGTCAATACGGCGGGACTCGTGACGCTCTGTACCGATAATCTTCAATCCGCCTGCTGCACGCGCTTCCTCATCCAGCTTAATATCCGTACCACGGCCGGCCATGTTCGTTGCGATCGTAACCGCGCCATGAATACCTGCATCAGCGACAATCTCAGCCTCCAGTTCATGGAACTTCGCATTCAGTACCTTATGCTGAATGCCCTCGCGCTTCAGCAGCGTGGAAAGCAGCTCTGATACTTCAATCGTAATCGTACCAACCAGCACTGGCTGCCCTTTGGCATGCGCCTCTTTGACTGCCTCTACAACGGCACGGTATTTCTCCTTCTTCGTCATATAAACGGCATCATCCAGGTCAATACGCTGTACTGGGCGGTTCGTCGGAATCTCAACAACGTCCATCCCGTAAATATCGCGGAACTCCTTCTCCTCTGTAAGTGCCGTACCGGTCATACCGGATTTCTTTTTGTATTTATTAAAGAAATTCTGGAAAGTAATTGTCGCCAGCGTCTTGCTCTCGCGTTTTACTTTTACGTGCTCTTTTGCCTCAATTGCCTGGTGCAGACCGTCCGAATACCGGCGTCCCGGCATAATACGGCCCGTAAATTCATCGACAATCATAACTTCATCGTCTTTTACCACGTAATCCTGATCGCGGAACATCAGGTTGTGCGCACGCAGAGCCAAATCCACATTGTGCTGGATTTCCAGGTTTTCTGCATCTGAGAAGTTTTCAATCTGGAAGAACTTCTCTACCTTATGAACGCCCTGCTCTGTCAGCGTGACAATCTTGTCCTTCTCATTGACAATAAAATCACCGGTCTCCGTGATCTCTTCGCCCATCAGTGCAGTCATCTTGGTAACTTCACCGCTGGCCTCACCTCGCTGAAGCTGACGTGCCAGAATATCGCATACCTCATACAGCTTTGTAGACTTTCCGGACTGACCGGAAATAATAAGCGGCGTACGCGCCTCATCGATCAAAACAGAGTCAACCTCATCAATGATCGCATACACGAGATCTCTCTGAACAAGCTGTTCCTTATAAATGACCATATTATCACGCAGATAGTCAAAACCAAGCTCATTGTT
The DNA here is from genome assembly GCA_948436005.1 of uncultured Lachnospiraceae bacterium. Lineage (GTDB taxonomy): Bacteria > Bacillota > Clostridia > Lachnospirales > Lachnospiraceae > Choladousia. The sequence continues at coordinate 12,545 of CAOJHI010000023.1, forward strand.
TGTAATATAAGTGATATCACAGGCATACTGCTCTCTTCTCTCATCGTTGTTCATCGAATTGAGTACAACGCCGACTTTCAGTCCAAGGAACTCATGCACCTGTCCCATCCACTCAGCATCACGGTGTGCCAGATAATCGTTAACCGTAACGATATGCACGCCTTCACCAGTCAGCGCATTCAGATAAGCCGGAAGCGTAGACACAAGCGTCTTTCCTTCACCGGTACGCATCTCTGCAATACGGCCCTGGTGAAGAATGATTCCTCCGATCAACTGAACCCGGTAATGCTCCATGTTCAGTACACGTTTTCCCGCTTCGCGTACGGTAGCAAATGCTTCCGGAAGAAGGTCGTCCAACGTCTCACCGTTTGCATAACGCTCCTTGTACTCTTTTGTCTTTGCTCTCAGTTCCTCATCCGTAAGCGCCTGCATCGTAGGCCGGAGACTTTCTATCTTGTCCACAATTGGCATGATCATCTTCAGCTCACGCTGACTGTGGGTTCCAAAGATTTTTTCTACTATCTTCATTTTGTATCTCCATTTCAACAATAATTTGCTTTTTATTGTATCACTTCCGGGGCATTAACACAATTAAATTTTTTATGAACGCATAGCCGTTTTTATGAACATACAGGGAAGCATAAAATTCATTTTTTTCCGTACTGCAAGTCCTGTCTGCTCGCGAAGTTGCGCATCCTGCCGGAAGCTTTTATTGTATAGCGGACGATGCGATGCAATAAAACAGCCGCTGCACCAATGCAGCGGCCTTTTTTCATCCTCATTTTCTGTTTACAATTTGTTCAAATATTGCAAAAACAGGTATCCTGCCTTCAACTATACTCTGGCTCAATCAGGCCGTACGTGCCTCCTTTTCGTTTATAAACAACATTGACCTCTTCTGTCTCTGCATTGCAAAATACAAAAAATGTATGTCCAAGCAATTCCATCTGAACACAGGCATCTTCCGGATACATTGGCTTCATGCCGAAATGCTTTGTGCGGATAATGCGGACTTCGTCTAACGGATCGCTCTCTTTTTCAATAAATTCTTTTCGGAAATTACTGCTTTCCTGATTTTTATCAACGATCTTTTCTTTGTATTTGCGAAGCTGACGCTCAATCACTTCCTCAACCAGGTCAATAGAAACATACATATCATTGCTGACCTGCTCAGAACGGATAATATTTCCCTTGACCGGAATAGTTACCTCAATCTTCTGACGTTCTTTCTCAACACTTAAAGTCACGATAATCTCTGTATCCGGAGTAAAATACCGCTCCAGCTTTCCAAGCTTATCCCGAATGGCGGATTTCAAACCGTCTGTTACCTCGATATTTTTCCCACTGATTGTAAATTTCATTCTATCCAACTCCTTTGCTACAGATTCGTAATTTCGTCACTACCTTTTCATAATTCCGTCATTACATGAGTACATTATACCACACTATCCATTTTTTTCAACCAAAAATACATTTTTATTAATTTTTTCGGTTTTTTTATATTTATTTATTCAATTTTCACATAATTCAAGAACTTTGCCAAATGACAATGGCCCTCCAAACAAATCCAGGGCACTCCCGACGGTCACATCCACGTGTCCCCGTCCAAGCTTTTTTAACAAAGTGAGATCCTCATAGCTGCCAACACCTCCGGCATACGTCACCGGCAGCTTTCCCCAGGAGCCTAAAAGCTCTGCCAATGTGTTTTCAATTCCTTCTGCCTTTCCTTCCACATCAGCCGCATGAATCAGAAATTCATCACAGTACCCGGACAATTCATCCAGAACCTTATGATCAAGGCCCACATCTGTAAACTTCTGCCAGCGGTCTGTGACAATATAGTACTCCTCATCCTTTCTCCGACAGCTCAAATCAAGTACCAGGCGCTCTCTCCCCACCTCCCGTACCAGCCGTTCCAGGTTGCCATAATGAATCTGTCCATCCCGAAATACATAAGAGGTTACAATCACATGCGAAGCCCCAGCCTCTAAAAATTGTGCCGCATTTTCTTCCCGGATGCCTCCTCCCACCTGCAGACCGCCAGGATAAGCAGCCAGTGCAAGCAAAGCCTGCGCTTTCGTTTTTTCATAATAAGGAGAAGCAGCAGGGTTCAGCAAAATCACATGCCCTCCTGCAAGTCCTTCTTTTTCGTAAAACCGGGCATAAAAAGCAGCATCCTGCTCTGATACAAAGTTTTCCTTTGCCAGATCTCCTGCATCCTGCAGGCTTCCCCCGACAATCTGCTTTACTTTTCCGTTATGTATATCAATACATGGCCGAAATCTCATATGTTACATGTCCTTTCCTTATGTAGTTTTTCATATCCTCAGATATCTTGTATCTGAACATATCAGAAAATCCGGAAAAATTCTGCCGCAATCCGTTTCCGGTGCGGCAGAATTTATTCCCATTTTCTGTTTCTTACGCATGTAGTACGTGTTATCTTTCTGTATTTCCGGTCAATGCATCGCCTGCATTTTCCACACCGTTAATCAGATCTTTTCCTGCATCGCCTACGCCATTTACAATGTCACGGCCCGCATCGCCAAGGCCTGTCCCTACATCTGTCCGTGATCTGTTTGTATTATTGTTTGTATTATTGTTTGTATTATTGTCTGTCTCAGTATCGTTTACATTCTCTGATGCATTTTCATCTGTCACACTGTTTACGTTATTATCCGTATTCTTGTCTGTCTTATCATTATCCAGTGCATCTTTATCTGTCTGAGAATTGTCTACACCATTCGCAGCGCTGCCAGCGCCTGTCTCGGCATTATTCTCAGTCCCGGCAGTTCCTGTACCGTTTTGGTCATTGTTGTTTTTATCATTGCCGTTATTGTTGCCGTTCATGTCATTTTTGCCATTTTCCGTCATTGCAGCATTTTCATCCACTGTGTCGTTTTTGTCGTTGCCGCAGCCTGCAAGAAGCGCCATACAGCACACACAGGCCAGACATAATGCGTACTTTCTCCAACGTTTCATAATTATTCTGTTCTCCTTTTCATTTATTCCTGTAACTGGCGGCCAAAACAGAGGTTGTCTTTGTATGACCGTTATGGTAATAAGTATATACGCTTTTATTGCTTTTATACCCATCTTACAGGAATAAATGACAGAAAAAGAAGAACACTTTATTTAACAGTTACTTTACATTTTACTGAAACATTGCCTGCTTTTACTGTAATCACTGCTTTTCCTTTTTTCTTTGCTGTGATTTTTCCTGAGGAAGAAACAGAAGCCACAGATTTATTCGAAGAAACATACGTTATTTTTGCCTGGCTTCCGGATGGAGAAAGCTTAGGCGTCAGCGTCTTTGATTTTCCACGCTTCAGTGTAATCGAAGCTGCAACGTTTGTAATCTTTTGGGGTGCCATTTTGGGTACTGTGACAGTTACCACTGCTTTTTTGCTTCCGGATTTTACCGTTATTTTTGCTTTTCCGGACCCTTTTGCGGTAATTACACCCTTAGAGCTGACTGTCACCACTTTCTTATTGGAAGACGTGTACGTCACCTTCTCCTGGCTTGTGACCGGGCTGATCACAGGAGCCAGCGCTTTCTTTTTGCCAAGCGAAAGCTTTAACGTTTTCTCAACCCCTGAAATCTTTGTTGTCTTTACTGTGCCTGACTGTACCTTCACAGTAATGCTCTTTTTCAGACCAGAATTCAGCGTCACTGTTACCTTAGCCTTACCTGTCTTTTTCTGAGCTGTAATTTTCCCCTTACTGTTTACTTTTACGATCTTCGTATTATCTGATTTCCAGCTTTTGATCTTGTCGCCCTTGGCAAGCCCTGAAACCTTCACAGCTGTCGTCGACTGACCTTTTTTCAGCGTCAGGCTGGTCACGTTGACTTTTATCGTCGGAATCCGGGCACTCCCTGGATCCTGTACCGTATTCTTCGTACCACAGCCGTTCTCGCAGACAGCGGTCATGGTACCATCACGGTTCCATCCAGCGTTTTTGTCTGATACATAATTGGTAAATCTGTGATTAATCAGCTCCAAAACATGCAATGTTTTCTCATTACACGCAGAACAATTTACGTACTCTGTTCCATAGTTTACACAGGTCGCATTTTGGCGTTGTATGGACCATGTGTGATAATGCGAATCATCAGCCCCACTTTCATATCCAACCCTGCTAAGTATAGGAGCTGCAAAATTTTGAGTATAAAAACTACCTGAAAAATTACTATAAATTGTCCGTTCTGCCTCAATTGTATATCCGCTCATTCCACGGGAAGCTGCTCCTGTCAGACAATAAACGGTACTTGGTGTGCTGCTGCTATTGTCATCCCATGTAGCATCTATCACATACCATTTTCCGTCATCCATTTTGACATAATTCCACATATGAGCGCCGCCCGCATTCCCAACAACCAAGGCACTCTCTAATCCGGCCTCCTGGCAAAGAAGTTTAAATGCTTTGGCATACCCTTCGCAAACGACCTTCTTTGTGGGAGAAAGAAAAACTCCCGCAGCCGAATGCGCATATGCCTTCGCAAGCGCTGTTGTCCCTTCATCGTAAATCAGAAGATTACACAAATAATCATGAATTGCTTTCACCTTTCCACTGGCCGTAGAAACATCCCGCCCTTGTATTGCCGACTGATACGCTGTTCTCACAGCCTGATCAAATGCCACAACCTCCATGCCTGCACCTGTATAGATCATGCGCGGAAACAATGTAATTCCCGTCACCACACTCGGATAAGTCGGACTCGAAAAATTATAAAGAAACATAGGCGCATCCATCCAGAATACCTCCGGATAGTCATACATAAATGCATCAAACGCTGACTGCATAGTGCGCCGTACGCTTTCCTGAGCTTTTGCAAGCTCTGTAGCATTCGCAATCGGGAACTGCTCCGCAAATGTAATCACGAGCTTCTCATCGTTGCTCACCGGTCCCCTCGAATCCACATATGCAGCTTTCATCGCATTATATACATTTCTGGCTTCTCCGGAAAGCTGGCCTCCATAAGAGTCAACATACTGGCCTGCATAATAAGTACGTGTTTTTGCCGCCTGTGCATCCGACGCATACCCACTCGCCGCAAGCTGCTCAACAACATTCTCTGAAAGCTCCGGCGCCATTTCCTCCGTAAGCCCTTCCTGATTCGGGTCCACCTCTTCAGCACCAACCAGAAAGTCATCTACAAGTATGCCTTCCGGCCCGATTTCCGTTCCGTCCTCTGGCTGCCCAGCCCAGTTATCCTCCGTCTGTGTAACCCCATCCGTTCCTTCCGTTTCTGAAGGAGCACCTTCCGGCTGCACAAACGCACTGTCCTCCTCCAGCATAAAGCCATCATCGCCCGGTTCCACAAACAATTCGTCTGCCTGTGTATCTTCCGCCATTTCTACAGCCGCGTCATTTTCCCAAGCTGTTTCGCTGATCGATCCCGTATCCTGCGCTGCCTCCGAAACATTGTTTTCCTCCGGCAAAGCCTGCATCTCTTCATATGCGGTTCCATCCAACGTTACTTCGCCCGCTGCTGCATTTCCCACAGGTGCGACTGCCATAAACACAGCCAGGGCAACTGCCGTCCATTTTCTTCTCATTTTTGTTCCCTGCCTCCTGCAGATATCCGTCATCTCGCATCGCCCATAAAAAAGAGTGCTACAGTTCCCGGTCCAGAGTGTGCGCCAATGGTAGGGCCAACCGGATTGATCAAAAAACGGTCAATGCCAAACCGTTTCTGCACCTGCTCTTTCACATACAGAGCATCCTCATAGCAGTCCCCATGGCTGATAAAAATAATATCATTCTGACTGCGGAAACTTCCGATCTGTTTCTCCATGTTGTCTACCAGCGCATTCAGTGACTTCCTGCGCCCGCGTACTTTGGAGAGCGGAATCAGATGTCCTTCATTATCCACATGCAGCACTGGCTTGATGTTGACCAGAGTGCCGAGAACAGCTGCTGTTTTGGAAACACGGCCGCCACGGTAAAGATGAAACAGATCATCCACGGTAAAATAATGACAAACATGCAGTTTATTCTCCTCCAGCCATGCAACCATCTCATCGTAAGACAGCCCCTCAGCCTGCTTCTCAAGTGCCTTATGCACCAGCAGGCCTTCTCCCATCGAGGCAGCCAGAGAATCGATCACTGTAATCCGGCAGTCCGGATTTTCTTCCATTAGCTCCTCAGCAGCCAGCCTCACACTGTTATACGTACCGCTCAGGCCTCCGGAAAATGCAATATGAATAATCTGTTTCTGTATTTGCAAAAACTCTGTAAGTTTTTCCTTCGCCTCCTCCGGATTGATCTGAGATGTTGTCGGCATGCAGCCCTCCCTCATCTTGTTATAAAACTCCTGAGAAGAAAGCGAATTATCTGCATCATAAGTCTTACCGTCCAGCAAATACGTAAGCGACATCGTACGAAGCCCGTGCTCCGCAATATACTCCTCCGGGAAATCTGCCATATTGTCAGTCGTAATCAAATAATCCATTGAAATGCCCTCCAAATCAAAGCTTACTTTTATACCTGGTAAATTCATTTTTGAAATCATACCACGAACAGGAAAACTTTGCAAATACTAGTTAAATCTCAAAACAAAACAGGAACAGGCATAATGCCTGACCACACAAAATAAGATATAGTAACTATAAAATTTTCAATCGGAGTAAACCATGAGTTCCAAGCCTAAAATCATCGTTCTCAAACTACGCGAAGTCATTTACACCCTGATGCTGCTTTTCCTTGTCATCCTGCTGGCTGTCTGCCTGTTTCTGATGTTTTCCGGAAAAGCGAAAAAAGAGAGTGCATCCACAGGCCTACAGACGGAAAACCAGAGTGCGCCAAGTACTGAAAACGCGTCCGGGGAATCCTCAGACCGCCTCTCGTACCGCCCCGGCATTTACACGACACCAGTCACACTGGGGAATTCTGCCGCTGAAGTGGAAGTTACTGTGGACCAGAACCACATCAACAGCATCCGTCTTGTAAACTTAAGCGAGACAACGGCTGCTGCCTATCCCCTCGTATCGCCTTCCCTGGATCACATTGCATCTCAGATTCTGGAAAAACAGAGCCTCGAGGGAATTACCAGTCCGCAGGAAAACCGTTATACCTCCCAGCTCCTTCTCTCCGCCATCAGTGACGCACTGCGTCTTGCACAAGCTGACGGAACGGATACGCCGCAGTAAAATGGTCTGTATAACAAAACAGGAGGCTTTGCAGCACCTCCTGTTTTTCTTTATGAATTTCTTGGCAATTTTTATTTTTCTTTTTTTCTTTATGAACTATCTTCGCAATTTTTATTTTTCCTTTGAAATCAGATAGTACGGAACTGCAACCAGCAGAATACCGCCAATCATATTTCCAAGTGTAACAATACCAAGATTATATAAAAATCCTCCGAAATTTATAGCAGCGTCATGCGGATTCATAAGGCCAATTGACATAAAGGTCATATTTGCAATGCTGTGTTCAAAGCCGCAGGCCACAAAAGTTCCAACGCAGCAGAAATTCATCGCAATTTTTGCGCCTTCGGATTTCAGCTTAGCGCCGCACCAGATTGCAAGACATACGAGTACGTTACATAAAACCGCTTTCGCAAAAAGATTGAGCGGAGTTCCTGCCATCTTGGCAGCAGCCGTATTCGTCAGAAACGTACCAACCGCTTCATTGCTCATAATTCCGGTTGCCGTAAAAACAGCAGCTCCCACAACAGAGCCGAGCAGGTTGCCAATATAGCATACTACCCAAAGCTTAATCGTTTTTCCCCAGGAAACGGTCCCTGTCAGGCTGCCGACTGCCATTACAAAATTGTTTCCGGTAAAAAGCTCAGCGCCTGCAACTGTAACAAGGCAAAGTCCAACCGAGAAAATAATTCCGCAGATCAGCTTCTGCATCGGTTCCCCTGCCATATTTCCGCCTACAATTCCCATCAGAATACTGCCAAATGCTATGTATAAGCCCGCCAGAAATGACATCAAAACATAACCAAACGGATTTTTTTCCAATAATCCGACTTTTCCTCTGGCAGTATTGCCTACTGCTTCTATTT
>CAOJHI010000024.1 GCA_948436005.1 uncultured Lachnospiraceae bacterium
CCGCAAATCTGATCAGGGCTATTCCTGTACAGCTCCGATCAGATCTCTGATGCATGACACCTTCTGCTGCCTCATATATTCTTCCATCCCGTCAATGACTTCAATCGTCGCCATCGGATTGCGGAAGTTTGCCGTACCGACCGCCACAGCCGTCGCTCCAGCCAGTATAAATTCCAGCGCATCCTCGGCTGACGCAATACCACCCATGCCAATGATCGGAACAGACACTGCCTGCGCAGTCTGGTACACCATACGGACAGCGATCGGATGAACCGCCTGGCCGGACACGCCGCCTGTTTTATTTGCAATTGCAAAACGTCTGCGATTGACATCAATTTTCATACCAGTCAGGGTATTAATCATGGAAATGGCATCTGCACCTCCCGCTTCTGCTGCACGTGCAATCTCCGTAATGTCCGTTACATTCGGGCTGAGCTTCATGATCACCGGCTGCTTTGCATGACGTTTGATTTCTTTTGTAATCGCCTCCACAGCCTTTGGGTCCTGGCCGAACGAAATTCCGCCGCATTTTACATTCGGACAGGAAATATTGATCTCCAGCATGTCCGCCCGTTTCTCATCTGCCAGCCGTTCCACCACCTCGCAGTATTCCTCCGTCGTATGCCCGCAGACATTCACAATCACCTTTGTATCATACTGCTCCAGAAACGGCAGATCTCTCTTACAAAATGTATCAATTCCCGGGTTCTGCAGGCCGATTGCATTCATCATGCCTCCGCGAATTTCTGCAATCCGCGGCGTCTGGTTGCCAGGCCACGGCACATTTGCCACGCCCTTTGTCACCACTGCGCCAAGTCTCGAAAGATCCACAAAATCACTGTATTCCATACCGGAACCAAATGTCCCGGAAGCTGTCATCACCGGATTTTTTAATTCTACACCGGCAATTTTTACGCTCATATCTCCCATCTATTTTTCTCCTGTTTCCTGTTTTCTTACGATATGGCCGCCCAAACGATGAGGTCTGCAGTTGCTTCCACTCTACCATATCTGCGCAATCTGTTATCAATCGCACTGTCAGAAATTTCATTTTTTATCAGCATACCCGCGATATATCAACAGCAAAACTGCCTGTGTTTTACTTCCACACGTTACATATAACTGCCTGCTATATCTACAATTCAATATCTTCTGCCCGGAACACAGGGCCTTCTTTACAAATACGTTTGTTATGCACCTTCGAATGGTCATCAATTTCTCTGGAGTTGCAGACACAGGCCAGGCATGCGCCAATTCCGCAGGCCATCTTTTCTTCCATGGAAACCCAGCATTCGATCTTGTTTTCTCCGGCGTAGGACTTAATCGCACGAAGCATCGGCGCAGGACCGCAGGCGAAAATCACATCCGCAGTAAGCCCATGCTCCCTGATACAGTCCAGTACATTTCCTCTGGTTCCGGTACTTCCGTCCTCCGTTGCCACATAAAGCGTACCGTGCTCTTTTAATTCATCCGTCAGAAACAGCTCGTCCCGGTAGCCTGCTACTACCTGAACCTCGCCTTCCACTTCCTTTGCAAGCTGAACCATAGGCGGAATTCCGATTCCCCCTCCAATCAAAAATGCTTTCTTCCCTTTCGGACACCGTTCCAGCGGAAATCCGTTTCCCAGCGGTCCCAGAATATCAAGGCGGTCTCCTGCCTTACACTGACTGAATTCCTCTGTCCCTTTTCCGGCTACCCGATATACAATGCGCAGTACATTTCTTTCTTTGTCCGTCTCGCAAATGCTGATCGGCCGCGGAAGAATCCTCCCGGAATCGTTGCTGTAAACAGAAATAAACTGCCCTGGCACCGCCTGCGCCGCGATCTGTTCTGTCTGAATCCACATGCTGAAAATCTGTGCTGCAATCTGCTCCTGTGAGAGTACAACTGCCTGTTCTCTGTATTTTTCTGCCATCCTACACTCCTGCCCTTACGTGCCTTAGAAGCCCGTATTTTCTATCTTTTTCCACTTGCTTTTAACTTTTTACCTGTTCTGCAATGCACTGTCGATTTTTTAGCTTTTTATCATTTTTGCAATGCACTGTCGATTTTCGACCTTTTACCGGTTTTCCAGTGCACTGCCGATATCTTCTATCATATCAACCACTGCCTGGCGGCTTGCCTGCGCAAAGTTCTCAGCTCCGAATTTCGCATACTTTTCCTGCCTGTAAGCTGCAATAATACCGCGTGAGGAATTCACAATCGCTCCAAGTCCGTCCTCGTTAAAATAATGCACGAGGTCTGCTGCCTTTCCTCCCTGCGCCCCATACCCAGGCACAAGAATAAAGGATTTCGGCATTACTTTACGCAGCACCTTCCCCATTTCCGGATAGGTTGCGCCGACAACGGCTCCCACATAACTGTAATCGTCTCCCATACAGGAATCGGCCCACTCAGCTACCTTTTCGCCTACTAACTCATACAGCGGCCTGCCATCCACCATCCTGTCCTGGAATTCACCGCTTGATGGATTTGACGTTTTTACCAGAATAAAGAGACCTTTTTTCTCCTTCTGGCATACTTCGATAAACGGCTTAATGCCGTCTGTCCCAAGATATGGATTCACGGTTGCAAAATCCTCTCCGAACGGCGTCAGAAACTGACTGCCCACCTGCACCTTACCAAGATGCGCTGCCGCATACGCTGCTGAAGTAGAGCCGATATCTCCGCGTTTTACATCCCCGATCACGACAAGCCCTTTTTCTTTGCAGTAATCAACCGTCTTTTTAAATGCCTGAAGCCCCGGAATTCCAAACTGCTCATACATCGCAATCTGCGGCTTTACAGCCGGAATCAGGTCATACGTTTCATCTACAATCGCCTTATTAAACTGCCAGATCGCTTCCGCCGCTCCCTCCAGGGTCTCCCCGAACTCAGCAAACGCTGCTTTTACGAGCTGTTCCGGTACAAAATTCATCATCGGGTCCAGTCCTACCACGATCGGTGCATTTGTTTTCTTTATGTTTTCAATGAGCTTTTGAATCATACTTGTCCTCCTTCGTATTTATCCTTTTTATCTATGTTCTGTATTTTTGTTTTTTGGCTATCAATTTGCTTCTCTTTTGCACATCTGCCCTCTATTTTTCTGTTTCATAGCCTTATTTTTTGTCTGCTTCCCGCTCTATGCCCTTTTTGTTTTATCACCTATCCCCTGTAAATAGGCTTTACCATATTTCCACACGCCGTTCAACGCATACGCGCAAAACAAAATCCCGGAACTGGCCACGGAAAAGCCCGCATAGCGGTACGCCCGGTACGTCATTCCCGCAGATTTGATTTTATTACCTGATTTTCCTCCTGATGTAAGGCGGTATTTTAAAAGCGGCTCATTTACCGCTGCCACACGTCTGTACTTTTTTAAAATACCAAGCCATGCAATATAATCCTCATGACTGTCTTCGTGCTGCATCGGAAATTCCCGTGCCACCTCTGTTTTTATCAAAACAGACGAACAGTTGATACAATTGTGCAGCAAAAGCATCCGATACGTAACACATTCACGAACCCCGATGACGCGCCCGGTTTTTTCTCCATCCGGCGTGACCAGCTCCCGCGCCGTCGCACACAGAACCACCTGTTCTTCTTCCATCTTAACGAGCTGCTTTTTCAGCTTGTCCCGTTCCCACCAGTCATCTGCATCCAGAAATGCAACATACGTTCCGCGCGCCAGCAAAACACCGCGGTTTCTGGTTGCTGCTGCGCCGAGGTTCTTCTCGTTTTTCAGATAACGGATTCTCGGTTCCCCGCAATATGCCTCCATAACCGCATCCAGGTCATCCGGTGAACCGTCATTCAGGACAAGAACCTCCAGTGCCACATCCTGCACCAATGCAGAATCAATCGCCTGGCGGATTGTCTTTGCACATCCATAAGCAGGTATAATAACAGATACAAGTACCTCGACCTTCTCCCTATTTACCATAAGATGACCTCTTTTGCTTTTTTCTGTTTACAGATTTATTTTGGGCTGTTCCCTGCTTCTTCGTACTGGCATTTTTTCTCTGGGGTGTCCCCTGCTTCTCCGTATTAGCAGTTTTTCTCTGGGCTGTCGCCTGTTTCTCCGTATTGGCAGTTTTTTTCTGGGCTGTCCCCTGTATTTTCGTACTGGCACCCTTTTCCTTACTGGAAACCGGATTCTCTGATACTGTGTGCACCTCTGTTTTTCCGGATGCCGCCGTTTTCTGCCACTGCTCCACTCCCTCTGTGTTCTCCTTCTGGAACAAAATTTTGATCGTCGTCGCAATGAGCTGCAGATCAAGGACAAAGGAATAATTTTCAATATAAGTTAAGTCCAGTTTCAGCTTATCGTACGGAGTTGTATTATATTTGCCATATACCTGTGCATAACCGGTCAGCCCTGCTTTTACCTTCAGGCGATACGAAAACTCCGGTATCTCTTTCGCATATTCTGCAGCAATCTCCGGCCGCTCCGGCCTTGGTCCGACAAGTGACATGTCTCCTTTTATGATGTTCAGAAGCTGGGGCAGCTCATCAAAATGTATGTTGCGCAATACCTTGCCGACCGGTGTCACACGGCTGTCTCCCTTCATGGCCAGCCTTGCTCCCTGCTTTTCCGAATCAACCCGCATACTCCGGAACTTATAGACCATAAACACTTTTCCGTCCTTGGTCAGCCGCTCCTGCTTATAAAATACCGGCCCTCCATCATACGCTTTGATCAGAACCGCAATCAGCAAAAAGACCGGGGACAAAATCACGAACATCACAACAGAGCAAATGATGTCAAAAATACGTTTGATCACCTGCTTTTCCACGGTCAGGCCACAATTGCGGAACAGAAGAAGCGGAGTATCAAACATATGAATTTTTTCCGAACTCATAATCATAATATCTGATATTTTCGGCTGACAGTAACATCGCTTGTTATTCTCAAAACAATATTTCAGGAATATATTCCGCTCATGCGAAGGGATATCTCCGATCACAATTGCCTGATATTTTAAAATTTCTTCTTTGATCCGCTCCACACCTTCCTGCAGGCAAATCGTTCCGGAAATAAGATACTTGTCTTTACGGCTCTCCATTTTTTTAATCAGAGCCTTGGGACTGAATTTTCCGTAGATCAGGAGTACCTCATGCGGCGGATAGATCCAGGAATAAATCAGGCGCATAAAAAACACCCACAGTATCACCGCCGCCAGATTAAATGCCGTCACTCTCATCATTGGCTCCACATACTGTAAAAAACGCCAGCGCCCGATCAATGCGAGCTGAAGATATGCCACAATATTCACCAGAAGCACAGAAAAAATCTGTGACAGCAAAACATCCAGTACCCGCTGATACCCGACTTTAAAAGCTGAAAAAAGCTTGGAAATCAGAATCACCATCAGCGCATAAAGAACTATCAATGCCCAATGTCCCCAATAGCCATATCTTCTTCCGATAATCTCTTTTACATGATATTCATGAAACCATGCATATGCGAACGCGCCTGCCTGAATCGCCACAATCGAAACAGACGCCAGAAACATAATCAACCGTTTATAACGTTCTCTTCTTCTCACTCTGCTCCACTCCTCTTTGGTTTCAACTATTATAGAACACTTCCTGAAAAATAACAACTACAAAGGGGGTTTTTATCCGAAAGAAAGAGTGCAGGAAAATAATACTGTCTGTTTAGAAAAATCTTAAGATTTTTTCTTCTTTCCCTTGCTTGCATTCTTCCCCCTCACTGGCTATAATGAGAAAAAGAAATATCTGTCAGGGGTAGAAATTTGTGGTTCTGCCCTTCAGCAATCAGGGGAGGAAATTATGCGACTTAAGAAAATGATTTCAGCGTTCTGCCTTGCAGTGGGCCTTACTCTGGCTGTTCCCACAGTATCTGCAACATTGGGTATGCCGGATACCATGTCCACCGTATCTGCAGCAGAGGGTTGGAACACAGATGAGAACGGTACCTATTATATGCAGGGAGATTCGCGTCTGCTTGGCTTTCAGGACAACATTGGGGGGAACTCGTACTATTTCGATCAAAACGGCTACCGCGTTGACGGGCCGGTTCAGATGGGCAGCAGCATCTATCTCTTCCATCCGGAAACCGGAAAACTCTGTACCGGCTTATCCGGACTCAAACAGATCGGCTCAGACACCAGTACGCTATACTATTTCACAAGCGGAAGAGACGGCCGTATTTCTGCAAAGAAATGGATTAAGACCAAAAGCAAGTACTATTATGCAAATGAAAAAGGTGAGATAAAGCTCGGAACCATCAAAGTCGGTAAAAAACTTTACCACATTACCCGTTTCGGCCGCCTTACCTCTTACAAACGTTCATCCTATGATCAGAAATACTACTACGCTACTTCAAAAGGTGTTCTGAAGACAGGCCTTCAGAAAATAAAAAATAAGACTTACTATTTCAACCCAACGACCGGTGCTCGTCAGACCGGAAAGGTCAAGGTCGGCAAATACACTTACTATTTCAGCACCAAAGACGGGGCATCGAGAACCGGCTGGATCAAAGGAAAAGGCAAATACTACTATTATAGTTCCAGCGGACGTAAAGCAACCGGTTTCAAGACAATCAATAAAAAAAGATATTATCTGGATCCGGAGAATGATGGTGCGAGAGTACAAAACAGCTGGAAAAAGATCGGTAAGTATTATTACTATTTCAACAGCAAGGGAGTCCTTCAGACCGGGTTATTCAAAGTTGATGGTAAACTATACTACACAAACTCAAAGGGAATCCGAAAGACAGGATGGCAGACCGTATCCGGACGCAAATACTACATGGATAAAAAGACCGGAGCCGCCAAGACAGGATGGTTTACCTACAGTGGTAAAAAGTATTATCTGAATCCGGTGAAATCTTCTTCCACCTATGGAGCTGCAAAAACCGATTTTGTTAAGATCTCAGGCAAATGGTACTATTTCAATGAGAACGGTACTATGCGGACCGGTTGGCTTACCTACGATACGAAATTTTACTATTTTGACAAAACCACAGGCCAGATGTATACTGGTGTACATGTGATTGATGGTAAGAAATACGATTTCGGAACGAGTGGTGCATATAGTAAACCTCTCAGTGGTGCATGGCGAGTTGAAGTAAATCGTAAGAAGTGCTTTGTAGCCGTATACCGCGGTGACACACCGATAAAAGCTTTTGTATGCTCTACTGCACGCGATGGTGTAAGTACACCGGCAGGTACATTCCAAATTCTTGACAAACTACGCTGGCATACGTTAAATGGTCCTACTTATGGACAATTTTGTTCCCATATTACAAGTGATATCTTATTCCACTCAGTACCATCAGTTGTAAATGCCCGTCCTTTTGACAACCATACGTTGAATGCTTCTGCTTACAACCAATTGGGGACTCCGGCATCAGCAGGATGTATTCGTTTAACTGTTGGTCATGCAAAATGGTTATATGATAATGTTCCGGTTGGTAGCAAGGTTGTCATCAGTGACAGTATTGCTACACCGAAAAATGTTCGTATCGAAAAAGCAGATAAGATTCCGCTTACTCAAAATTATGACCCGACAGATCCATACGCATAAGATAGATCTGGCCCGGAATATGAATCAAAATTAAAATCAATGCTCATTAAAAATGTCTGTTCTGAAAACCAGAACAGACATTTTTGTATACAACATTCTTCTATTTTCTTTTATCGCTGCTTCTATTTCACCTTTTTCCCCATATCAGGCTCCTGCCTCAATAAACGCGGCGATCTGTTCAGCAGCCTCCTGCTCATCAGCACCAGAGCACACCAGAACGATCTCATCCTCCTGCTGCACACAGGCGCTTAAAATACTGAGCAGACTCTTTGCATTAAATTCTTTGTCACGAAACCGGAACATAATGTTGGATTCGTATTTCTGTGCTTTCTTACACAGTTCTCCGGCTGGCCGCATATGCAGCCCTGCGAGGCTCTTTACTGTCATCTTTTTCTCTATCAAGCTATTTTCCCGCCTCTTTATTATTGGTGTCTATCGGCTGCTCTGCTGCAGTCACTACCAGCTTCACATCAGAAACCAGTTCATAACCTTCCGGCAATTCGATCTCCACCGGAATCTCATACGTATCCGGAACAGCACAGACGCCCAAATCAATTCTTGCTTTAATATCACTTACTTTAATTGTGCCGGAACCATTCGTTCCGTGAACCACAACTGTAAGTACATCTGCCGGCGAAAACGACAGATTTACGTTTTCCGGACGATTTCTTACCTCAAGACTGGACAGTGGCAGCATCAATGTCTGCTCTCCTGACTTCTCAATTTTAATAGAAACAGTCACAGTAGGATCGGAATCTTTGACAAGCCGGATTCCTTCCATCTCTGCCAGCGTTGCTGTGAGATCAAAATCCTGTGTAAACCCTTCGGTCGCTCCCTCTACAGAGACGACTTCCTTTAACGTAAGCTTTCCTCCGAGTGCCTCCAGTGCCTCATCCGTACCAACCAGGTTTACCACAGCCGGTACTGTCGCCAGGCCTGTATAACGATAACCGGTTGCAGACGTTCCCGTTACGGGCACCACCAGCGGTACGCCATTCATCACACGCCACAGCACAACGTCAACCATAACCGTATTTTCAGAGAGCAATACCCCGTCAGCATCTTTAATCTGCAAACGGCTCATCTGCGTAGAGGTAAAGGCCTCTCCATTTTTATCTATAATCCTCAGCTTCGATGCCAGCCTCTGATCTGCATTAATCCGGTTTACTTTAATCTCTGCCACCACCTGGTTAATCCGGTTCAGCATACTCTCCGGTCCTGCAATCAGCACGGTTTTCCCCTGTACAACTTCTGTTTTGCCAACCTCATAGCCTTTTTCCGGCTCGCCTGAAACAGAAACATTCACCACAAACTCGCTCTGCTTTCTCTGCTCCAGCCTTACCTTCATAGACGGCGGTGAAACCTCTATGTCATCCCATGAAACCGCAGGATTGCTGCAAATCACCGTAAGCGGAACAGACCCCATCTCATTCAGGTTTTCCATGTCAGCAAGTACTGTAAAATCATCGCGCGTCAGGCTGTTCAGTATCCGACGGCGTTCTGTCACCTTCAATATGACAGTCTCATCAGAAATAACATCAAAGGCCTTATCAATTTCCGTCACACTGTCCTCATTCATTAACTGAATCCCTACCTGAAACAGTCTGGATTTCGTCGGGTTATCAATGTTCATAACAAGAAGCCAGATTAAAAATGCCACAACCAGAGACAGAAATTTGAGGCTCAGGTTGCCGGTCCATTTATGCTTCATTTTTATTCCAACCTTTCCAGAATTTGAATTTCTTTTGTCCCACAGATTTATTCTGCAAAATGACAAGCTGCTCCTTCAGAACTTCAGAGGGAACGCCGCGCATCAGTTCTCCCTTATACGCAATGGAAATTTTGCCGGTCTCTTCTGATACAATCACGGTCAGAGAATCCGTCACCTCACTGATACCAACCCCTGCCCTGTGCCGTGTGCCAAGCTCTTTGCTCAGCATCATATTGTCAGAAAGCGGCAGATAGCAGGTCGCAGACGTAATGCGGTTCCCCTTGATAATTACTGCACCGTCATGCAACGGCGTATTATGCTCAAAAATATTAATCAGAAGCTGACTCGTAACAACAGAATCCAGCGTAATGCCGGTCCGCTCATACTCATCCAGGCGAATGTCCTGCTCAATTACAATCAGCGCGCCTGTCTTTACCTTGCTCATCTCGGACGCTGCCTTGACGATTTCATTCAGCGTCTTGTCACTGAACCGTTCTGAAACCTCTCTGTCTGAATCAATAAGCGGAAACAGAGAAGAAACAATCCTTTTTTCTCCGATCTGTTCCAGTGCCCGGCGCAGTTCAGGCTGAAAAATAACAAGCGCAGCTATAATCGCAACATCAATCGCGGAACTTACGATAAACTTTAGCGTGTCCATCCGTAAAATATACACAAGAGACACACAACAGACTAAAACTACCATTCCTTTTAAGAGTGTCCACGCTTTGGTATTTTTAATCCACAGAAGAACATTGTATACAAGCAAAGCCAAAATGAGTATTTCCAGTATGTTCGTAAGCGTCAGATCTTCAATCGGGTCAAGGAACAATTTCATGTATGTATTCACCCATACTTTTATAGAGCTCATTCTGCCTTCTCCCTTCTTCACGTTATTTGAAGTTTATTATATCACAACTTTTCTCCTGTGCATACTGTCTTTTTCCTTTTCCGGTGCATAAAACAGCAAAAAAAATCTGCTTTATCCCAGCCTGTTTCAGAACATCCGCAGCCTCATCCATTGTGCTCCCTGTCGTGTAAACATCATCCACAATTAAAATCCGGGTAAATTGCTTCAACTGCTCTTCCGATCCAGCAAAGCTTCCTTTCAGGTTTTTCCTGCGCTCTTTGCGGCCCAGCATTTTTTGGTCAGAATTCAGCCTCGTGCAATGCAAAGCATCTTTTAATACCGGAATTCCGGTCAGACGGCTGATTTCCTCTGCCAAAAGTTCTGCCTGGTTGTAACCCCTGCGGCGTTTTTTTCTCCGGTGCATCGGTATCGGTATCAGCACTTCCGGCCTCCATCCAGAAAGAATGGGCTGCAATGTATGTACCATCTCCTTCGCATAAAAAGGCAGATAATCTCTTCTGTTCTGTCTTTTCATGCGGTACACTGACTGGCGCAAACTGCCCGTATAAGTAAATACCGCAATCCCCCTGTCAAATGTATGCCTGTACTGCCGGCAATCCTCACAGTATTCCTCCTCATCGGAGCCTACCGGCTTCCCGCATTTCATGCAAACAGGCCCCAAAATCCTTGGCAGATTTGCAGCACATTCCGGACAGCATCCATCCTCCAGCCCACCAAGAAGCACATCGCAGCAGACACATCTCGGCGGGTACAAAAGTTTTTGAAATAGCCGCAATGTCCGATCTCCTACAGAAATCGCCTTTAATATCATTTTATTCCGAAATATTGTTTGATATTTCCCATAATTTACTTCTGTATCGCTGAATTTTCTCAAATAATTAACCTGGTCTCTCCCCAAAGCCCAGTCATCAGGCAACAATATCCATCATAAACCAAGTTACCTCAGAACTCAGTTTCTTCATCCGTTGTCTCCGCCAGCTCCCGAATCCGTTCAGCCAGCGTTGTATAGCGTTTCTGCTCCACTGTATTATCAATCATCTGATCAAATGTCTGTACATCTCCGACAAGTGTCACACACTTTCTGGCTCTTGTCACCGCTGTATACAAAAGATTGCGGTTCATCAGCATCCGCGGACCACTCAGCAGCGGAATCACAACAGCAGGATATTCGCTCCCCTGTGACTTGTGAATTGTTACCGCGTACGCAAGTTCCAGCTCTTCCAGGCCGGAATAAGGATATTCCACTGTGCGCTGCTCATCAAATTCGACTGTGACCCGCTCTGTGTGCAGATTGATTTCCCGTATCACACCCAGATCTCCGTTAAATACGCCCACCCCCTTCTCAATTGGAATCCCATAGCGGCCTCGTACTTCCCACTCGATCTGATAATTGTTTTTGATCTGCATTACCTTGTCGCCCTCACGGAAAATCTGTCCGCCCTGCTCATGCTCTCTTTTGTTGCGGTCCGGCGGATTCAGATACTCCTGCAAAATCCGGTTCAGGCGCTCCACGCCCAGAAGACCTTTTCGCATTGGTGTAAGCACCTGGATATCATACGCTGTCGCATTCACATAGCGGGGCATTTTATCTCTGACAAGCTGAATGACAATGCTGATAATCACATTTGCATCGTTTCTTTTTAAAAAGAAAAAGTCACGGCTTTTATTATCCAGAGAAACATGCTCTCCGCGATTGATCTTATGCGCGTTGACCACAATATCACTCTCCGATGCCTGACGGAAAATCCTCGTCAGCCGCACGACCGGCACCTTTCCTGACTCAATAATATCCTTCAGGACACTGCCCGGCCCCACAGAAGGAAGCTGGTTGCGGTCTCCTACCATAATAAGGCGTGTGCCGACCGTTATGGCATCCAGAAGTGCATGCATCAGATAAATATCCACCATCGACATCTCATCCACAATAATCACATCTGCATCAAGTGGATTCTGCGCATTTCTCTCAAAACCGCCTGCGGCTGTACTTCCCTCCTGAAGCCCCGAAATTTCCAGAAGCCGGTGAATCGTTTTTGCCTCATAGCCGGTAGCCTCCGCCATTCGCTTTGCAGCGCGCCCCGTGGGGGCAGCAAGTAAAATCTGCAGCCCTTCTGACTCAAAATAAGAAATCAGCGTATTGATTGTCGTCGTTTTTCCGGTACCCGGACCTCCCGTGATAACAAGCAACCCACAACGTACGGAGGCAATCACTGCTTCTTTTTGTTTTTCATCCAGGTACGTGCCCGTTTCCTTTTCGATCGCAGCAATCTTATGCAGAATCACAGTCTCATTGACCTCACCAGTAATATTCAGGTCACAGAGCAT
Source organism: uncultured Lachnospiraceae bacterium (assembly GCA_948436005.1). Classification (GTDB taxonomy): domain Bacteria; phylum Bacillota; class Clostridia; order Lachnospirales; family Lachnospiraceae; genus Choladousia. Next base: position 12,435 of record CAOJHI010000024.1, read on the forward strand.
ACGCGCAGTACTCATTTCCATAAAATAGGACGCAGCGCTGTAAACCCGGTCCTGACTTTCTTCCTGCTTCACCACAATTCTGCGTTCCACTGCCAGGTCCATCAGATACTGATCAATATCATGCAACGGTACGCCTAAAAGCTCCGCTGCTCTGTAAGAAAGCTGTTCTTTCGGCAAAAAAACATGGCCTTCTCCGCCTGCCTGCTGCAATACATAAAAAATTGCACATTTTACCCGGTACTCCGAATCTGCCTGAATTCCTGCCCGCATTGCAATCTCATCTGCAATCCGAAATCCGACACCTCCAATATCATCTGCAAGCTGATACGGATTTTCCTGAATCACACGATAGATCTCCGCTCCGTATTTTTCATATATTTTTACTGCAAGCGAGGTCGTGATGCCGAGCTGCTGCAGAAAAATCATCGCCTTACGCATATCGCGCTTTTCGTATACCTGTTCCGCAATCTCCCGGGCTTTTCGGTCACTGATTCCCTTGATCTCAGCAAGCCGCTCAGGCTCTTCTTCTATAATCCGAAACGTATCGCCTCCAAAATGCCTTACAATCCTGGCAGCCAGCGCCGCTCCTACCCCTTTAATCGCTCCTGAACCGAGATAACGCTCCGCAGACTCCTCATCCTCCGGAGCCTGAATGCTGTAAGACTCGATTTTAAACTGCTCTCCATAAGATGGATGAGCAATATACTGTCCGGTAAGTACAACCTTTTCCCCCTCGCCAATATAAGAAAGTACTCCGGTACAAGTCACCTCTCCATCCTGCGTCACTAAAACCATTACCGTATAACCATTGTCACTGTTACGGAAAATGATGTGGTCTATGTATCCCTCTAACTTTTCCATGTTCCTCCATCTGTCTCCGGGCGGATTTCCTTTTTTTCTCTGCTGCTCCAAACTCTGCTGTAACCGGAAAGGGACGCTGCCGTACTGGCCTCGTCCCTGTATGGGTCTGATTTTTATTTTACTTTTCCAGCATCCTGCCGTTCCCGGCCATAAGCTCCACAAACTGGCCTGTCCCGACTGCTACCACAGTCATGGGATCTTCCGCTGTCATCGTATTAATTCCTGTGCGGGCCTCTATCAGCTCTTCCAAACCGCTCAGCAATGCGCCTCCCCCGGTCAGTACAATCCCGCGGTAAACCACATCTGCTGCCAGCTCCGGAGGCGTCTTCTCAAGTACGCTGTGCACAGCGTCCACAATCTGACTCGTTACTTCCTTCAACGCATCCCTGGTATCCTCTGAAGTAACCCGGATTGTTTTCGGAAGTCCGGTAACAATATCGCGCCCTTTCACTTCCATCACCTTCGGTTCAGGCTTTTCAAACGCAGTTCCGATTGTAATCTTGATTTCTTCTGCGGTCTGCTCTCCAATCATCAGGCCGTACTTTTTCCGTACGTATCTCACGATGGCATCATCAAAATCGTCTCCTGCCACCTTAATGGAAGTGCTTACCACAATTCCGTCAAGGGAAATAACCGCAACATCACACGTTCCTCCGCCAATGTCTACGATCATATTGCCGCAGGGGCGGGAAATATCGATTCCGGAGCCAATCGCAGCAGCGATTGGTTCTTCTATAATATGCACCTCACGCGCTCCGGCCTGATACGTTGCATCTTCAACTGCCTTTTTTTCCACTTCTGTCACACTGCTCGGAACGCAAATGCTGACCCGCGGTTTCCGGAATGACATTTTTCCGATCGCTTTCTGAATGAAATACTTCAGCATCTGCTCTGTAACAGTATAATCAGAAATAACACCTTTTCGCATCGGGCGAACCGCCACAATATTCCCGGGTGTTCTGCCAAGCATCAGCCGCGCTTCCTCGCCAATCGCTTTGATTTTATTCGTATCTCTGTCATATGCAACGACAGACGGCTCTTTTAATACAACGCCTTTTCCCCTCACATAAACTAAAATACTGGCTGTGCCAAGATCAATTCCAACATCCGTAGCTGCCATTTTTATACCCCTTTCACAATTCGGTTCAACCTCCGGCTTCCGGCTGTTTTCTGCCCGTAAAGCCACCTTTGTATAGTATAATATAAAATCCCGTAAAATGGAAATAACTTTTTTATTGTTTTAGAATTGCAAGGATTTCTTAATTTTCTTTCCTGTTTTTTTATAAAGTAGACATATTTTGAACACATTTATCTTTTATAGTATAAGCATATTAGCGAACAGCTAATATATTTCATAACTCACACCTGGCAGCCCCCACACGCTGCCAGGTACTCCCTCAAACATTGACCTGTATGAGAGAGTCTCATATTATTATGAAGGTTTTCTCTTACAGGCAAAACATTTTCAACCCAAATTTTTCTCTTTCCTGAAAAAGTCTGACTTCGGTCAGACTTTTTCTTTGTTTATTTTTGTTTTAGCAGGGAGTAAGCGCAGAGCGCCTCATTTCTGCTAAAAATCCGATTACGAGTCTTACAAATATCTTACAGGTAAAACTTGGATTAGATATATGCAGTATCTCAAACATTCTCCACATCCCTGCGCGCTGTCAGATACTTTGCCACATACTTGCCGGTATACGACACCGGACACTTTGCAATCTCCTCCGGAGTTCCCTCTGCAATCACAGTACCGCCCCTGTCACCGCCTTCTGGCCCGATATCAATGATATAGTCTGCTGTCTTGATCACATCCAGATTGTGCTCAATCACAATCACTGTATTTCCGCCTTCCGTCAGCCTGTGCAGAATCTCCACCAGTTTATGGACATCTGCAAAATGCAGACCAGTTGTTGGCTCATCCAGAATATAAATCGTTTTTCCGGTACTTCTCCGGCTCAGCTCTGTTGCAAGCTTGATCCGCTGTGCCTCACCGCCTGAAAGCTCTGTAGATGGCTGTCCAAGTCTGATATACGACAATCCCACATCATTCAGCGTTTCAATCTTGCGATGAATCGAAGGCAGATGCTCGAAAAACTTCAGCGCTTCCTCTACCGTCATATCCAGAATATCATAAATACTCTTTCCTTTGTATTTTACCTCAAGTGTCTCCCTGTTGTATCGCTTTCCATGGCAGACTTCGCATGGCACATACACATCCGGCAAAAAGTGCATTTCAATCTTCAGAATTCCATCGCCTCCGCAAGCTTCGCATCTTCCGCCCTTTACATTGAAGCTGAAGCGCCCCTTTTTGTAACCGCGCGCTTTTGCATCCGCGGTTGCGGCAAACAGATCTCTGATCTGATCAAAAACTCCGGTATACGTAGCCGGATTGGAGCGGGGTGTACGGCCAATCGGAGACTGGTCGATGCTGATGACTTTATCCAGCTGTTCTGTACCCAGAAGAGCCGTATGCTTTCCCGGAACTGTACGGGCGCGGTTCAGATCGCGTGCCAGACGCTTATACAGAATTTCGTTAACCAGCGAGCTTTTTCCGGAACCGGAAACCCCTGTCACACAGGTCATTACACCCAGCGGGAATTTTACATTGATCTTTTTGAGATTATTCTCCTGTGCTCCGCGTACCTCCAGCCATCCGCTTGGCTCTTTTCTGACAGGTGGTACAGGAATGGATTTCCGGCCGCTGAGATATGCACCTGTGACAGATTCCTCACAATGCATGATATCCTCAGCCGTACCGGCAGCAATTACCTGGCCTCCGTGTTCCCCGGCCCCAGGCCCGATATCCACAATGTAATCTGCTGCATACATCGTGTCCTCGTCATGTTCCACTACAATGAGAGTATTTCCAAGATCTTTCAGATTATTCAAAGTAGCCAGCAATTTATCATTATCCCTCTGATGAAGTCCGATACTCGGCTCATCCAAAATATACGCTACCCCTACCAGCCCAGAACCAATCTGCGTTGCCAGACGAATACGCTGCGCCTCGCCGCCGGACAGCGTGCCTGTAGCCCGCGCAAGGCTCAGATATTCCAGACCTACATTTACCAGAAAACGGATTCTGGCCCGGATCTCCTTCAGAATCTGATGGCCGATCAGTTCCTGCTGCTGTGTCAGCTCCATATGCTCCATAAACTCCTGCAGATTTCCGATTGACATGGATGTAATCTCAGAAATATTTTTATCACATATGGTCACAGCTAAAGCTGACTTTTTCAGTCTCTGCCCCCCGCACGCCTTACACGGTGTAATCTGCATAAAGCTCTCATATTCCTGTTTCATTGTATCAGAGCCAGTCTCACGGTAGCGGCGCTCAACATTTTTTATCAGTCCTTCAAAGGCCACATCATAAACGCCTTCTCCTCTCTGCCCCTTATAATGTACCTTGACCTCCCTGCCATTTGTCCCGAAAAGCAAAATATCCTGAATTTCCTGCGGATACTGTTCAAACGGCGTGCCCAGGTCAAAATGGTACGTCTCTGCAAGCGCATCAAGAATCGCCCGTGTAAAGCTGCCCTTATCCGTACAGGACTGCCACCCCGTCACCGCAATCGCACCGTCCAGAATACTGAGACTCCGGTCCGGTATCATTAGCTCAATATCAAACTCCATCTTATAACCAAGGCCGAAACAGTCCGGGCACGCGCCAAACGGATTATTAAAGGAAAAGCTCCTCGGCTCTATTTCATCCACACTGATTCCGCAATCCGGACAGGAAAAGCTCTGGCTGAAGCTTAAAAGCCCCTGGTCCTGCACTTCTACAAAAGCCAGGCCGTTCGCCAGCTGCATGACATTTTCCAGTGAATCGGTCAGTCTCTTTTCAATACCTTCCTTCACAACAAGACGATCCACCACAATCTCTATGTTATGCTTCAGATTCTTTTCCAGCTTGATTTCTTCGCTGAGTTCATACATATTCCCGTCAATCCGGACACGCACGTACCCGCTCTTCTTGGCCTGTTCCAGAAGCTTTACGTGTTCTCCTTTCCGCCCCCGCACAACTGGAGCCAAAAGCTGGATTTTGGTCCGTTCCGGCAGCTCCATAATCTGATCTACCATCTGATCAACACTCTGCTTTTTAATCTCCTTGCCACACTTTGGACAATGCGGAATCCCGATTCTCGCATACAACAGACGAAAATAATCATAAATCTCTGTCACTGTCCCAACGGTAGAACGCGGATTGCGGTTAGTCGACTTCTGATCAATGGAAATCGCGGGCGGCAGTCCCTCAATACTTTCCACGTCCGGCTTTTCCATCTGTCCCAGGAACTGGCGCGCATAAGAAGAAAGTGATTCCATATACCGCCGCTGCCCCTCCGCATAGATCGTATCAAACGCAAGAGAGGATTTGCCGGAACCGGAAAGCCCTGTCAGTACAACAAATTTGTTTCTTGGAATATCAAGACTGATATTTTTCAGATTGTGTTCATTGGCCCCGCGAATCCTGATATACTGTTTTCTGTCTCCCGGTACTGTCTTTTTGCCTGTATTCATCCTGTCCATAATTACCTCTACTGTAAAATTTTATGTTTCTTCCTGTAAATATTTTTTCAGCTCAACCATCCGGTCACGCAGCTCAGCCGCTGTCTCGAAATTCAGCTCAGCCGCTGCTTTTTTCATCTGTTTCTGTACGTCTGCAATCAGCTTTTCAAGTTCCTTCCGGCTCATGGACTCCGGATCTTTTTCCAGCTTCTTTTCCTCTTTTGCAATTGCCTTTGAAATGCTGATCAGATCTCTGACTGCCTTTTTGATTGTCTGCGGTGTAATACCATGCTCTTTGTTGTACGCTTCCTGAATCTCCCGGCGGCGCTGCGTCTCTGAGATTGCCACATGCATCGACTCCGTAATGACATCTGCATACATAATAACATGTCCCTGTGCATTTCTCGCTGCACGTCCAATCGTCTGTATCATCGAAACAGCAGAACGGAGAAAGCCCTCCTTATCTGCATCCAGAATCGCAACCAGAGAGATTTCCGGAATATCGAGCCCCTCTCTCAGAAGATTGATTCCCACCAGAACATCAAACACATCCAGACGCATATCCCGGATAATCTCCGTCCGTTCCAGCGTATCAATATCAGAATGCAGATACCGGACCCGAATCCCGACTTCTCTCATATAGTCCGTCAGATCTTCTGCCATCCGCTTAGTCAGCGTCGTCACAAGCACTTTATTTCCTGCTGCTGTTTCTTTATTAATCTCACCGATCAGGTCGTCAATCTGTCCCTCTACCGGCCTGACCTCCACTTCCGGATCCAAAAGTCCGGTCGGCCTGATAATCTGCTCCGCCCGAAGCAGCTCATGCTCCTCCTCATACTCCCCCGGCGTCGCAGAGACAAACAGGATCTGATCCAGCTTGTCCTCAAATTCCGTAAAATTCAGCGGCCTGTTATCCTTCGCAGACGGCAGCCTGAAACCATAATCCACAAGCGTCGTTTTCCGTGACTGGTCGCCCGCATACATCGCCCGCACCTGCGGAACCGTTTTATGGGACTCATCAATAATCAATAAAAAATCATCGCCAAAATAATCGATCAGCGTATGGGGCGTCGCTCCTGCCGGAAGTCCTGCCAAATGCCTCGAATAATTCTCAATCCCGGAACAAAAACCCGTCTCCCGCAGCATTTCGATATCATAATTCGTCCGCTCTGCAATACGCTGCGCCTCCAGCAGCTTATCCTCGCTCTTAAAATAAGAAACTCGCTCTTCCAGTTCTTCCTCAATTGCTTTTGCTGCAGCCAGAATTTTCTCCATCGGCACCACATAATGGGATGCCGGAAATACTGCAATAAACTCCAAACTACGCCGTATCACACCTGTCAGCACATCAATCTCCGTAATCCGATCGATTTCATCTCCGAAAAACTCCACACGATACGCGTAATCATCTGCATTGGCCGGAAAAATCTCAAGCACATCACCGTGTGCCCGAAATGTACCACGATGAAAATCCATCTCATTCCGGTCATACTGAATATCCACAAGCGCCCGCATCACCTCGTCCCGGTCCTTCTCCTGCCCTCTGCGCAGATAAACAACAAGCTCCCTATAATCAGACGGGCTGCCGATTCCGTAGATACACGACACACTCGATACAATAATCACATCCCGGCGCTCCACGAGTGACGCTGTGGCAGACAGACGAAGCTTGTCGATTTCATCATTAATGGAAGAATCCTTTGCAATGTACGTATCGGAGGAAGGAACGTAGGCTTCCGGCTGATAATAGTCGTAGTAGGACACAAAATACTCCACTGCATTCTCCGGGAACATCTCCTTGAATTCTCCGTATAGCTGCGCCGCAAGCGTCTTGTTGTGGGCGATGACCAGCGTCGGCTTCTGCAATT
>CAOJHI010000025.1 GCA_948436005.1 uncultured Lachnospiraceae bacterium
GACTGCAGATCTGCGAGTGTAGTGCACCACTCATCAGCGACCAGCTCCACATCAATACCGCGCTCATCAACAACGCGTGTCAGTTCTGCCAGGGCTTTCATCTGCAGCTCACGGTCCTCCACATCCATCGGACCTTCAATGCGGAGATGAAAGGGTTTTGCAATCGCCTCAAGTTTTGCCAGATAGTCAGCCATTGCTTCGTAATTATCGTTGCCAAACGCTGCACCGATGGTGCCGTATACGTCAATATGGAATACCGGAGAATAATCTTCGCGCGTGCGGAGCGCCAGAACACGGTCGCGCAGCCAGCCTACGTACTCTTCCAGCAGCTCTCCGTGCTCTCCCAGCTTCGTCTTTACATTATTAATCAGAGCGTGCGGAAGGATATCTGCCTGCTTGATAATCATCTTGTCTGAATTTTCATAGCGGTTATCACCGGACTGCGTGAAAATCGGAATCTCTTTCTCAGATACAGTAGTACCGTATTCTTCAGCAATCACGTCACACATCATTTTATGCTGTGCTTTTGCGACCGCATCGAGAATTGCCTGTGTCACACCGTAACGGATAGCTGTGTGGAATTTCTTTCCCGCCTTTTCCGGATGGTCCACCATCTCTGCCAGACGGCGGAAACTGTCTGCTTCCTGGCCAATCAGCATCGGCTTAATTTCTGTTTCAATCACAGGAATAAAATCTTCTGCCAGAAACAGCGGGTCACGTCCGCCGGCTCCGGAATACTGAACCGCAGCACAGTCACCGTAGGCAATCTGTCCGTCTTCCAGCACGAGCATAACAGAAATAGCTTCTCCTGCCTGACGGATTGCAGTAAATCCGTCCGTAACAGGTGTTCCCTTGTAAGCAGCGCCGTCTGCAACAGCCCCTTTTTTGATTGCTCGTTGATCGTCAAAGAAAAAACCGGTTCTGCCTTTAGAGCAGATTACGTTTACTATTTTCATAATATGGACAACTCCTTTTCGCGCTTACATTGTCTTATTTTAAATGGCATATGTATGACATCTGGCATATGTAAGCTGTATTTATTGTTTATCAGCTTTTAACTGTTGTTTATTCTGTCGTTTTCGTTACTCTTTTGGGTTTTATTAACCTCTTGGTCTTCCTACAAGCCGTCCTTTACTGATAGCGTAAACATCGTCAATGGCCATCTGGAAGGAAGCCTTTCGTTTTTCGAATTTTGCTCGCTCATCTATTTTACTGTGGTTAAAATCAACCAGCTCTTTTGTAAACGGCAGATTTCCCATCGTCAGAATGCGGACTGCGCCGTTGTTGTCACGCACCGGAAGCATCTGGCCTGCGTTGTAGCGGGACGGAGCAAACGGGACATCCAGTACTCCTGCCTGGAATGCGCGCACTGTGCCGAGCGCAATATCGCCGCCGCCGAGTTCAAAGCATTTATCCATCAGGCATTTTGTCTCTGCTGTAATAACTTCTTTTTCTTCCTGAAGTGAATTTTCATCGAGAGTCTGGTCACGCAGCATGGATATAATCTGCTTGGTACAACGCAGTCCCTGCGCGTTTGCCTCTGCGGTCGGAATTCCCATCGCTTCGTGAGGTGTTTTCACGATCACTTTTGTTGCGTGAGAAAGGGCTGCAGCTGCGCTTCCCCAGGAAATTACACCGAACGCCTGCGCTTCGTCCTGTGGGAATCCGCCCATCCACTGATGTAAAACCGTAGTAACAGTTACGTCATGATAACCGTACTGATGCAGGTACTCTTCTGTCAAAGCTTCCAGTGTGCGGATTGCAGCCACATCCTGAATCAGATTCCCGCATTGCCCATAGCCGACCGTAATATTTTTAACACCCTGTTCAGCTGCCAGTAATGCTTCAATAATTGCAACCGTATGGGAAATACATGGAGGAACGAGAGTTCCGGTCAGGGGGCCGTAAGGCTCACGATTGATGGAAATACCTGCCTCCTCGTAAATTCCGGTCAGGCGGTCACAGTACTGCCAGTCTGCAATCGTACGCTCAATCGGAACGCTCTTTGCGTAAGGAATATTGTAGGAAATGCCGCCGCCTTCATAGCTTGTAAAGCCTGCAGCGTAAACAATCTCTGTCAGAAGACGTGCATCCGGCGTACCATGACGAATCTGAAGCGGTACGTCGATCGCGTCGATTACCTGGCGGCATGCCGAAACGCCGTGGTTGACAGCCGGAAAACCATTCAGCATGGATTTATCCGCTTTGATGGACTCTTCGATTCCGACTGCGGCCTCTTTATACCGGTTCTGGCGCGTATAGCTGTCAATCGTCGTTGGGAGAAGGTCTGCCCCGCCGCTGTTTTGCAGGTGAGTCAGTAGTTCAATATGTTTCTGAATCAGCGGAACGCCTGCACGTGGCTGCACCAGTGTCGTTTTATTTGCCTTTGCTTCATTCAGCTTTTTACTGAAAATTTTTCCGTCCGGCAGAGATTTGTGAAATGCAAAAGCTTCTTCCAGATTCACTTCCTGCCCGGTCGGCCACTGATTCAGGACGTCCTGGCGGATACTGTAAAATTCGTCATCCGTCAAACGTTTGTTTTTGATTTCCATTTAAGTTCCTCCTGTTATCTGGTCGTTCTGACCAGTTCCTTTTTCATAATCTTTAAAGCTGTATCCGGGTAATACTCCCCAAGCAGTCCCATTGCTGCCAGAATATAATTGCGGTCCACCAGAAATTCAGCGCGTGCCGGGCGCAAAGAACCCAGTTGATTTGGGTTCTGCAAGCTGTGTGCTGCAATCTCTCCCGTCCGCCTGGTGTGGATGATCGCTCCACCGGTGACGACAATATTCCGGACACCGGTCAGATCTTTTCCGGTCTGTGAATAGGCAAGGCCCATTGGTGTATACACCGGCTCAAGTGTCCCTGCATGACGCGTCATTGCCGTTTCGACTGCAAGGGATGCCAGCGCGAAGTCAAGCCTCTCCCACTCTTCATCCTTTGGCAGCTGTTCTGTATGTTCAGAAAGAAAACGAATCATTTCCTCTGCACGTCCGGCATTTATTCCGGACAGGCTGCTGACACGTTCTATACCGGCTGCCTCTACAATTCCCCAGATGCTGTAACGCATTCCGATGTCGCCTTCTACCGTTCGTTTTGCGTAAGGCTCCATCAGCCCCTTGACAATCGTATTTGCCTGAACAGGTCTTCCGTCGGCAATCGAGTAAACATCTGTCGTCGCACCGCCAAGGTCGATTGCTGCGAGCTCTCCGATTCCGGATTCGGATTCGGTTCCTTCTGCCAGAAGCTGCATAGCTGCCATCATGGCCGCCGGCGTTGGCATCAGGATTCCGGAAATTAGTTCTGACGCTTTGCTAAGTCCTTTTGCCTGAATAATTCTGTTTAAAAAAATCTGGCGGATTTCCCGCTGCGCAGGCTCAATATTCAGTTCATTAAATTTCGGCATTACATTTTCGCAGACGTGCGTTTCCCAGTTTTCCAGGAGCTCCTCACATTCATCCGCACAGTTGCGGTTGCCAGCAATTACGACAGGACAAATTGGTTCTGCCTGAGAAAGTTTTTTTGCGTTGCTCAGAATGCATTTGCTGTTGCCGCCGTCTGTACCGCCGACGAGTAAAATCATATCCGGCCGATTTTCAATAATTTCCGCAATATCTTTTTTTGTCAATTCATAGGAATAGACACGGATCACCTTTGCTCCTGCGCCAAGCGATGCCTGTCTCGCTGCTTCTGCTGTGAGCTCCGGCACCAGACCGCTTGTAATCATCCGCAGCCCTCCTGCCGCAGAAGAACACGCATAACGCTCTGCAAAGTCCAGCTTTCCGGTTTTCTGTTCCAGAATCGTCAAAGCATTCTGAAGGCCTTCCCCGATGTCGGTCTGAACCGTCGTATAGCTGCTGGCAGTCCCAAGCAGCGCTTCCTGTTCCACATCGACAGCAGTGACCTTCGTATATGTACTCCCAAAATCAATCAGCAATACCGGTTTCATTGTACCCTCTCTTATTCCTCACATTCTTCGGGAGGCTGCACATTCAAATCTTCATACAGTGCCTCGATTGTTGTTTCAGGTGGTGTGCCCGGTCCAAATACACGGTCAAAGCCCATCGCCTTAAAGCGTTTTTCCACTTCATCAAACACCTGTTTACCAACTACGATGTTGCCGCCCACGTAGAGCAAAATGCCTTCAAGCCCTGCCTCATTACATTTTTCACGCATACCGCGGCAGTCCAGCTCTCCATGCCCATACAGAGAAGAAACTACGATTGCATCCGCATTCGATTCAATTGCCGCATTGATGTATTCTTCCTGCGACACCATTACTCCAAGGTTGACACAGTTAAATCCTGCACCGGTAAATGCATGATACAAAATCTTGTTGCCAACCGCATGGACATCAGCACCGATGACGCCCATGACTAAAGTTTTCTTTTCCATAGCACACCTCTTATTGTTTTGTATGAATAGTTATAATTGAACTATATCTTCATACTAATATATGATTCAATATGTGTCAATATCTTTTTGAAACTTTTAGTTTTCTTGTATTTACTGTATATTTCTCTGCCTGTTTTATATAAAGAATCCTTTGTATTGATATAGTACAAATAAAAAATATAGATTAATTGTGATAACTATTTGAGGATAAATGGATCATTACACCTGTCAGATACTTCACTGTATGCGTTTCGACCACCGACAAAATGTCCCTCCAGGGAGGCCGACGTTTATCGATTAGCCTGCCCGGAGGGACATTTTTGGTTAGCGGTTATTGTTCTTTTTTATTTATTTAAAATGTACAGTGAAATAAAATGCTGTCCCATTCCCTTCTTCACTTTCTATCCAGATTGAATGCTCCGAAACCGTGTAAATGTTGCCAACCGCACAGAATCATCTTCCGGAATGATTGTTTCAATATTTGGCGGAAGTTTTAATTCATATCCGCCCTGATATAGACTACATTTTTCTGTAAGTTCATGTGTACGTCATACATTCATTTTACACCAACTGCCGGATTTTTTTGAGGTCTGGCAGTTATTTTTTGCATAGCAAAGGAGCTGCGCACTAATTGCTTAGCGCGCAGCTCCGTTTTTCTGGATTTTGTATTACTCAGATAAAACATATGGTGTGTCATTCACCTGTGCATACATCCAGTCAAGTACTGCTGCATTGGTGTATGCTCCATTCCATCCCCAGTGAGCTGCATAGCAAACGGAACCCGGAATAAAAGAAGTCATCATATCATCGGCTCCCATTGCTTCTGCTTCTGCAATCTGCTTCAGAGCCAGCCCATCTGCCGCTGTTCCTCGCAGCTGTCCATTCCACATCAGTTCGCCTTCTTCTCCATAACCATCATAAACAGGAATACCATACTTCTCCTGTATATCTGCCGCACAGATTGCCAGACGCTCACCCTTTAACCAGGTATCAATACCTTCTGCTGCTGTTCTGGAATTGTCTTCATAACCAGTGAACCACCAGCAAGGCATCTCTTCAAAGAACATGGCCATCTTTTCTGCTGCCACTTCTCTGTCCTTGTATATTGTATACGGATCATATGCAGTGGACATCTGAGCAGCAAACAGATCCATATGAGCCTCCATCATAGAAAGCATCGGTTTTGCACCGGAAGCCAGACCTACTGCATAGACACGGGAAGTATCTACATTATAATCTGCGATAATTTTTTCAATGATACCGAAATACTTCTGCTGAAACGGGCTTGACGCAAAATCCATCGTTCCCCAGCCTCCTTCCGGATCACTTGCACATGCCAGAGTTACAACAAAAGACGGATTCTTTTCCTGATTTTCAGGCATTCCCCATACGACACAGTCCGGGTGTGTAAATAATGCTCCACGGTATTTTCCGGTCCAGTCAGAGTAGCCATAATCACCTGCGGAAAAATGTACCACCAGTGGAAGATCTTCCAGATTTGCATCTTTGTCATCATATCCTTCCGGAATATACAGAAGATATCCGATATCTTCATAATCAAAATATGTAAAATCATCTGTTCCTATACAAATTTCATTTGTTGTGGAAACAAAACAGGTATGATCACCTACCGGAGCAGATGCCGGAATAATTGCGCCTGAGCAGGTTTCAATATCATTTACCTGATAGAACTGAAATTCCGGAAGCTGTTCCCTCCGCTTTGCAGTCGGGTTGAATGTAACGTAGGAAGTATAAGAGAAGTAGTTCTCGCTCTCCAAGCCCAGATTCAGGAATACATACTTTCCCTTAACCTGTACATCATCCTTCTTTCCGCTGTTATTCACATATACGGATACAATATCACGGTCGTTCGCCAGCATATACGTTACAGTTCCAGGATACTGCATATTCTGTGGAACAGAAATCGCCGGAATCTCCTCTGAGTACTCCAGTCTCAGTGCTGTTACCGTTTCCCCCCATTCCAAAACCTCAGTTACAATGCTTGCCTCCACTAAATGAGGCCCCTCTTTTTCTGCTTCTGATGCGCATACATTCATTCCCAAAGCAAACATCAGCATGAACATAACCATCCATCCAAAACGCTTCATTTTTTTCCTCCTGCTATTTTATTTTTTGTCTTTTGACAGGCTTATTATAGCAATTTTCCACGTTTTCCGGTGTTGCAAAAATTTGCGTTTGGATTGTACATTTATGTTCTTTGAATAGATGCTGTCTTTAAATTTACAACTATTAGAAATATTTCTGATGCGTTTTTATAAATATCTTGCTGCCTGTATACTTTCGATTTTTTCCTGTACGTTCAAAAGAGAACCGCCGTCAATCTGATAATTATACCGGATAATTGTTTTGCCCTGCTGTTCGGCCCTTCGAATTGCATCTCCTTCTGTACGATTGCAAAATAGCAGGAAATCATTCGGAACAATAATTACATCTTTGTATTGAAGGAAAACATCAAGCTGTACCATGCTGCCAAACAGATACGTCTCCACATCTTTGCAGGACAGCTCCAGGTTCTGCATACTTCCGCGGATAATATTCGAATATGTTTCACTTGCACAGACTATGCCAACGGATTTTTCACTGATTAAAGCCATTTTGGCTACGGTTGGACCGCTTGGTGCAGTGACCACCTGAATCAGCTTCTCCTTATTTGATACAACGCTTCCAAGCTGCGCTGCATGTGTGGAGGTCGTGACAACCAGGTCAGCAAAATCATCCATAACGAATGGCTTTTTTAAAGCATCCGACAAAAGCAGCTTGTGCGCTTCAATATTTGGAAAAACGGAGATTTGGTTGATAATATTCGCCAGGGTTTCCGGATTGCAGTCAATAAAAATAATGCATACATTGTTATCCCGCTCCATACGTTCCCGGAGTTTCAGATTAAAAAACATCTGAATCTCCTGGTGCGAAAAGGAAAGGGCCTCCATTTCATCCAGAAGTGCTTCAATCGCAGCGATTGCCCGGGCCTTGGAGCTGCTGTTCTGTGTGACCTGCTCCTGTACAAAAGTGCCTCTGCCACGCGTCATTTGGAGAATGCCCTTGCGCTCCAGTTCTTCATAGGCATGCTTAACAGTTCCGCGTGCAATACCAGTCTGTTCTGCCAGTTCGCGGACTGTCGGTAATTTCTGGCCGGATGGAAGCTCACCGTTTTGTACTTTATCTGTAATCTGGCTGACCAGCTGCTGATAAATGGAAACCGGACTGTTTTTATCAATGAAAAAATTCATATAATTACCCTCTGGACTAATTTTCCTTTCCTGCTTTAGACAGGCTTTTTCATCTATATTTTTTTACATAAATGCTCTCAATGCCACGATTGTGAAGCATTGAGAGCATCCTGATACTATTATTGTACCGTTATTGTATAATCAATTGTATTGAGCAGATTGCCATCCACTGCATCGTAAAATGCTACCTGGAAAGCAGTTTTTCCTGCTGCATAGAAGGTTGCGTTAAAGGAACCGGAAGCATAGAATTCTGTGGTATCAAAACCAACCATATTCGGATCTGCATTCTGGATGATTGCATAAGCAGCCGGTGTACCATCCATCATAATCTGGCCGGAAGCAGTAGCTCCTGCTGTAATACCAGCAGACGTTTCGGCTTTGTCAATAAAGAAGCCATACTCTGTTGTCTGAATGGTCCAATATGGATCCGAAAGAGCTTCTGAATGTGCACTTCCATCTGTTGTCATAAGTGCATCCTCTGTGAGCGTTACGTAGTAGTTGGATGCCTGACCGAGTGGCTTGCTCAGATATACTGTGATCTTTGTACCTTCTGTCCAGCTCTTTGCCAGCAGCTCTTCAGAAGTCATAGGCTGAATCTGAACTTTGGTTGTATCATCAAATTCTACTGTTTCAAGCACAGAGTAATCAGCAGAATTATTTATGGAAACGGAACCTGTACCAGCTGTAATATCTGTTCTCGGAAGATAAATATTCAGTTCATTTTGTCCTGCAAAATAAGATGCATAATTGTTTTCCGCAGATGTCATAGGGTCAAATACCATTTCTGACGTATAGATAGGCTGAGCGGTCACATCTGGTGTGTCAACACCGATATCAAAGCCTCCGTCAAGCACGCCTTCATCCGTAGTCGGTACTTCACCATTCAGATCAGAAGGAAGCTCAACGTCCGGAGCCTGTGTCTCAGGTTCAAGTGTAATCTCACCGCCTGTAAGCGGAGCTTGTGTCTCAGGTTCAAGTGTAATCTCACCGCCTGTAACCGGAGCCTGTGTCTCAGGTTCAAGTGTAATCTCACCATCTGTAACCGGAGCCTGTGTTTCCGGATTCTGCGGGATCTCGCTGCCGTCTGTAGCCGGAGTCTCCGGATTCGGATCACTGTAAGAATCTGAATTGAAAATCTCAAATCCACTGTTCGGGTCCGTCTGTGGAGGTGCTTCTGTTTCCGGGACAGTCGTTGGATCTGTGGCGTCAATAATCACACCACCGCCAAGCGCTTCGTCGTTTGTCTGATTCAGAATACTGTCAGGAGCTGCTGTCTGAAGCGTTTCTGTTTCATCCTCTTCCGGATCAGACTCCTCATACTCTTCCGCATCCTCCTGCTGTGCAAGAAGGTCGTTCATATTGGCTTCTACTCTTTCGAGTGTTTCTTTCATCTGCTCGTAATCGTAATCCTGCTGAGCGATCTGAGTCAGAAGATCCCTGAGCATCTCGCGGTCTTCTTCACTAAGGCTGATATTCTGTTCATCTGCTACTTCGTTGATAATAATATCAATGTCATTATCGCTGATGACATCTCCCTGGATTACCTGCTTTTTACTTTCATTGACGATCTCTGTTGCCTGAACCTGACCGATGTTGTTGGCAATGTTGGTTGTTGTAATCAGCTCTTTTGTGGCAACCTCTTTTTTAGTCGTGTCAAGGTTGATGCCTACAGCTGTTTCGTATGCCATAATAATACCGGTGAGTGCTCCGGTACCGGATACTTCAAACGGAGCGGCTGCAAGTACGTCACAGTTTACAACACCGGATGTGGAAAGTGTGGTGGCAATCATATTACTCGTGACCCATGAAAGGTTTGCTGTTTTGACCTGGATACCGCCGGAATTTGTCGGGCTGACAAGTGCGCAGCTGTATGTACGTGTACCAATCTGCTCAAGCGGAACATAGGAACCGAGATGATTTCTTTCATCCTGGTTTGTGATGGTAAGGGTCTGGATATTCTGACCATTTACGCCGAAATAGTTCAAAATGGCTGTTCTTTGCTGGTCATTCAGATCTGCTCCCAGGGTCAGCACTTTGCGGCCGTCTGCATAAACAGATGTAGACGGAACAGCTGCGGCCAGGCAGATCACGCTGGTAAGCACTGCTAAAAATTTTCTTTTCATATACTCTCCTCGCTTTCTGAGCTTTCTCTTTTCTGTGAGCCAGTGGGCAAAAGCCCTGCTCTTACGGAAGATTATAACACCAGTTGACCGGTAAAACAAGAAAACAAAACGGATGGAATTATTAACCTTTTATTAAAGAAAACATTTGTTTGCTTTTTTGAAAAAGGTGTGATATACTTAGGTAAACATACGTACGGGAGGAAATACCATGTCCGATAGAAAAATTACAGCAAAACAGGAAGAGATTCTGGAATATATAAAAAATGAAATTCTCAAGAGGGGATTTCCGCCTGCAGTACGGGAAATCTGCCAGGCAGTAGGCCTGAAATCGACCTCATCCGTGCACTCCCACCTGGAGTCACTTGAGAAAAACGGCTATATTCGCCGCGATCCGACGAAGCCGAGAGCGATTGAGATTTTGGATGATTCATTCCAGATGGTACGACGTGAAATGGTCAATGTTCCGATCATAGGTACCGTTGCTGCCGGTCAGCCGATTTTGGCCGAGCAGAATATTGAGGGATATTTCCCTGTGCCGGCTGAACTTATGCCAAATGAGCAGAGCTTTATTCTGAAAGTAAAAGGCGAAAGTATGATAAATGCAGGTATTTTGAACGGAGACAGCGTGATTGTGCAGCGACAGTCGACAGCGCACAACGGCGAGATGGTTGTTGCTCTGGTTGACGATTCTGCGACCGTGAAGACCTTCTATAAAGAAGACGGATATTATCGTCTTCAGCCGGAAAATGACACCATGGAGCCTATCATTGTAGAGGATTGTCAGATACTGGGAAAGGTGTTTGGAGTCTTTCGATTTTTTCATTGAGTGAAAAAACGGAACTGCCACGATATGATGTGTGACGGTTCCGTTTTTTTAATCCTTTTATGCCTGGAATCTCTTCAGAAGCCCTTCCAGCAATGCCTTTGGCATCGCGATATGGAATCCTGCCGGATTCAGCATATATCCGTTAGAATCTTTAATCAGAAGCTTTGAAAGCTCGGCAAATGGCACGGACAGAGCCTTGAAACGGTTATCCTTGTTAAACTTGGCAAGCTCTGTGGCATCCGTAAAAATCGGCTGCATGATCTCTTCTTTTTTATTCTTGAGGATTGGCAGCTTATATTTTCGGTTCTGCAGCTTTTCTGTGTCACTCTCCGGCCCTTCAAGCAGCTCAATCGGGACGATATAGCGGCTCTTTACAAGATTGGCTGCAAACTCTTCTTCCAGCTCTTTGAGATTTTCTTTTTCTTCGTTCGGAACCGGACGTGCTGCTTCCTGCATAAAATACAGGCCGGTAAGCTGAAGCTGTTCATTCTGAAGCGGCTGCTGTTCTTTCGGAAGCTTGGAAAAATCCGGTTTGCGGATAAGCTCAGAAAGCTCCAGTGTTTCTTTGCCGGATTCGTTTACAAGTACAAGCTCATTGACACCTATTGTGTAGAGCATGGAAAAGAATCCAAGAAAACTTGGGTTCAGGAATTTCATTCCTTTTAACAGAACCTTTTTTTCGGTGTACGGTTTTGCGAATTCCTGAAGCTGTGCTTCGTCATCAAAAATCCATACCTGGTCATTGAAAGTTTCCGGATCACATACTACAAGGGGCATATTGGTGTAAGCACAGTATGCGACAATCATGCTCTCTTTTTTCTGAATGCTTTTAATTAAAAATGTTTTATCCATAGCCATGTCTTTTCTCCTGTCATTCGTTTAATTCATCAATGGTGGTCTGTTTGCCGTCGCACCAGATGCGTTCCAAATCATAAAACAGCCTGTTTTCCGAATCAAAAACATGCACGATTATATCGCCGAAATCCTGCAGAATCCAGTTTGCTGTGCGATATCCTTCTGTCTGTTTTGCCGGATAACCTGCTTTATGGAGCGCTTCGTCTACATTGTCTGCAAGTGCTTGTACCTGATTTCGGTTTGTTCCGGAAGCAATAAGAAAGTAATCTGCCAGAACAGAAACTTCTTCGATATTGATGATTTTAATATCGACTGCCTTTTTATCCTCAAGCGCGTGGTAAGCGATGCGCGCCATTTCTTTTGCTTTCGAATCTGCCATGTTATGCCTCCTTTTTTTCGACAAGCTCTTTATAATAATTATATGCTACAATGGTCTGATTATCAAGACAGCTTTTTTCTTTTTCGAGATATGTGATGGTATCGCGCATGGTCAGGTATACCGCGCGATCAATATCCAGAAATGCCAAAGAACGGATTTCAGGAAGATTGGCTGCTTTGCTCCGCATTGGCTCTATATAGTCTGCAATAAAAATAATCTTTTCCAGTAGTGTCATTTCTGCTTTTCCGGTCGTATGGAATTCGATTGCACTGAGGATTTCCGGGTCTTCTACGTGATATTTTTCCCGTGCAATGTATGCGCCGATACGGGCGTGTAAAAGATAGGGGGATTTCTCCTCAATTTCAGAGACCGGAATGTTCTTTTGAGCACACAGCTTCAGCTTTTTTGCGTTCGGAATGCACTTTGCGCAGTCGTGCAGAAGGCCTGCTACCTGAGCGCGTTCAATATCCTCCCCATGGCACATTGCGAGTGAAGCTGCTGTGTACATCACTCCAAGGGTATGATGAAAACGCATCTCATCGATATATTTTTTCAGTTTTTTCTGCATTTTCACGAGATTATAATTGGACATGATACCTCATCCTTTGCGCATAATAATCGTTGAAATTATTCAGGCTCCTGATAGATCTGCTTTTCCTTTATATAATCTAATACCGGATTCGGCACATAATATCGGGCAGACCGATTCTGCCGCAGGCATTCACGAAGCTTCGTTGAGGAAATATCGAGATTTGGTGTGTCAAGCAAACAGATTCTGGAACCGAACATTACATGAAGTTCTTTCATTTTTTCCTGCATTTTTTCCGTTTCAAGCTGATCGCGGACTGCGACCAGAAGAATACAGTTGGCGCTGATGATTTCCGGATGTCTCCAGCTGTCAAACGACATCAGGGAATCAGCCCCGATAATAAAATAATATTCTGTATCAGGGTGTTCTTCTTTCATAAGGCGCAGTGTTTCACAGGTGTAGGTAAAACCGTTTCTGAGCATTTCCTCACAGTCCAAAGTGAAATGCGGATTATCCTGAATCGCAAGCGCCGTCATATCCAGGCGTTCCTGGTCAGAAGCGCCGTCATGCCGGTCCTTTTTGTGAGGGGGATTGCCGGAAGGAAGAAAGATTACTGACTCAAGCTGGAACTGCTCATACGCACACTCTGCCAGAATCAGATGGCCGATATGAATCGGATCAAAGGTTCCTCCCATAATACCAATACGGTGTCTTATTTCAGAATTCATGTTTCTTCCTCATTACAGATATGCTGTACGGCCGATAAATTCAGGCTGGCAGCGTTTATTTTTTTCCTGCTTTGGGCAGTTCAATCTTTTTCTTATTCTCTTTGCCTTCTTTGTACAGAACAATTTTCTTTCCTATAACCTGAACAACCTGAGCATGAGTCCGTTCTGCCACGGTCTGGGCCAGCTCGTTCGGATCATCCATACAGTTTTGAAGCACACTGACCTTAATCAGCTCCCGGGCGTCAAGCGCTTCCTGTATTGCAGCTGTATTTTCAGGCGTAAGACTGGATTTTCCTATCTGAAAAATAGGGTCCATTGTCATAGCGAGACTTTTTAAATATGCGCGCTGTTTGCTTGTCATGATACCCTCCTTCGCGCTTTTTATTCTTTATAATAATCAAATTGGAGTCCGTACATTTTTACAGTATCCCCGTCTTCAATGCCGAGCATTTCCAGCTGTTCCAGAATACCGAGATCCTTGAGGAAATTCTGGAAGAACCGAAAGCCTTTTTCTGACTCAAGATTCGTATATCCGAGCATCTTTTCAATCCGCGGTCCTTCCACGATATAGACATGATCTTCTTCTGCTGATTTTTCAACAGTAAACGGAAGACTCTCCCCTACAAGGCGTACTTCCGGATCATATTCCTGCTCAAATACAATTCTCTCCTGCGGGAGTTCGCGAAGCATTTGCTGTACATGGTATAAGAGCTCCTTCAGCCCCTGCCCGCTGACTGCTGAAATGGCGAATACCGGAATTCCCTGCGGTTCAAATACTTCCCGCAGCCGCTGCACCGGATCTTCCTCTTCGCTGTAAATAGCGTCAATTTTATTGGCTGCAATCACCTGCGGCCTTTTTGCGAGCTCTTCTTTATAGGCTGCAAGCTCTGCATTGATTTTTAAGATATCATCAACCGGGTCGCGTCCTTCTACGGAAGCTGCGTCTACCATATGAATCATGACACGCGTGCGCTCGATATGCCGGAGAAATTCGTGCCCGAGTCCTACACCTTCGGAAGCTCCTTCGATCAATCCAGGAATATCAGCAATAACAAAACCGCCCCCATCGAGATCGACAACGCCGAGATTCGGCGAAAGTGTGGTAAAGTGATAATTGGCAATCTTTGGAGTCGCGTTTGTAACTCTCGATAAAAGCGTTGATTTTCCGACATTCGGAAAACCGACAAGGCCGACATCTGCAATCACCTTTAATTCAAGAAGGATTTCAAGTTCTTTTGCTTCCTGCCCCGGCTGTGCATATTTGGGGGCCTGCATGGTGGATGTTGCGTAATGCATGTTTCCATTTCCGCCGCGGCCGCCTGTCAGAATGATCTGACGCCTGTTTTCTCCGGACATATCGGCAATCACCTGGCCGTCCTGCGCTTCTTTAATTACCGTGCCTTCCGGCACTTTCAGAATGATATCTGAGCCATTTTTGCCGTGGCATCTGCGTTTGCCGCCCTCCTGCCCGTCCTGTGCCGAAAACTTTCTGCGGTGCCGGAAGTCAACAAGTGTATTCAAGCCATCATCCACTTCAAAAATAACGTCTCCGCCTTTTCCGCCGTCTCCGCCATCCGGACCGCCATCCGGCACGAAAAGCTCTCTGCGGAAGCTGACATGCCCGTCTCCGCCCTTTCCGGAACGTATGATAATTCGCGCTCTGTCTGCAAACATGGTGTCACCTGCTTTCTGGTAAAGATTTTATTTCACATGCAGAGCGCCCCTGCCGTGAAACGGCTAACTTCCGTATGCGCCCTGTACATAAAGCGAAGGCTTCAAACCACATGCGGATTTGAAGCCTGCGAAAATTATTCTGCTGCTACCGGATGTACAGAAACCTGTTTTCTGTCTCTTCCTTTTCTTTCAAATCGAACAACGCCGTCTACTGTAGCAAATAAAGTATCATCACCGCCACGTCCGACATTCAGACCCGGATGGATCTTTGTTCCGCGCTGTCTGTAAAGAATATTTCCAGCTTTTACGAACTGTCCGTCTGCTCTCTTTGCTCCAAGTCTCTTGGATTCGGAATCTCTGCCGTTCTTGGTAGAACCAACTCCCTTTTTGTGAGCGAAGAACTGAAGGTTCATCTTTAACATAGTTACACCTCCTCAACTCTTAAGGTAATATATTCATTTCCGTAATCAGCCTCAATGTTCCTGATCCCAAGAACAAGGCTGTCCATCAGCAGGGCTACTTTGCTGCCCGGCTTTTCCGGAAAATAAACCCGGAGAAAACCGCCGTCTTCTGCCTGCTCAAGCTCATACGCATCTTCGGTAAAACACGAAATGGAATTCACCGTATTGATGGTCAGAGCAGAAACCGCAGCACAGATAATATCATCTTCATCCATTGCTGCATATCCGGCATGACCTGCACTCTCAAATCCCCTGTACTGATCTCTGGATTTCCACACTGTGAATTGAATCATGTCAATTAGCTCTTTTCAATTAAAAATTAATCTAAAAATGAATCATTTAAACATTAATTTTTTAAGCATTGATCTTTTCAATTTTAACCTGTGTGTACTGCTGTCTGTGACCGTTTTTCTTGTGGTAACCGGTTTTTCTCTTATACTTGTAAACGATGACTTTCTTTGCCTTGTCATTCTTGACAACGGTTGCGGTAACGGTTGCGGAAGCAACGTCTGCGCCAACCTTGAGTGCGTCACCTTTTACTGCAAGTACCTGGTCAAAAGTAACAGTTTCACCAGCTTCAACACCCAGCTTTTCTACGTTAACGATATCGCCTTCGGCTACTTTGTACTGTTTACCACCTGTTGCAATAATTGCGTACATATGGCACCTCCTGTTTATCATTACTCGCCAAATTCGGTGGTCAAAAGACACTTATACCTCTTTGTGCGGCATACTTAAATAAAATAGCATATATTGTGGGCTGAGTCAATGTTTTTTCAAAGAAACAACAGGATTTTTAAATTTCTGTTGTTTAATTTCTCCATGCAATCTGCTGCGTTTTTTCCAGCGGATATTCGAGAAGGCAACTCTGGTCAAGATCTGCCCAGCGCAGGCTTACTGCATTGATCTGATTGTTATAGTATGTTTTGTAATAATTAATACCTTCATCGCAATCCATACAGCAGGAATAAGTTGTAGTAAGGCATTTTTTGTCCTGATTATAAACACTGCCGCGTACCATGGATACATTGTCTAAAATATGGAAAAACTGTGCAATACTGCTCTCCTCATCACCGTTGCAGAGGGAATTCATTTTCAGAAAGGCAGCTTTGACAAAACGGGATGCCGGGGAAAAATCGCCTGGAAGGCCAATCCCGCCAAAGCCCTGTCCGAACGGACACAAATCAAGCGAAGTACTGAAACAGTTTTCCGGATACCCGGAGCTGATCGAAAGGTACTGATTAAGATTGAGCATTTGGAAATCGAAAGGTGGATTGTTCGTCATGACGCCAACCGGGTTGTCGTAGACCTTCATTCCATTTTTCGTGCATTCCAGTACAATTGAATCATCCCGGTCTGCGATATGCCAGTGCAATGGGGTGTTTGGAATATCCTCCCGGAACGGTATGTCAACCAGATGCGTCTCTTTAAGCTGCTCCCGGATTTCCGCTACGCTGCTGCAACGTCCGAGCAGCCAGGGAGCCAGCTCAAAAGGCGAAATATTATTTTTAAAAGGTTCTTCTTTTTTCGGATAATAAGCATTGTCCGGGAAGTTCAAACCGGCAATGCAGACGCCTTTTTCATTCATGGCATCTGCATACAATGGATAGCCGTCAATCACAGACGCCATACCAATCATCGCATAATGACTGTGCAGAACACCTGCTTTGCGAAAAACAAACGGAAAATGACGCGGGGTAATGACAACACGTTCATTGAAGGAATATTCGAGATCAAGATTTCGTCCAAAATAAAAATGTCCTGTTTGCAGCGTGAGACTTGTACACATAAAATACCTCCTGTAAATACTATGTACGGCAGCCGGCGTTTTCATAAGCCACAACTTCGGTATTTTTCTCCCGTCTGATTCAGGACTTTCTCTTACTGTATCAGTATATGCAGAAATAATAAAATAATTAATAATATTCATATCTTCTGCAGCAGATTCTGATTATGCTTGGAATAATTACTGTTTTGAAGCCACACATTCGTGGCAGCATTGAGCCAGAGGCTTTTCTTTTTTCTTCCGTGTAATTTCTACGAGGGACAGTTTTGTCATATCAATAAGACAGGTTGGAATCGGATCTTTTCTCAGCTCATCATCCAGCAGAGAAAGAAGCATTTTTTTAGAAGCTTCTTCTTTCATATTGATAAAATCAACAATCACAATTCCACTGATATTCCGCAGCCGAATCTGCCGTGCGATTTCCCTGGCTGCCTGAAGATTGATTTTCAAAAAAGCATTCTCTGTTTTTTTCCCGCCCTCAAATTTTCCTGTATTCACATCAATTACAGTCAGAGCTTCAGTAGGCTGAATTACGAGATATCCGCCGCTGTCCAGCCAGACTTTTTCCCGCAGCGCCTGCTCCAGACGGTGTTCGAGTGAATACAGTTTCTGCATCGGAATCATGCGGTCTTCATAGCGTGAAAGTTTGTGTAAGTCTCCTGGCTGGTGCTGTGTAAGATATTCACTGATCTCTGAATACAGCTTTTCATCATCCGTCATAATCTTCTGCGCGTCCGTATCATAGAGATCTGCCAGTCTGGAAAGGTAAGAAGGCGGCGTACTGAAAAGACAGGAAAAACAGGTGCGGAAGTTTGCCTGGGACAGGAGTGTTTGATAACGCTCCTGCAACTGCATTAGTTCCGCAGTGATTTCTTGGTCAGAGGCCTGGCCTGCATTGGTTCGGATAAGCCAACCGAATTCCCGGGTTTCCTGGGGCTCCAGGACTGCTTTTCCGCTCTCCCATTGTTCTACGAAATCCCGCAGCTGTTCTCTGCGTTCTTTTGGGAGCTTGGCAGATACGGAAATCGCCGTATTGCCGGTAGTCAGAAGGACGTATTTTCCGTGAAACGTCAGATTGGTCGATACGGACGGATATTTCGTCTTAATCCCCTCCTGAGATATCTGAACCAGAAGCTCGTCTCCGGCCTGTGGAAGGCGGGATGCACCTTTTTTTGTATAAACAGGATATTTCATATCCTTAAGGGCCAGATGACAGACACGCCCGGGGGCAATTTCAACGAAAGCTGCCCCGATATTTTTGGCAATATTTTTGATTCTTCCGATATAAATATTACCAAGTAGCCCGGCTGTCTCATTCGGGTCGCAGTGAATTTCCACTGCTTTTTGGTCATGCAGCAAAAAAGAAAATATTCTGCCCTGCATCCGGGTAATCAGATACTGTTTCATAAATACCTTTCTCCATTTTATGGTAGATAATTCGCTGCTGATGCAAACTGAATGTTCAAGGTTTTGATTCCGGTTATTTGATTCTAATTATTTGATTTCAGTACCAAGCGCACCGAGCGCTGTCAGTTTTGGTTTCCCTTCTGGGCCAAGATCGGCGTATACTTCACAGCGGTGGATTTCATATGCAAACGGCTCCGGAACAATACCAAGCGTCTGCAGATACGTGTCCATGACCAGCTCTGGTTTCAGGTTTGCAGCGCTGCCGGAAGCAAGCTTCATAAAAACAGTTCCGCCATTTACGGTCATCTGATAAATCATAGGCCGGATATCTACTTCTTTTTCTGATTTTTTGGTCTTCTTCATCACTAAAATAGATTTTCGGGCAAAGAAGTGCGAAATGTCAGACTGCCAGTCAAGCTTTGGCTCATGACCTTTTCGGAAACGCAGTTCATAGTCAGCTGCAGCGACCAGAGTCATGGCTTTGCTGGCTTTTCCTTCCGGTATCTGATAAAAACCGGTTACGCGGATTCCTTCTACACCGACGCGGTTCAATGCGTCGATGGCTTCGGAGGAAGAAATCGGCGTTTTGATTTCAATATCCATATATTCGCCGTCACTTGTCAGCCCGACACCCAAAGGTGAAGCAAATGACATGACCATATGAGGGCTTAGACCTTCGGTATATACAATATCAATTCCGGCCCTTCGGATTGCTTTCTGAAAATAACGCATAACGTCCAGGTGGCCGATGAATTTCATAATGCCATATTTTGAAAATTTGATTCTTACTTTCATCTCAGAGTTCCCTTTCCAAGGATTTTCTGTTCCGTTTTTTATATCGCGGAAGTGTGCGAAACATATTTTTATTCAAA
>CAOJHI010000026.1 GCA_948436005.1 uncultured Lachnospiraceae bacterium
AGTAATTTTATCTTACATCAGTTTGGAGGTTTACACAATCTTTGGGATACTCCCGAAAGAAAATCTTTAAGGGGGCTGCGTTAATAAAGCCCCCTATTTCCTTTGTGCAGAGGCGCATACAAGTTGGCCGGTATCTTTCCTACTTGATTTCGCTTACAACAACCGGGAATTTCAGCCCGTCTTTTTCTCCGTATTTATCGCTTGTGGGAACAAGGGTGAGGACGCGTCTTCCGGCTTCGCTGACACTGGTGCGGATCACCCAGTTGTCATAGCCGTCTTCGCCATGGTTGAATTCCGTGGCAATGGAATCCAGCGTGCTGCCCTTTTCATCTTTTATCACGAAGGACTTGATGTCTGTCGAAGCCTTCAGGTTGATGAGAATGTCTCCGCCGACTGTGGTGTCCGTGGTAAAGCTCTGGATAAAAGTTCCTTCTTTATTATAATCAATGGTTTCGGGGGTAAGCTGCAGTTCATTATCCTGATTCAGGACAATCAGTTCCCCGGTTTCGGTATCTCTGGCGTACTGTTTCATAAAGTTCCAAACCAGTTTCGGGAATGCGCCGGTCAGCCAGTGCGGCATGCCCTCAATGGCGATTGCCTGTACCATGTTTACGCCATCGTCATTGTACCAGTTCGCTGTATAGTACTGCGTTCCGTCATAATACTGGATGCAGGTGTTGTCAGAGGTAAGTCCGAGTTTTCGCTCTGCTACATAAGGAGAATGATCTGCAATGTCAATACATTCTTCTTCTGTAAAGGAATCATCAATGCCGTTGAGTGCAAGCCACCGGTTCAGGCCTTCAATCTGGCCGGCGCCTTTTTGGCCGTACGGAAAATGGTTGTTGCGGTCGCAGGTTCCGGCCATGGTAATCATAGGCGTTTCTTTCAGGGCAGCCCATTCATCATCAACAATGCTGACTCCATACGTATGCTGACCGCCAACGCCGACTGCTGCAAAAAGATTCGGATGCTTCATAAGCTGATTGACGGTAGAACGGCCTCCGAGTGAAAATCCGGTCGCGTAGATGCGGCTCTCGTCAATCGGATAATCAGCCCGCAGCGTTTCCAGAATACGGTCAACTTCCTCGGTCAGGAAAGCGCCATCATTTTCGTCGCTGGTTTTACCGCCGTTTCTTGCCCACGGCATAACGCAGATAAATTCTTCTTCTGCCACCAGATTCGGATATCCCCAGGATTCGATGAAATAGATTGGGTTGTTGTTTCCATGGAAAACAAACAGTACAGGATATTTTTTATCTGCATTTTCTTCTTCATAGGCAGAGAGAGGGACAAAGGACGACCATTTTCTGTCCTGGTCATCGCCGTCGTGCAGCTCCTTCTTGATACCGAGCTCCTCCCAGTACTGATAAACAGCGGGATCATTTTCGTCCGGGTAAATCAAAAAGTTTGCGACATTTTCTACCATACCTTCGCCAAGAGGGCTGTTTACAATGTCGTCAATGCTGTAAGCAGTTTTGTCATAGGCATCGCGGCCCATTCCCTTATGATGATCATAGAGGGAATAGTACGTATCCCAGGTAAAGCTGTCTGTTGGAATTGTCCATAAATATTTGTTTTCATATAAATACTCACCCTGATTTGCTTTGGCAAAAGCAGGCGTCACAGCACTAATTGCCATCAGACCGGCGAGTGCAAACCCAGTCAAATTTTTCTTCATTCTGATTTTCATTCCAATCTCCTTTCTGCCGTTTGCGGCGAGAAATCCTTACTTAATTTTTTCAAGTTTCTTCCGGAATTGAGTGGATTATAGCGGATGCTGCAGAAAAAATCCAGAGGCCGGAAAGGTTCTGATAACATATCACAAGTATTAGTAACATTTTCGTAGTGACTTCCTTTTTTGAGCTGATATAATAGCTTATAAGGAGTTCGCCTGCTTGCAAAGGCGAACTGTATAAGCGAACGAGCAGCTATGCTGAGAGTCAAATAGCTTATAAGAAGTTTGCTTGCTTGCAAAGGCGAACTGCATAAGCGAACGAGCAGCTATGCTGAGAGTCAAATAGCTTGTAAGAAGTTCACTTGCTTGCAAAGGAGATAGAATGTACAGAAAGAAAAAAGCTCGTTTTATAGTCACTGGGTTTGTCTTTGCCATGCTGGTTGCTGCATGCGTGGGTGGTCTGTGTAGTCGCTTCAGAAAGAATACCGAAACACAGACAGCTGCAGAACCACTTCGTGCCGTTATATTTTCATCAGAACCAAATAATGGTGTCAGCAGCACAATTTCGCATGTGGCAGTGCAGCTGAAGAAAGAGCTGGAAGGCGATGAAAAAGTGTATCTGAGCAGTCATGTGGTGGAGCTCGGTCATTATCGGGATCTGGAGTACAAGGTGAATACGGCGATTGATCTTGATTCAGATGTTCTGATTCTCAGCGGTTCTTCTGTCAGAGATCTGGAAATGTTAAAAAAGCTGAAGGATGCCGGAATACGGCTGATTTTTGTGGATGGCGACTGTCCGGAGGGTGGCCGGGATGCATATGTGGGAACGGACAACCAGGCAGCGGGCCGGCTGGCAGCCAGAACAGCTCTGGAAAAGACGGGTGGTGGAAAGGCTGTCATTTTATCTGCGCCCCAGATCGCATCAAACAAAACGCGCAGCAGAGAACAGAGACGGGAAGGAATTATGTCTCTAATTGCAGAAGAGGAGGGCAGTTCGATTGAAATTTTGACAGAAAAGCAGTGTTCTCCGGACAGCCTCGTGACCAAAGCAGAGGTAAAAGAGCTGCTGTTGACAAGTCCTGAGACAGGGATTCTTTTCTGCCTTGATTCAGCATCCGGAATCGCAGCAGCGGCAGCTTTAAAGGAGCTGCAAAAAACGGAGGAGGTATACGTAATCTGCTTTGATCTTCCAATGCAGGTGGAAGAAGAACTAACGTCAGGAGGAATTGATGCGGCTGTGGTACAGAATTTTGAGGAGTGTGGCTGTATCTGTGCAAAGCTGCTAAGAGAAATGGCGGAAGATTCTGAAGCGGTGAAAAATCGCATGGAAACGGTAGACTGCCGGATTGTAACAGCAAAGGATGTCGGTGAGCCAGATGGAAAATAGTAAAAAAGGATTTGTTTCGATTCGGAAAAAATTTTTTCGGTACTGCGTGTGGCTGGTGCTATGTCTGTTTCTCATTATCTGTATCAGTCTGGCGGCCATGATATACTGCGACCGAAGCAGTGACCGGGTACTGGAAAATTATGAGGTGTTTTCGCTTTTCTGGAATGATCTTGAGGATCTGGATAATCTTTTGTATTCGCATATGCAGACACCCGGCGTTCAGACGGAGAAAGGCGTTCGGGAAAGATTGTCCAGTCTCATGTCCGGCGCTGAAAAATTAAAATATGAAATTTTGGATCCCAGGATAGAAGACCTGTTCATTCTGACTTCGGGGCTTGAGGAAAACGGAACTCTTTTCTTGGAAATGGATGCAGAAAAGGAGTCGGTGAGAGTTGACCAGTATTCCTGTGCCAACCGGTACCGGATGGAGCTGGAAAGCCTGAAACGGAACTTTTATGATGCGCTGGAAAACTATATGATAAAAAGAAGAAGCCGGATGAAAGAGGTGCAGATGATGATCTGGGCCGGGCTGCTGGCTGGAGGAGGAATTATTTTTGCCTACTTTGTACGATATACGGGAAAAATAACACGGCATATCCTGAACCCGGTCAGTAATCTTACGCAGCAGTTTCAGAAAATCATATCCGGGAACACGGAAATCCGTTTAAATTATCTGGAACGCGAAGCAGATGAGCTGGACATACTGAACAATGTGTTTTACCGCATGGTGGAGACAAATAATCGAAGTATGCAGGAGCTGCAAAATAAAGCAGAACTGGAGCGAAATCTTGCTCATACGCAGGTCAGCAATGCCAATCTTCGGGCAAGGCTGGACCGTACCAAGCTCCGGCTTTTGCAGTCCAGGGTGAGTCCGCACTTTATGTTTAATACCTTCAATATTTTAGCGGGACTTGCGATCGCAGAAGGGGCGGAGCGTACCAGGCAGTTTGCAGTTAAAACAGCAAAATATTTTCGCTATTCACTGGTAAGTCTGGATAAGACGGTGCGGCTTCGGGAAGAGATAGAAAATGTGAGACTGTATCTGGAAATTCAGAAAGCGCGTTTTGGGGAACGATTGCTGACAGAACTTACTGTTTCAGAGGAATGCGAGGATATTTTGGTTCCGGCTATGATATTGCAGCCGTTCTGTGAAAATGCAATAATTCACGGTATGGGGATAGAGTCACGTCCGTTCAGGATTAGGATCACGGCCAGTAAAAAAGAAACTATGTTTCAAATAACCGTGGAGGATGATGGGGCAGGGATGAATACGGAAAGGCTTGCATCAGTAAAAGAGAGTCTGCTGGAATGGGATGAATACGATGACAGTGATGGAATCGGTGTAAAAAATACATTCCAACGGCTTCAGATGTATTATGAGGGACAGGCCCGGTGTCTGATTGAAAGTACGCCGGGTGAAGGAACCAGGGTGGAGCTGTGGGTGCCGGTCGGATAAAAATCAAATAGAGATTCAGATAGAAAATCAGGTAGAAATCGGGTAAAGATGAGATAAAGACGAAATTTTTTTGAGAGGAGATAAGAAGTTGAAAGTGATCCTTGCAGATGATGAAAAGATTGCTCTGGATATGCTGGAAATGTTGATTGAATGGGAAAGATTGGGACTTACGCTAGTCTGGCGTGCAGAGAATGGCTCTGAGCTGCTGGAGAAAATTCAGGAGCTTCATCCGGAAATCGTTGTGACAGATATTATGATGCCGGGCATGACGGGACTGGAAATTATTGCAAAGGCACTGGAGGCTGGTGCAGCGCCTTATTTTGTGATAACCAGCGCATACGCTAATTTTACGTATGCACAGACTGCGATGCGCCTTGGAGTGAGGGATTTTCTGGAGAAACCGGTGGACCGGGACGAAATCAATGAAGCTCTGCGCAAAATTGTAAACCGGCGGCCGTCTGAACGCTTCAATTGTGCGGCAGTATCGGCCGTGTGCCGTACGGTACGTGATTATATTGACCAGAATTTCGGCAGCAAAGTAACGCTGGAAAGTGCGGCAAAGGAAGCATACGTCAGCCCTAATTATTTATCCAGCCTTTTTAAAAAGGAACTTGGTATTAAATTCAGCGACTACCTGACAGAAGTTCGTATGAAGAAGGCAAAAGAGCTGCTTGGTGAGCTGGGATATTCTATTGAAGAAATTGCAACTATGGTGGGGTATCGGGATGCGGCATATTTCTGCAATGTTTTTCAGAAGAAGTATGGCGTTTCACCGTCGGAATTTCGAAAGTGGAATGATTAAAAAAGGTGCTGCCTATGGTATGGCGCTTCTGACAGCGCACCGTGACGGAGAGGTGGCAGATGATACGAGAATTATGCGGGATTTTATGGAAAATGCAAGTGGCAACGCATGAGCCGAAGCTTGAGGCAGCCCTGAACATTACATCCACACCGGGTACTGACGGCGTTTATAAGCTTGGCGAAACAGTTACTTATACGGTAACAGTAACAAACGCAGGAAATATGCCGCTGAAGAATGTCGTAGTAGAAAGCGTGATAAGCCGTGCAGACGGAACGTCAGTTGTTCCGGACGGACAGGCAGAAGACCTGGAAGTTCTGGCAGTCGGTGAGACGAGAACATTTACGTACAGCCATGTCGTTACAGCAGAGGATCTTGGAAATACGCTGACCGGAAAAGCAACCGTATCCGGTAGTGCAGATCCGGTTCCGGGCAGTGAGGCAGATGTTCTGAGCGTGTCCGTGGAAGCAGCAGCTGTTGCAACAGAAGATCCGTATAACTGTGCAGTAAATGTAACGCTGAATCTGGTAGAGGCAGCTTCAGACAATGCATATGCAGTAGACAATGCTGAATTCTATGTAGCTCTGTTCACAGATGCAGCGTTGACGCAGAGAGTTGGCGACGTGAAAGCACTTTCCTTTAACCGGGAGAATTCTTCCGCATCCGTTACCTTTGACGGCCTGCAGAAAGGAAGCTACTACGTAGCAGAGACAAATGCAGCAGGCGAAGTTGTAACAAATGGTATTCTGGAGGGCGTTGAATTCCAGGTATACTACGGAGAGACCGGAAACCAGAAGGTTGACATTACAGAAAACGGACAGGCTGCGGCATTTACATTTGAAAACGCATTCCTGAATACGGGCGCTGCGAAATACGACAATGCAGAGCTGACAATTACGAAACTGGTAAAGAAGACAAATGGAAAAGCACTGAAGAGCGACGAAATTTTCTATTTTGGTCTGTTTAAGGATGCAGCTTATACTCAGCCGGCTGACAGCGGCGACAGCATGGTTGCAATCGATATGGACGGAAAGTCTTCCGCAAGTACTACGGTAGAAGTATACATGGCAGAAGGCGAGGAGATAACACTTTACGTGACAGAAGTGAACGCAGACGGCAGACCGGTAACAAAGGATGCTGATTTTGAGTACACGATGACAGGTGAAGGTGCGGTAACTCTGAATCTGACTGACCGCAGAACAGCGGAGCTGACGCTTACAAATACGCAGAAGGAAGAGGAAGAGATCGAGACAGAAAAACCGACGGAGAAAGAAACAGAAAAGAAAGACGATCCGAAAAAAGATGACAAAAAGGATGATAAGAAAAAAGAAGCAGTAAAGACCGGAGATAACACACCGATCATGCTGTATGTGGTTCTGCTTGTAATTGCAGCAGTTCTCATGGCAGGCATCCCTGTTCTTTCCCGCAGGCGCAAAAGACAGTAAAAAGTAAGTAATACAGCAGTGAAAAGCCCGGCATAGCATTTTGGTGTTATGCCGGGGCTTTTTTGGTGATAGTTTTTTATTCATTTCTGCAATTCGTAAATCGTGGCGTTTTTCGTAAATCCACTGTCGTAAATCGCATTCCAGTTTTTCCAAGAGATCTGTATAGTAAAGATATCAAAAATAAAAAAGAAAGGAAGAGAATGTATGAACAGATCTAAAAAGCTTCTGGCAATGGCAATGACGGGATGTGTAGCTGCGACTACACCTTTTACGGCAATGGCACAGACGGCTTCGTTTACACCGAATGCACCTTATGCATTTATGAAAAGCGATACGCCGATTAATGAGAGAATTGATGAAATTATCTCAGAGCTGACACTGGAGGAAAAGATTGAACTGTCGCAGGGTGGGGCGGAAATTAACCGTCTTGGACTCAATACGATAAGAAGAGGCGGAGGAGAAGGCCTGCACGGTGTGGATGACCGGAAGATTGCTACTGTGTTCCCGAGCCCGATCGGACTGTCCCAGTCATGGGATAAACAGCTGATGTATGAATTTGGTGATACAGTTGCCAGGGAATCGCTGGCAGATAACGGGTCAGCAGTCAGGCTTGTCCCGGTTCTTGACCTTTTGCATGACCCACGTTTCGGACGCTCTTATGAGACATACGGAGAAGACTCTTATCTGACCGGTACATTGGGAGATGCTGCTGCTGCCGGACTGAATCAGAGGACATCAGATGGGTATATGCAGTTTTTGCCAAGACTGAAGCATCCGATGCCGTACAATGCAGAGATTAACCGTTTGTGGACAAACATTGTTATGCGGCCAAGAGCTTTCTATGAGTATTACAGCCGTTCCTTCCAATATCCGGTAGCTTCCGGTAATGCAAAGTCACTGATGAATACTTACCAGATGGTAAATGGAGTTCCGTTTTCCGTAAGCCCGCTTCAGAACCTTCTGATGAATGAATGGACCCCGGATTACGATGGAACCGGACATTACGAATATACGACAGTAAATGATTATGGAAGCGGTTCCAGTATGTTTGTCCACAGTCAGCGTTATTTCGGAGATAATCCTCTGGAGAGAGCATTTGGCGTATCGCAGGGTGCAAAGAACGGACAGATGAGCTGGAGTTTCAGAAGCTACGGCAGCAATAATGGTGGAAATAATGGCGGTGCTTCCGGTCCTCTGAGGGATGCTTATGTAAGAGGAATGATGACAGAGGAAGATTTTGAAGAAAATGCACGCCGGGGACTGGCACTTGCTCTCAGACTCGGAGATCTGGATGAGATGGGAATTGAGAGTCCATATCTGCAGCCAGGCGGCGAGACCTCCCAGGACAGGACGGAAGTTGTAAAAAATAATCGCGGTGTTGCGTTCCGTGCATCACAGGAACAGATTGTTATGTTGAAAAATGACGGTATTCTTCCGCTTGATGGGGACAAAACAGATCAGGCTGTTCTTCTTGGGCCGCTTTCTGATCAGATTTTGAATGACCACTATACTGGTGCACGTCAGTACAGCGTTACAATCAAGGATGCACTTGAAAATAAACTCGGAAAAGATAACGTTGCGTTTGACAGAGCGATTGATACGATTGCGATCCGTGCAGCAAATGGAAAGTATCTGGAAAATGCAGACAATCCTGTTTATCGGGTAGCAGGAACTTCTATGGAAGAAGACGTTCCGGTAATGGCAACCGGCGAAAGTGACGGTGTCACGATGGAAGATACCCCGCTCCTTTTCGAGCGGTATGATTACGGCTCCACTTACAATTTACTGCGTACTGTAATCAACAATCAGTATGTACAGGTTACGCCGTATGCTACAGGCGACAATAACAAGTATTCTGTAACAATGGTAAACAATACATCTGCACCGGGCGAGGCAAACAAGCTGACAGGTGAGACTGCATATGTAAATTATCAGACATTCCGTGTTGTACCAACAACAGACGGGAAATACGGCCTTTATAACCTGATTGCCGGAAATGGCAGCAATGGAGGAACAGGCAAAGCATACGATGCGGATGATGAAGACACGAACAACGGCAGTTACGTGATGGTGACAGAGGATGGCCACATTGTAGCAGATCTGAGCACAATCGGGCCGTACCGCAATGAAGAGCACACGGATGGTGTGAGCGTATACAGTAGCAAGGTTGATACGGATGCAACAGATGAGGCAATTGACAGCCTGGCTGAACAGAGCAAATTTGATATTGAGACCGTTCGCTCCAGCGAGCAGGCGATTGATGAGACGCTCGCAAATGCTTCAGAGGAAGCGCCGGTTATCCTTGTACTCGGATATGAACCGCATCTGAATTCAAGAGAAGCGTTTGATTTGTATCATACAGGGCTGAGTGATCAGCAGATGCGTATGATTCATCATGTAACAGAGGATCTCGGACGTGACGTTATCCTGGTTGTCAAGACAGGTAATGCGATGACAATTAATGAAGAAGTGGCTTCCAATGATAAAGTACGTGCAATTCTGGAGATCGGCCATACGGGACAGGAGGAAGGAAGCGCGCTTGTAAGCGTTTTGTTTGATGACGGATACAGCGTACCTAAGGAGGGATTTGCACCATCTCTTCCGGACCACAACATTGGCGATACACCGGAAGCATTTGCAGAATATC
This sequence comes from uncultured Lachnospiraceae bacterium, assembly GCA_948436005.1. GTDB lineage: Bacteria > Bacillota > Clostridia > Lachnospirales > Lachnospiraceae > Choladousia. The sequence goes on from CAOJHI010000026.1 coordinate 9,410, forward strand.
CGGGATATCTTGAAAATGAAGAAGATGGAACAATAAGTGCAGCTTCACCGGCAGGCCGTCTGACAGCAACCTGGTATAAAGAGATTTCTGATATGATCGGAGCGAGCGAGGATCATGCACCGGCATCTTATGCATGGCCTGACTATGATGAAGAGACAAATGACAATCTGAGCAACATGAACGGAAGCATCAATACAGGTCTTATGACCTTTGATATCATCAAAGGCGAGAGAACATACCAGTATTTTAACGGAGAACCGCTGTATGCGTTTGGATATGGACTTACGTATGGTGACTTTGAATATTCAGGTGTGAAGCTGTCTCCGGTTCAGAATGGCAGAGTAACAGTCAGCGGACAGGTTAAGAACGTTGGCAAATATGCAAGTGATGAGGTTGTGCAGGTGTACAGCTCCTACACAGGAGAGGAATCCCGCATTAAGCAGGCAAATCAGAGGTTAATTGCGTACGACCGTCTGAAAGACATTCAGCCGAATGAAGTACGGATGTTCTCCTTTGATATTGATATTACAGATACTATGAGCGTATACGATGTAGAAGCGCAGGAAGGAATCGTTGAGCCGGGAAGTTATACAATCCGTGTCGTTCCGTCTTCTGATACAGAGGCGACAGTACAGAACAGTGCAGCGCTTGTAATGACCGAGGAAAATGGGGCAAAGGCTCCGGCAATCCGCGATCTGACAGATGTGACGCTGGCATCTGATTACGATGATTACAGCATGATCAGCAAACAGCTGGATGATATTGAGACCGTAAGCGCATCCATCGCATATGCAGCTGATACGGCGATTTCATTCCGTAAAAACGGCGCATGGGTGAAGTTCCAGGATGTAAAATTTGATGAAGATTCGTCTGTATTTACAGCACTTGTCGGTTCTGACCGGGAAGGCAGTATGAAGGTATATGCACTGGAAGCAGGCACAGATCCGGCTGAGCTGGAGCATGCAGAACCAGTTGCAGTGATTCCTCTTGAGGATACGAGAAGTGTGGAAGGGCTTCCGACAGGCCTTGGAATTGGACCGGTTGGCGTAAATCCGGGAACTCCGGAGGGACAGGCGTATGCAGATGCATATGTAAAACCTGAATGGGAAAAGGTTTGTGCAGACGCTTTCCTGAAGGCAGGAACGTATGATATTTACATTCAGACAGAAAATCGTGGTTCAAGAATTGACTGGTTTAAATTCGGCCAGGAGGCAGACCACATTGAGGAGCTTGAAGTCAGCCAGCTTATGGGCCTGAATTCTATCCGTACAAGCGGAGGAGAACTGGCACTGACTGCACAGATGACACCGGTGAGCGCAGTGGATGAGGTAATCTGGAGCGTGGCAGGCGCAGACGGAACAGAAACCAATCTTGCAGCGATTGATGAAACGGGACTTCTGAAAGCAAACGGAACAGGAAACGGGACGGTTGTTGTAACAGCAGAGGCAGGCGGAAGAAAAGCATCTGTGGATATTCTTGTTACAAATCAGTCAGAAGAGAATAAAGTAGATGTAGAAGGAGCAAAGAAAACTGCTGAATACATTATGATAACAACAGAGGGAAGATTTGGCCAGACTGATAATATCATGCGTTATAAAGGCAGCAATCAGCAAACCGTTATCTTTAATGAGTTGTTTGAGGAAAATCCGGAGAGTTATTATCTGCCAGGTACGTACTTGACCATTACAGCAGACCAGATTGACTGGACCCTGACAGATGAAGACGGCGGCGCTACAGATCTTGCAGTACTGGATGAGCAGGGTATGCTGACTGCTTCCGGTAATGGGAACGGAAGAGTTGTAGTTCATGCAGTACTGAAGAGCAACCCGGATATCTGCGCAAAGAGGACAGTTGTTCTGCAAAACCAGGAACCGAAGGATGCATTTACAATGATTCAGGCAGAACACTTTGACCGGGTAGAAGGAATGGAAACACCGGCAAGTATTACAGCATTTGGCAAGAACGGAAATGAGCTTGGGCTTGTTACGGAACTTGCAATCGGAGAGGAAGTACCTTCCGCTACGATGATTTATCAGCAGGTAGATTTTGGAGACGGAGCTGATAAACTGTATCTTCGTCTGGCAGCAGCGGAAGCGCGTACCGTAATTACGCTTCTGATAGACGGAGAAGAGGTTGCTTCCATAAATGGCGCAGGAACGGGAGACATTTATACGTATGATACTCTGGAAGTTCCGTTTGAAAATATCACAGGTATACATGATGTGGCGCTTACATTCAGCGAAGCACCGGCAAGACTGAATTGGTTCCAGTTCGCATAAAGCGAACAGAAAAACAAAACGCCGGGAAAGAGAAATAAAGATTGGGGGCCTACCGGGTCCGCATAGAAAAAAGAAGGGGTGCCGCGTCAGGAAAGATGGACAGGCGCCCCATTTTTATCATACAGAAAGCTTCCTTTTTAAAATAATAAAAATCCGGAATTAAAATATGGTATAATTACAGGAAAGATATGCATTTATAAAATATGATCCAAAGTTAATTTTGAAAAGTCAGAAAGCATCTGTAATTTGATAGTCAGTAAACGTATATATTTTGCTAAGTAGCAGGGGGATAACATGTATCGACTGATGATTGTGGACGATGAAAAGGTAATCCGGGAAGGATTTCGGGAAACAGTACCTTTTGATGAACTCGGTTTTTCGCTGGTTGGAGAGGCGGCAAACGGACTGGATGGCCTGCGGCTGTGCGAAGAGCTGCAGCCGGATTTGATGATCGTGGATATCCGCATGCCGGTTATGGATGGCCTGACTATGTGCAGGAAAATACAGGAGCTTTTGCCAACAGTCCGTTTTATTATTTTGAGTGGATACAGTGATTTCGAATATGCAAAACAGGCGATTGACATAAAGGTACTTGGATATCTGCTCAAACCTATTTCAGCTTCAGAGCTTTATGAGGTGCTCAGCGAAGTCAGAGGACGTATGGATCAGGAATATCAGCAGCGTCAGGATTTGCTTGCCATGCGGCGGCAGCTGAACCTGGCGCTTCCGGGATTAAGGGAACGATATTTATCGTCTCTTCTTATTAACGGAAGTGGAGAAGATACGGATGGAAGGATTGCGGATTATTATGGACTCCAGCTGAAAGCCAGCCGGTATGCTGTTGCCTGTGTAAAAATTATGCAGGAAGAGGATGCAATGATTGAGTCCGGAATTGAGAAGCGTGAGCTGATGAAATTTGCGGTGTCAAATATTCTGGAAGAAGAGGTGTCAGGGGATGGCAGCGTTTATGTATTTGGATTTCGGGGAACCTTTGCGGTGCTGTTTCTTTTTCAAAATGGGGAGGAGTCCCTTGATGATGTAATCCGGCGGCTGAATCGGGCAGTCTGTTCGGTAGAGCATTTTCTGAAGGTCCGTCTGGCGGTCGGTATCGGTACGTCGTGTACGGATCTGGATGAGTTGCCCGAGGAGGCAGGCAGGGCCTTTTTCGCGCTGGAGTACAGTATGATTAATGCGGAGGGTCAGGCAATTTTACTGACTGATATTGAGACCGGTATCCGAAAGGACCTGCGTCCGGATGAACGCCAGTTGCGGGCCCTGGAATATGCGCTTAAAATGTGTGACAGGGAATTGGCAGAGCGGGCGCTGAATGTGCTTTTGAACCAATATCGGGTATCTGATTTATCACCGGAAGGGGCGAGGACGTTTCTGATGAAAATTCTTCTGGTGTTTCTGGATGCCGGTCATGATATGGGCGTAGAGCTTGGACTGGCGGGGCAGGGAGGCCAGAGTGAAATTATCCGGTTGCTTGACTGCCTTTCTGCCAGCGAAGTGGAAAAACAGCTGAAGAAAGTCTGTAACCGCACACTTACTTTGATTGGAAACAGCCGCGTAAGTGAAACGCGCAGAATTGCAGACCAGGCGCTTGCTTACCTGCATGAACATTTTCAGGAAGAAGGGACAAGTGCGGAACAGGCAGCAAAAGCAGTGCATGTGTCAATTTCTTATTTTAATACGGTTTTTAAAAGAGAAACGGGTAAAACATTCCACAGAGTGCTGGAGGAGCTGCGTATGAACAGAGCCATGCATCTTCTGACAACAACGGACTGGAAATTGGCGCGTGTCGGAGCTGCGGTTGGCATTCCGGAGCCAAGCTATTTCAGCTTTGCATTTAAACATTATTTTGGCTATTCAGCTTCATCGGTGAGAAACAGAAAACAGGAGCACATATGAAAAGACAGTGGAGGAATCATACAAAGAGAAGATCTTTAATGAGTGTGTTGCTTGTGGTGTTGCTGGCCAGCAATATTTTTATTCTCGTTCTGACGTCTTTCATCTGGTTGCCTGTTATGCACAGGCAGCTGCAGACGAGTTCGGAAGAGCGGATTCAGGAAATGATGCTGCAGACAGTAAGCCATGTGGAGAGCCAGATGGAGGCTATGATTCATACATTACATACAGCAGGTTCGATGCTTCAGATGGAAAATTTGTCAGGGGAAGAACAGGTTCGGCTTCTGAGGAATATCCGGAAAAACGATCCGGGAGTTCTGGCAATGGCGTTGTTTGATACGCAGGGCAATGCAATTCTGGATACAGAGGGCGGAATCCGTTTGAACCCGGAGGAAATTCGTACAGCAGAGTGGTTCCGGAAAGCACTGGAAGGGGACGGCGTGGTTACACGGTTTTCGAGACCGCATGTACAGAATGTTTTTCAGGCACATCGCTCTTATGTCATTACGCTTTCTGAGCTGATTTCTTATCAGCACAATGGAGAGGCTCACAGCGGTGTTATGCTTATGGATATCAGCTACATGCCGTTTGCCAATACGATTAATACCATGACGTTAAATGGAAAGGGTTACTTCTATATTCTCAATGAGGAGGATGAATTGATTACCCACCCTAATCTTCTTTTGCTGGACAATGGACTGGCTGTGGAAGAGCTGGATGCGGTAAAAAAACAGGTGGTTGGAACAACACATGATTATGAAGGCTCCCAAAAGAGACTTTTGTCTGTTTCCGTGATAGGACAGACACGATGGAGGCTTGTCGGCGTGACGTATTCCGAAGATGCGATGACAATGGACCGGAATTTGGTAAAGTCGTTTCTGACGATTTTGTTGATCTGTGGGACAATCAGTACATTGACTGGGGCTGTGATTGTCCGTCTGATTCTCCGGCCGCTTCATGATCTGGAAGAAAGTGTACATGCAGTTACACTGGATACTGATGCATCTGTTCCGGAGACAGGACTTCGTGAAATCTATGCAGTTGGAGTGGCATTGAACCATCTGCTGGAACGGATACAAAGGCTGATGGAGCAGATTCAGGAGGAGCAGGAAAAAAAGCGAAGGCTGGAGTTTCATGCACTGGAAGCGCAGATTAATCCGCATTTTCTGTATAATACCCTGGACTCGATTATCTGGATGGAGGAGCAGGGGAAAAGCAAAGATGCCATTACTATGGTCGGTGCTCTTGCCAGGTTGTTCCGTATATCGATCAGCAGAGGGTTTTCCATGATTACAATTAGAGAGGAAATGGAATATGTCCAGAATTATGTAATTATACAAAAAATGCGATTTGCGGACCGGTTTCTGTGTTTTTTTGATATTGAGCCAGAGGCAGGTAAAATGATGATGCCGAAACTTATTATCCAGCCGATTGTGGAAAATGCAATTACTCATGCGATTGATGAGTACGGAGATGAACCGCTTCATATTTATATTTCCGCAAGAATACAGGGAGAGGATGTTGTACTGTCTGTCCGGGATGATGGGGTCGGGATTCCTGAGGAAAAGCTGGCAACTATTCTGGCAAGCGAGCCGGCAGAACGGGGAATCGGCTTGAAAAATGTCAGCGAACGCATTTTGCTGAACTTCGGTCCATCATATGGCGTGACCATTACGAGTGAAGAAGATGTGGGGACTCAGGTTGAAATCAGGATGCCGGTCATGCGGCAGGAGCAATAATCCAGAAATTGATTCGGAAAAGTCCGAACTGGCTATATAAAAACAATCGGAAATGATTAGGATGCGTAAAGAGAGGAAAGAGCATGCGGAAAAAAGGGAAAAACACAGCAGGATGGAAGGTTCTGGCCGCAGTGTGTGCAATTGTTTTGACGGTGTGCGGAAGCTTTTTTTTCTGGTGGAAGGATCTGAGGCATGCGGCAGAGGCTGTCACCTGTGCAGTGCTGGTAGCCGGAACACCTGACGCCGCATCACAGAAAGTAATGCAGGGAGCAAATGCTGCGGCAAAAAAGCAGGAGGCAACGGTCAGTCTGTATATCTGGCAGGAGGATGTCAGGAGTCAGCTGATAAAAATGAAAGATCAGGACAAGATACAGGGCGTTATTTGTTTTCAGGAAAAAACGGACGATGACAGTAAAATAAGTGAAATAGAAAGACTGTGCGGCCAGATTGGATTGTCGGTACTTATGATTGGCAACTCTGAGGAGGACAGCGTGTGTAACGATGAGGAGGCTGGCCGTTTGCTGGTGCAGAAGGCGCTGGAGCAGGGAGCAAAGTCCATTATTTTTTTCCTGTTGCAGGATGATAAGGCTGCACTGCGGCAACTGCAGGGTGCGCGCAGCGCACTGCCGGAAAAGATTTCTTATCAGGAGATAGAATATGGACAGCAGGGGCTTTCGAAGGAAGATCAGGTAAAAATAAATCAGGAAGGGGTGTTTCTCCTGGCCATGGGAGAAACGGCGACGGAGGTTGCATTGCAGATGAAAGAGACTGGTCGGCTGCCTGCCGGGCTTCCGCTTTTGGGCACAGGCCGTCCGATGGAGACAGAAGCTCTCGAATGTGGAGCAGCCAGTGCACTTTTGTATCCGTCATATTTTACACTTGGATATTCTGCATTTGAAGAGTTGTGCGGTGCAGAGATGACGCAAACAAATTCAGACGGTATCCCGTATCGTCTGATTACTTTGGAAAATCTGTATGATTCTGAAAATGTAAGCTATGTTTTTTCACTGCTTGATTAGAAATTCAGAAATAAAAAGCTTCAGAAGTCCTGCCAAGAGACAAAGAGATGGAGGTAAATTTGTTTATGAAAAGAAAATGTGGAAAATACAGAAAGGCACATTTTTGTTTAGTACTGTCAGTTTTTCTTCATATCCTGTCAGAAGCAGGAGCGGCTGTCAGTGCAGAAGAACAGGATTTGCCTCAAATCGGCGTCTGTGTTTATAACGCGTCTGTTCGCAAAGGAATTGAAGCGGCAGCGGGCGACGGGGTGGCAAAGCTTATCGTTGCGGAGGATGTGCGGGATCAGAATTTGCAGATTCGAATGATTCAGGATATGATCGAACAGGGGATTGATGTTTTGATTGCAAATGTGATTGACAGGACGGCATCTGTTTATCTGATTCGGATGGCAAAGGAAGCAGGGATACCTATTATTCTGGTAAACAGTGAACCGCTGCGGGAGGATCTTTTGCTTTATGAAAATGCTTTTTACATTGGTAGCAATGCAATTATGACCGGGGAACTGTGTGGACAGATTGCGGTCGATTATTATCAGGAACATCCCAATATGGACCGGAACCGTGATGGAGTGCTCCAGATTGTAATATTGAAGGGACAGGTGGGACATCAGGACGCAGAATACCGGACAAAATATTCGCTCCTTGCATTGGAACAGGCAGGGATACCAGTGGAAGTACTGGCAGAGGATACAGCTGAATGGGAACGCGGCCTTGCCAGTGAAAAAATGGCGGTGGAGCTGGAGATATACGGGCCGAGAATTGAATGTGTAATCTGCAACAATGACCAGATGGCGCTCGGGGCAATTGATGCACTCCGGACAGCGGGTTACTATCAGAATGGAAAAGTGCTTCCGGTGGTTGGTGTGGACGGACTGGCGCAGGCGGCTCTGGATGCTCTGGAGGAAGGAACGATGATCGGAACCGTTTTGAATGACACGAAGAGCCAGGGGATTTTGGCTTATGATCTGGCGCTGCAGCTTGCTCAGGGATTATTCCCTGATGAAAAGACAGCAGTTGGCCAGATCGAAGATGGCCATTATATCTGGGTAACGGGAACAATTATAACGAAAGAAAAATAGCAGGTAAATGTATTCTGGTACTTACAGCTTTTTCTTCAGCATCTCCGCATTGGTACTGTACTGCAATGCCGTTTCACGCGAAATACGTCCCGCCTTATAAAGCTGCAGCAGGCTGTTGTCCATGGAGATCATATCCTCCTTGGCGGAGGTATAGATGATACCTTCGATCTGGTGTGTCTTGTTGTCACGGATCATGTTGCTGATCGCCGGAGTCATAATCATGATCTCAAAAGCCGGAATCATGCCTCCCTGAACAGAAGGGACAAGCTGCTGCGAAATAACGGCCCGCAGAACCATGGAAAGCTGCATCGCAATCTGATGCTGCTGGGACGGGTCAAAGACATCAATAATACGGCTGATCGTGCTGGCAGCCCCGATGGTATGAAGGCTGGAAAGCACCAGATGGCCTGTTTCAGCGGCCGTCATGGCAGTCTGAATCGTCTCATGGTCACGCATCTCACCGAGCAGGATCACATCCGGGCTCTGACGGAGCGCTGCACGCAGTGCTGTCAGGTAATTATCCGTATCCGTGGAAATTTCACGCTGGCTGACAATACTCTTCTTATGGCGGTGTAGAAACTCCAGAGGATCCTCCAGCGTAATAATATGATCCTGCCTGGACGAATTAATCTGATCCACAAGGCAGGAAAGTGTTGTAGATTTCCCGCTTCCCGCAGGCCCGGTCACGAGAATCAGCCCCTTTGTCATGGAAGTGAGAGACAAAACAGCAGGCGGAATTCCAATCTCATCCGGACGCGGCAATTCAAATGCAATAATGCGGATTACAGCCGCCAGAGAACCCCTCTGCTTATAAGTACTGACACGAAAACGCGAGAGCCCCGGAATCGCAAAAGAAAAATCATCATCCCCGGTCTCAAGAAACCGCTCAATCGAACGGTTCCCGGCCAGCTCATAAATATTGCGGATAAAAAGTTCTGTGTCATTCGGCATCAGACGCTCACCTTCTGTGTGCATGACCCCATTTACCTTGTAAGAAATCGGAAGACCGGCGACAACAAAGATGTCGGAGGCTCCTGCAGATGTGGCAGACTGAAGAAAGGATGCTGCGTTATTTGTGGCACTCATATGAAATCTCCTTTAAAAATGTGATTTTGTTTGCAATGGGTTGGGGAGAGGACGCCGCCTTGGAGCATGTACAAAATAAAATGTTGAGGCCAAAAAAAAAACACAAAATTTTTTAAAAAAAAAAAAGAGGGGGGGGTGGGACAAACGATTGTA
>CAOJHI010000027.1 GCA_948436005.1 uncultured Lachnospiraceae bacterium
CGACCTCCGGCTGTTTCTCGACTCCTGACTGTTCCTCGACCTCCGGCTGTTTCTCGACTCCTGACTGTTCCTCGACCTCCGGCTGTTTCTCAACTTCCGGCTGTCCTTCTATCTCTGCCTGTACATCCGCCGCGGCTTCCTCTGTCTCTTCCTGCCCGCTGCTGTCAGTTCCGCTAAATTCCTCCCGAAACCTCTTTTTCAGGAAAATGCAGCAAATATAAATCAGAATGCCTGTCGTACCCTTCAGGTCAACCATAAAATACACAAGTCCGCCAAGTCCTATGAAATCCAGTCCCGCATAGATGTAGTAAGCTCTTTTCTGTGCATCATTCTTGCCTTCAAAAGCATTCAGCCATATAACAGCAAGCACATCAGACACTACCCAAAAAATCACAAGACAAACGCTGATTGCAATCGGAAACAGTATCGTTTCTACTCTGTCGGTCACTCCGAGCACAATCAATACTGCAAGCAGCACCGCAAGCGACGCAACTGAAAGATACGTAACTCTGTTCCGGACTTTCCTTCTCTGTTCGTCTGTCATAGCATGCCTCCTGTCTTCAGACTATCGTTACCTTGCGGAAATTCTTTTTGCCCCGTTTCAGTACAATGCCGTCTCCGCTCAGTTTTTCACCGGAAATTACGGTTTTTGTATCTGTCACTTTCTCACCGTCCACGGCCACGCCGCCCTGTTCCACTGCACGGCGGCCTTCTGAACGCGACGGTACCAGACCGGTCTTCTGAAGAAGAGAAACAATATCAATTCCTCCATCCTCGAGATCTGCCTCTGTCAGCTCTGTGGTCGGCATATTCGCCGCATTTCCGCTGGAAAACAGTGCACGCGCACCTTCCTGCGCTTTTTTCGCTTCTTCTTCCCCGTGTACAAGAGCAGTCAGTTCATATGCGAGAATCTCTTTCGCCTGATTCAGCTGGCTTCCCTCCCACTGATCCATCTCATCAATCTGCTCCAGCGGCAGGAAGGTCAGCATGCGCAGGCACTTCAATACATCAGCATCCCCCACATTTCTCCAGTACTGATAAAAATCGAATGGGGAGGTCTTCTTCGGATCAAGCCATACTGCACCGCTTTGCGTTTTGCCCATCTTTTTGCCCTCAGAATTCAACAGCAGCGTGATGGTCATCGCGTATGCATCCTTGCCCAGCTTGCGGCGAATCAGCTCTGTACCGCCCAGCATATTACTCCACTGGTCATCCCCGCCAAACTGCATATTACAGCCATACTTCTGGAACAGGGCATAGAAATCATAGCTCTGCATGATCATGTAATTGAATTCAAGGAAACTGAGGCCACGCTCCATTCTCTGCTTGTAGCACTCTGCTGTCAGCATCCGGTTCACAGAAAAATGCGGTCCTACTTCACGCAGCAGCTCCACATAGTTCAGGTCCATAAGCCATTCCGCGTTATTAACCATCAAAGCTTTTCCCTCTGAAAAATCAATAAAACGGCTCATCTGCTCTTTAAAACAGTCACAGTTATGCTGAATTGTCTCTTTTGTCATCATCTGGCGCATATCAGTTCTGCCTGACGGATCTCCGATCATGCCGGTTCCGCCTCCAATCAGTGCAATCGGCTTATTTCCAGCCATCTGCAAACGCTTCATCAGACACAGCGCCATAAAATGTCCTACGTGAAGGCTGTCCGCAGTCGGATCAAATCCAATATAAAACGTAGCCTTTCCATTGTTCACAAGTTCGCGGATCTCCTTTTCATCCGTCACCTGTGCAATCAGTCCTCTTGCAACCAGTTCCTCATAAATCTGCATCATTCTTCCTCCTTGTATTTTGCGGGCAACTGTTTTTGTACGCAGTGCACATCTCCTGATGAATCGCATTTTTATGGAGATGTGAAAAATTCAAAAGCCAAAAAGCCCCCGCCCTATTTTCACATAAGGACGAGAGCCATAAATCCCGTGTTACCACCTTATTTCACAGCCAGCTCACACTGACTGCCTCTGTGGGTATTCTCTACCCTGACACTGTAACGGTTGTCCTCCGCCGCAGCCTACTGAGATACCTCCGTCCTGTCTATGCTCCGGATATCTGTTCGGTGCGAAGCTCCGGGAGGTATTCAAAAACAGCTTCCGTATGCGCCTCTCATCATCCGGCAACTTTCTGTCTCTTTGGCTGCTTCCTACTTGTTCCCTTCATCGCTTTCCGATTAGTATAGCCCAGTTCCTGAAGATTTGTCAAGGATGCGTTTTGTTCCGCGCGCGAGGTTGCGCATCCTGCCGGAGGCTTTTATGGGATGGATGGCGAAGTTTTCTATACCATAAAAAAACGACATGGAAAACTGCCTGTTTTCATATGCCGGCAGGTGTGATAAAATATGGAAAATGGTAGTTGTTATATGCGACGTGTTTTGAGAGAGGACGCCCCCTGGATCAGGATACAAAAACGGGGTTCCGAGCAAACAAGTCACCCCTTATTTTGTATCCTGATCCAGGGGGCTGAGCTTGAAAGGAGTTTTGCGTTTATTGCTGCGGGATGAAATATGCTATTTTACATTATTTATTTTAGAGGGCATGGTGATTTAAGCAGCGATTACTTAGAAGGATTTCGTATATAATACAAGTATTTAATATAAAATAGATAGTTAGGAGAATGGGGTATGAAAAAAACTACGCTTATTTTAATGTCTGTTACAATGACTGCGTTCTTTGCATCTTCTGCTTCGGCCGGCAATCTTGTACTTATGACAGGGGAGGAAACAGGAACTTATTATGAGTTTGGGGATGTGCTTGCCCGGCAGATAGGTGCTGCGTCTGATACTTCGGTCACTGTGGCTGCTTCCGGAGATCCTTTGGAAAATCTTGAGGCGATTGCGGATGGGACGGCAGATCTGGCGTTTGTTCCTTCTGATATTATGACTTATGCGTATGAAGGAAGTGTACTTTTTGAGGACAAAGCGCCACAGGATTTTTCCGTTGTAGCGAGTCTTTATATGGAGCCGGTTCAGATTGTTACGTGCAAGCCTGATATAAAATCCATCCAGGATCTGAATGGGAAGAAAGTTTCTATTGGTACGCTCCAGTCAAGCGTACGTTTTAATGCAATTGATATTCTTGATGTTTACGGATTAAGTGAAGAACATATTACACCGGTCTATGAATCCTTCAGCGACTGCGCAGACAGACTCAGGGACAGCAGTCTTGACGCAGCTTTTGTCACAGCAGATGCCCCGCTTTCTGAGATTACTGTTTCCGGTGCTCCGGAGGATTTCCATTTCATCAGTCTTGACGATGATCATATTGAAGCCTTGCTTGAGGTATATCCATATTACAGCAGAAACGTCATTGAGGCTGATGTTTACGGGCTTGAAACGGATGTGAACACTATCGCAGTAAGCGCTGTTATCATCGCCCGCGACGATGCACCGGAAGATGATATTTACAATTTCATATCCTCCGTATTTGAAAACACCGACGTACTCACAGACGGGCATGCGAAAGGCGCCATGCTTGACCCGGAATTCGCTGCCTCTGTTTTTACTGTGCCATATCACACAGGTGCGGCAAAATATTTTGAAGAAAAAGACATCCCCTTCTTTTAATGCGGAAGGGGGTGTCTCCTTTTACGTAAATCTGCGTTTAATTTCTTCAAATTTCTCTGCTGTCAGCAGTGCATCTTCTTTTCTTCCCTGAAAATGAACCACATACGTCCATCTTCCATACGGTTCTATCCTGCGGACACGGCCAAGATTGATAATATACGACTTATGGCTTCTCAGAAACTGTTCCGGGTCCAGCCTGCGTTCCAGCTCTGCCAGACTTGCCGAAGTCACATAGCTGTCTTTTTCCGTATAAATCACGGTCGCATTGTTTTCGCGCTGAATCAGGATAATATCAGGAATTGAAATAAAGCTCATGCTCTCCTTTCCCTTTACCAAAAGCCTGTCATGCCGGTGTTCCGGCCTGACAATCTTTTCCTCTGGCTCAAACTTCCGGCCAGCCTGCCCCAGCAATGCAATCCGGTCCAGCGTCTTATTGACCCGATCTACCGCGAACGGCTTCACGAGATAATCAAACGCGTACAGCTCAAATGCCTCCGGCATATATTCCGCGTGGGCTGTGGCAAAAATAATCTTCACCTTCGGCTCAAGCTCAGTCAGAATCTTTGCACATTCAATCCCGTTTTGTCCCTTAATGCCGATGTCCAGAAATACAACCTCTGGCTTCTGCCTCTGAAACAGAATCACTGATTCCGTCAGTTCATCGCACTCAGCTACAATCTCAAAGCCCTCGTGCTTCTCAATGATTTTTCTCAGAAGAAGCCGTATTCCTTCCTCATCTTCGATCAGCATTACTCTGATTGCCATACCTCTGATTCACCCTTCTTGTTCGTCTTTTATGGGCCATGGGTTCTCCCAGAATCTCAGACCAGACAAATGCCTCCTGCAAACTGATTCCCCGCGGTCCGTACAGCTCGCTGTGCTGCGCTCCATGACCCAGCACCCGGAAACTGTCTCCTGCTGCACCGCTGCCTTTGGCCCGCAAACTGCTCTCTGACGCCCCTTTGCCCTTTACCCGCAAACTGCTCTCTGACGTCCCTTTGCCCTTTACCCGCAAACTGCTCTCTGACGCCCCTTTGCCCTTCGCCCGCAAACTGCTCTCTGACGTCCAACGTCCGTTTTTGCTTCCGGCATCCGGTGCGGCAGCGATATTCCCACTGCCATAGACCCGGATAGCGCCTGAGGCGTTTCCTTTTTACCAGCCGTGCCGTTTGTCCTGTTGTTGTTTTTTTCTTTTTTCATCAGATCTTTTTTATTTTTGTCTGCTGATTTTTTCTTTTTATCCTTTTTCTTTTCCGTCTTCTGCCATTCCTGTGACATGGTCCGGAGCATATCCGTACCAAATTTTCCGAACTCTCCGGCGCCGCGAAGCCCGTTCATCTGCATACTGATCAGATTCAGACTGTCTTTTATCTGATTTCCGTTCATGCTTCGCTCCTTTCCGAATCTGCAAATACCCTACTCGACAATCGTATTATCCAGGCCCTTTCCGCCAATTGTTTCCCGCATATCTGTATCTGCTTTCAGATTCTGCATTTCATAATAATCCATAACGCCAAGCTTTCCTTCCCGCAGCGCATACGCCATTGCCTTCGGCACCTCGGCTTCCGCCTCTACTACGTAAGCGCGCATCTCCTGCTCTTTTGCAACCGCCATGGCTCTGCGCTCTTCCGCTTTTGCCTGTGCAATATTTTTATCAGCTTCTGCCTGGAGACTTTGCAGCTGTGCCCCGATATTTCTGCCAACATCAATATCTGCAATATCAATCGAGAGGATTTCAAATGCTGTACCGGAATCAAGCCCCTTGCTGAGCACACGTTTTGAAATATCGTCCGGATTTTCAAGCACCTCTTTATGGGAAACTGCAGAACCTACTGTTGTAACAATTCCCTCACCGATTCGTGCAAGCACGGTTGCTTCCCCTGCGCCTCCAACCAGACGTTCCAGATTCGCGCGTACGGTAACTCTGGCTTTTACAAGCAGCTCGATACCGTCTTTAGCCACTGCAGATACGTTCGCTGTCTCAATGACTTTCGGATTTACGCTCATCTTCACTGCTTCCAGTACATTCCGTCCAGCCAAATCGATGGCCGCGGCTTTTTCAAATTCCAGTTCAATACCGGCACGCTCTGAAGCAATCAGTGCATTTACAACATTATCTACATTACCGCCTGCGAGATAATGGGCCTCCAGCTGATTGACTCCCAGATTCAGACCTGCTTTTCTCGCCTTAATCAGCGGCATCACAATCTTTGCAGGCTTTACGCGGCGAAGACGCATTCCTATTAAGTTAAAAATACTGATTTTTACATTTGCAGCCAGGGATGAAACCCAAAGACCTACAGGAACAACTGCAAAAAACAGCACAATCAGAAGTGCAATAATTCCTATTAATACAATCCAGTGAATATTATTCGCTAACATATTAGCCATTCTCTTTTCCTCCCTTTTCTTTTACCACCAATTTCGAGCCTTCCACTTTGATGATCTTAATTGACGCACCTTTTGAGATATAATTACCCATTGATATTACATCAAAATGAATGTCATCAAAGGTACCTACCCCCGAAGGCCTCAAATCCGTCGCTGCAATGCCCTGACGGCCCAGCAGATACTTCAGATCGCTGGAGCTTAAATATCCGCCTGCCCGGTTCTGTTCCTCCTCAAGGATAATCGGCGGCTTCAGCTTTCCGCGCGACAGCAGCCCCAAAATAATTGCGGCCAGGATGCCCAGCACAGCCAGCACACCAATGGTAATCACAGCGCCCTCCATGACAGAATCCGCCAGAGCAAAAACGCCAAGTACCAGGCAGACAATTCCGCTCACACCCGGGGCGGAAAATCCTGGCATCACCATCTCCACAGCCACCAGAACAAAGCCCGCTACCAGAAGCAGAATTCCCGCTAAATTTACTGCATCCAAAATCCTTCCCCCTTTCATGGGTAATTGAAAAACTTTTTGAGGCCCGGACGTCCCCTATGCAACGGCACCAAACGGGGTTCCGAGGCAAACAAGTCACCCCGTTTGATATCATTACACAGGGGACTGATTTTTTCAAAAGTTTTGCAATTAGTTATGCGTTCTTCAGAGTATAAAAGCATTTGTGGTTCTTTTCATGCCTCTTCATCTGTCTGAAGTTATTTTATATCTTAACTTAAAAAATGAAAATACTTATCCTGTGACCTATACATTTTTACTCCTGAATTGTCATCTGCCAGACGTAAACTTACATTATATCTTCCCTGGCTTGTTAAGTTCAGTAAAACGCAGGTAAAGAAACCTGTACTTTGCCTGCATATTCCTGTGTAACAGCAATACAAATCTGCTTATCTGCGGCCCGATATTTTTCTCTGCACTGCTCGGGGGACGGTGACAAAAAAGGTGGTTTCAAGCTCACTGCTTTGAAGCTCAATGCTGCCGTCCGCCTCTTTTAATATAGAAGAAACAATTGCCAGTCCTATTCCGTGTCCCTCGCCTTTTTTCGTCGTATAGCCGCGTCCGAAAATCAATTTCTGCTGAGCGGCCGGAATCTCAGGGCCATTATTTGCAATCCGAAATATATAATCCGATTTATTCTCCTCCATCTGCAAGCGGATCTGCTTTTCCCCTTCTTTCTGACTGACTGCTGTCATTGCGTTGTCAAGCAGGTTCGCAAGGATTTTACACAGCTCCCATGCCTCCATTTTCAGTTCCTTCAGCTGAGTACCTACTTCCAGATAAAAATCGATCCCCTGGCGCTCCGCGGTTTCCAGCTTTGCCTGCAAAAGTGCATTAACTGCCGGCTGTGCTGTCTTGAGCGCCCGGTTCACCTTCATAATGTCCTTAAACACCGGCCTCAGATATTCTCTCGCACTCTCATATTCTTCCAGTTCCAGCAGTCCGTGTACCACCTGTACCTGATTCAGATAATCATGGCGCTGTTCACGGAGTTTTGCATTCAGGTTTTCCAGGTTCTCCATACTCTCCTCATAATTCCTGCGCTGATATCTTGTCAGGAAAAACAGCCCTGCAATCGAAAGCAGGCTGGAAAAAATCACAAGAAACACAGCCAAATCCAGGATTTCTTCCCTATATTCCAAAGCATCCCCCCAAAGTGCAAACAATATCACTGTCCCGAGCGTAAACTGCAGTGCATTTACCAGAAACAGCATTCTGGAAAGTTTTCGAACCGACATATTCATTCCTCCGTCAAATCTAATTCTGCCGCATGTATTTTATCATATTTGCGTTAAGAAGTCATTGTTGTTTTCCCTCTGGTTCTAATCCTGCGGTTCCTTAATTTTTCCTTTCTTTTTCTTCCCGTTCCAAAAGTTTTGCCTAAGTGCATAAGTTCCGATTGACATACCCTTCCATTCCTTATACAATAGCTAATACTGTGTGCAAATCCGGTATAATGTGTTTTACCGGGCTTAGCTCCCACACAAATACACAAAGGAGGATATTTATGGAACAAATGGATCAGAAAAACAACACACCTCGCGAAAACAAAATGGGTACCATGCCGGTTCCAAAACTCCTGGTAACCATGTCCCTGCCGATGATTATTTCCATGCTGGTACAGGCGCTTTACAATGTGGTAGACAGTATTTTCGTATCACAGATCAATGAAAATGCACTGACCGCGGTTTCCCTGGCCTTCCCGATTCAGAATCTGATTATTGCGGTTGCCTCCGGTACCGGTGTCGGTGTCAATGCGCTCTTGTCCAGAAGTCTCGGTGAAAAAAATTATGAACAGGCAAACAGGGCCGCTAATACCAGCGTGCTCCTGACGATCTGCAGTTATGCCGTTTTTGCTCTGATCGGAATTTTCGGCTCCAGACTCTTTTTCAATTCGCAGACTTCGGACCCTCAAATCCGTGAATTTGGCTATCAGTATATGAGCATCGTCTGTATCTGTTCTTTCGGCGTATTTATGCAGATCACCATGGAACGACTGCTTCAGTCAACTGGACTTACCTTTTACAACATGATCACCCAGGGAGTCGGAGCGATTCTGAACATTATTTTTGACCCGATTCTGATTTTCGGCTATTTCGGATTCCCGAAAATGGGAGTAGCCGGAGCGGCAGCCGCCACAGTGTTTGGCCAGATCGTTGCCATGTGCCTCGGTATTTATTTTAATCTCCGAAAAAACAAAGAAATTCAGTTTTCCCTGAAACAAATGCGCTTCCACGGCCCCACGGTCAAAATGATCTACATGGTTGGTATCCCTTCTATTTTGATGATGTCCATCGGTTCTGTCATGACCTTCGGTATGAATAAAATTCTGCTGATGTTCTCATCCACAGCCGCAGCCGTATTTGGGGTATATTTCAAACTGCAGAGTTTCTTCTTTATGCCTGTTTTCGGAATGAACAACGGGATTGTCCCGATTATCGCCTTTAATTACGGCGCACGAAGCAAAAAACGTATTATAGACACCATGAAGCTCGGCTGTATTGCTGCGTTTTGTATGATGATACTCGGCCTCGCAGCGTTCAACCTAATTCCGGATCTTCTGCTGAAAATGTTCAACGCCTCGGATGAGCTTCTTGCAATCGGCAGGCAGGCGCTTCGCACGATCAGCTTAAGTTTCCCGCTGGCTGCATTTGGCATTGTATTCGGTTCCGTATTCCAGGCGCTCGGCAATGGCGTTTACAGCCTGATCGTATCGATCTGCCGCCAGCTCCTGATGCTGCTTCCTTCTGCCTGGATTCTGGCAATGACCTTCGGACTGGACGCAGTCTGGTGGTCCTTCCCGATCGCAGAGATTGTGTCCTTCGCAGTATCTGTATTTCTGTTCCGCAGAATTTACGCACAGAAAATCCGGCCGTTGGCATAAACACAGTAGAACCGTATTTTTATTTGCAGGACATGCTGTCTGCTATACCAAAATCATACTGTATAACTGAGCATATTTCACTGCTAAAAATGTGGCGGCTGAACAGATATTGAATCTGAACAGTCGCCACATTTTGCGTTCTTCTGTCGCTCCACTTTCACTTGTTATGTTCTATATTTCTATTTTTATATTTCAAATTTTTATAGCAACTTATCCAATAAGGAATAACCGATTGTCCCCTCCGGCATCACAACGCCAAAATTGTCCGCAACCGTGGCGCCGACAACTGCAAATGTATCGGCATCCTCCAGCCTGCCGCTTCCTTTCATAGAAGGAGACCAGGCAAGAAACGGAACGCGCTCTCTCGTATGGTCAGTACCTGTATGCGTCGGATCATTTCCGTGGTCCGCCGTAAGGATCAGCAGATCATCGTCTCCCAGCAGCATCATCAAAATGCCAAGCTTTTCATCAAAACGTTCCAGCTCTGCCGCATACCCCTGAGGGTCTCTGCGGTGTCCCCAAAGCGCGTCAAAGTCAACCAGGTTTGTAAAACAAAGTCCCTCAAAATCACGTGCTGCAATCTCAATCGTCTGCTCCATTCCGTGAACAGAACTTTTGGACTTGTTCGATTCAGTCAGTCCTTCTCCATCAAAAATATCATAAATTTTTCCAACGGAAATCACATCCAGTCCCGCATCCTTCAAAGCATTCAGTGCCGTCCTTCCAAACGGCTTCAGCGCATAATCATGCCGGTTGCTGGTACGCTGAAACTCTCCCTTTTTTCTGCCAATGTACGGTCTTGCGATCACCCGCCCTACCTTCCATTCGTCCCGCATGGTCAGCTCACGGGCAATCTCACAGCAGCGGTACAGCTCTTTCAGGTCAAAGGTCTCCTCCTGGCCGCAGATCTGAAGCACTGAATCCGCAGAGGTATAAACAATCATATGGCCTGTGGCAATTTCCTCCTCACCAAGCTCGTCAATAATCTCTGTCCCGCTTGCACTTTTATTTCCTATAATCACATGCCCTGTTCTTCTAGACAGCTCTTCGATCAGTTCTTTTGGAAAACCATGCTCTGAAAAAGTCTGAAACGGCTCCGTAATATGCAGCCCCATCATTTCCCAGTGGCCCGTCATGGTATCCTTCCCCTTGCTCGCCTCATGAAGCGCCGTATAGTACGCCAGCGGCCGCCCGACCGGCTCCACCTGTTTGAGCGGATGGAAATTGGCGAGCCCCAGCCTTTGCAGATTCGGAATGTGAAACTCCTCCACACACTCCGAAATATGTCCAAGCGTATCTGTCCCTGCATCTCCGTAATCCCCAGCGTCCGCCAGTGCTCCTGCTCCGAGCGAGTCCATTACAATCACAAAAATCCGTTTATATCTTCCCATATCCAGACCTCCAGCCTGTTATTTGCAGATTATCTTATCACAAGATGTAAAAGAAAACAATTCCTGAAACCAGACAGCTTCGCGGCGAAAAAGGTAAGTAAATCGCCCTTGAAAAACTGTTGCTGCAGTGTTATAGTATAGATAGAAAAAGGGAAAGCCAGAGAAGCGGCCTACCCTCAAGTAATATGAGCTGTTATTTTATTACAGCCGTCAACTAATTGTGGTAGTTGGCGGCTATTTTCTGTCCCTGAAAATCTGATGACACAGACCTACAAGGGCGACAATGAATGTACAAAACAGGAAAAACTCCTCGTATGTAATCACTGGCACTCCCTCCTTTCTTCCCTGCCCACAGGGCACGACATCCGGAGGGTTAGCCCCTCCGATGTTTGGAGGGCAAGCCGCCTCAGCTCTCTGGTTTCCCATAATCAAAATATAACATACATTCATTAATATGACAATTATTTTCTCGCAACCTTCATCATTTTTTTAACGAAAGCTTTATCACAGTCAGCCTCAGATAAGAGAGACACCCCCGGAGGTGACTTCTCTGCGTCGGAACCTCCGGGGGTGTCTCTCTTATCTGAGTGCGTCCGCTCCCATATAAAGCTCTTCTCATCCCAAAACATGCTTTCCCAGCTTATACAAAAGCATTGCGCTCTTCATCATACTCATAATTTACTTTTGCAAGTCTTTCTTCCAGGTCTTTTCGTTCTACATTCACACTCGCGCAAAAATCATCTAAAGAAACATAGTGGTCGCGAAGCTGTGTGTTCACATAACTCAGCAGCATAATCGGATCCTGCGGCAAATTCATAGCTATCTCCTTTTCCAAATTATTGACTAATTGTGCATATGACTTCAGGCCTCGCCTTCCACCTCTGATTTTATATTCTCACTTGGATTGCTTCTGCCCTTCTAATCCTCACTCAGGTTTTGTCCTGACTCTTCTGACTTTGTATTGCTTTCAGGCTTCCTTTTACCCTTCCTGCTTTACATCTGCTCTCAAACTTCCGTCAGCCACATGGAATACTATTGTATCATCCATGCCCACTTTACCGGAAAGAATCAGGCGGGCTGCCAGCGTTTCCACATTCTTCTGCAAATAACGCTTCAGCGGACGCGCACCATATACCGGGTCGTAGCCACCCTCAATGATATAGCTTTTTGCATCAGAATCCAGCTCCAGGCGAATCTCCTGCGCTGCAAGCCGTCTGTTCAGATCTGCAACCATGAGATCAATAATATTTCCAATATTCTCTTTGGTCAACGGCTTGAACATAATAATTTCATCGAGACGGTTCAGGAACTCCGGACGGAAACTGCCTCGCAGCTGCTCCATCACCATATTCTGCGCCTCCTCACGGATGCTGCCGTCCGGCTCAATGCCTTCCAGCAAAAATTGTGAGCCGATATTGGAAGTCATAATCAGGATTGTATTTTTAAAGTCCACGGTCCTGCCCTGAGAATCTGTGATCCGGCCATCGTCAAGAACCTGAAGCAGCACATTAAATACATCCGGATGCGCTTTCTCCACCTCATCAAACAACACAACAGAATATGGCTTTCTGCGCACCGCCTCTGTCAGCTGGCCGCCCTCTTCATATCCCACGTATCCTGGAGGCGCTCCAATCAGGCGGGACACGGAATGCTTCTCCATATATTCACTCATATCAATGCGGACAATATTCTGCTCATCGTCAAACAGGCTCTCTGCCAGCGCTTTTGCAAGCTCTGTCTTGCCGACGCCCGTCGGTCCCAGAAACAGAAATGAACCAATCGGCTTGGTCGGGTCCTTGATTCCGGCTTTTGATCTCAGGATTGCCTCTGTCACCTTCGACACACCGTCATCCTGGCCCACCACTCTTCTGTGGAGCTCTTCATCGAGTGCCAGAATCTTGGCCCGCTCGCCCTGTGTCAGCTTCGATACCGGAATTCCGGTCCACCGGGAGATAATCTTAGAAATCTCTTCCTCTGTCACACTCTCATGCACCAGAGTCATCTCACGGCTGTTCACCTTTTCTTCTTCGATTGCAAGCTGCTGCTGAAGCTTCGGCAGTTCGCCGTATTGCAGCTCTGCTGCCTTGTTCAGATCATAGTTGCGTTTTGCCAGCTCAATCTCCTTATTCATCGCCTCAATCTGTTCCCGCAATGTAGAAAGATTTTCTACCGCTTTTTTCTCATTATCCCACTGGGCTTTCTGAGAATTGAACTCATCCCGCAGCTCCGCAAGTTCCTTCTGTAATACCTCAAGACGGTCCCGGCTTGGCTTGTCCGTCTCTTTTTTCAGCGCAGCCTCCTCGATCTCCATCTGCATAATTCTTCTCTGAAGCCCATCCAGCTCCGTCGGAAGCGAATCCAGCTCCGTTTTGATCAGCGCACACGCCTCGTCCACAAGGTCGATTGCCTTATCCGGCAGGAAACGGTCTGAAATGTAACGATGCGACAACGTAGCTGCAGCCACCAGAGCGCTGTCCGTAATCTTTACGCCATGGAATACCTCATAGCGCTCCTTCAGCCCACGCAGGATAGAGATGGTATCCTCAACCGTCGGCTCATCTACCAGCACTGGCTGGAATCTTCGCTCAAGCGCTGGGTCCTTTTCGATATATTTGCGGTATTCATCCAGCGTCGTCGCACCGATACAGTGCAGCTCGCCGCGGGCCAGCATCGGCTTCAGCATGTTGCCGGCATCCATCGCACCGTCCGTCTTACCTGCACCGACGATCAGATGAAGCTCATCAATAAACAGAATGATTTCACCTTCGCTCTTGCGCACTTCCTCCAGAACAGCCTTGAGACGTTCCTCAAATTCACCGCGATACTTCGCACCAGCCACCAGAGCTCCCATATCCAGGGCAAAAATCTTTTTATTCTTCAGGCCTTCCGGAACATCGCCCCGAACAATCCTCTGCGCAAGGCCCTCCACAGCCGCCGTCTTGCCGACACCCGGCTCGCCGATCAGAACCGGATTGTTTTTTGTTTTTCTCGACAGAATGCGAATCACATTCCGAATCTCCGCATCCCTTCCAATGACGGGGTCAAGTTTCTGGTTTCTCGCCCGTTCCACAAGATCCTGCCCATATTTGTTTAATGTGTCATAGGTCGCCTCCGGATTATCCGTAGTTACCCGCTGATTGCCGCGCACCGTAGAAAGCGCCTGCAAAAACCGTTCCTTTGTAATACCAAATTCTTTCCAGAACTGTTTCATGGACGGACTCGGATGATTCAGCAGTGATAAAAACAGATGTTCCACTGACACATACTCGTCTCCCATCTGTTTTGCTACATCTTCCGCGCTGACCAGCGCTTTGTTCAGATACTGGCCAATATAAACATTTCCGCCCGAAACCTTCACCCGTGCATTCAAAAGCTCCTCAAGACGGTTCTCAAAGTACTCTTTCTGTATTTCCATTTTCTCAATCAGCTTGCCGATCAGGCTGTCCTCCTGATGCAGCAGTGCATAAAGCAGATGCTCCTGCTCAATCTCCTGATTGCCAAACTCATAAGCGATCTTTTCCAGGTCATTCACTGCCTGGATGGATTTCTGTGTAAATTTGCTGATATTCATAAGCAAACCTCCCTTCCAGTTCTCAATATAGACCTAATTGTTAGCACTGTCAAGAGGTGAGTGCTAAAATTGTGTGAAAATTTTATGAAGTGCCGACAAAGCAGGGATTTGTAATGGATAGTAATTCCAAGAAACTCATATTTTGTACCTTTTCTGTACCTTTTGTAAAAAAATCATGCTGCACGTAGCGTTTCACACCAAATGCAGCAGGCATATCATTTATCCAATTTTCACGTTCTTTTGTACCGCATCCATCTTCTTTTGAATTTCTGTAAAATCCAAATGGGTATATATATCCAGTGTAACAGATACGTTTGCATGCCCCATGATATACTGCAGTACTTTAGGCTCAAGCCCCGATTCTGCCAGTCTTGTACAGGCAGTATGCCTTAATATGTGCGCGGATACATGCGGCAGCGACTTTTTCTCTCTATGCTCTTTATTCGCCTCTACGTCCTCTAATTTGTTGTATGCCTTTACAATATTATCCAGAACAAAGTTAATAGCAAGTACAGCATAGGGTATTCCCAGTCTATTTGTAAATACGAAATCAGAAACTCCATCAACCACCTGATTCATTTCCTTACCAAGCAAAATATATATTTCTTTCTGCCTTATCAGGCTCTTTCTTGCGTTTACTGAAAGAGGAATATCGCGTCTCCCTGCATCTGTCTTTAAGTCCTGAATGTGAAATTTGCAGCCATCGCCCAAATTCTTATAAATAAGCTGCTGACGGATATGCGCAACGTTTTCTTTCATATCCACATCGGCCCACCGAAGCCCTGTTAATTCCCCAACACGAAGTCCTGTCGACAATGCAAAGACAATCATAGGATAATATGCGGAATACTTGCTACTGTTCTTTATGAAATCTAACATACTTTCCTGCTCTGATATTGTCAGGGACTCCCTTTCTTTTTTCGTCCCACCAATCCCCTTTTTACAGTCCTTTGCCGGATTCTTGCGTATAATATCTGAATCAACTGCCAGTTCCAGAGCTGGATTTATCAAATTGTGATACAGCTTTATTGTATTTGCTGCCAGGCCCCTCCCAACCAATTCTGAATAGAATTTACGGATATGAAGCTGCTTTATCTGCGTGATTTTCATATTGCCCAGTGCTGTATCTTCTATTGCATTTTTCCATACTGAAAGATAATTATACCTTGTGCTTTCTCTTAAATCAGACTTTGTTTCCATGTATACCTGAAATAACTGATTTAAAGTTATATCGCCTTTACTGCTATCTATGCCATCCTGCAAATCACGATCAATCTGCTTTTCCTTTTCGCGGAGTTCTACCAATGTGACGGCATATACTGTCCTTTTCTTACCTGACAGATCGGTATAGCGGTACAAATATCTGTTATCTTCTGCCCTCTGCATTTCCCCGGTTCTCAAAACTCTGCCCTTATTATCTGTTCGCCTTTTCCCTGCCATAATAAGCACCTACTTTCTAATCCACATAAACATAAAGATATTCCGCTAAATTATATACTCTTCGCAATTGATTTTCTGACAATTTGTCTAACAATTTTATTAACAACTCTTTGTACTGCATATCATATCCCCCATTTCTTTCTAAAAGCCATCATCATATTATAGATAAATTCTAAATAATCCGAATTTTCAGTTTTGTGTATCATGTCAAGAATCATTTCCTTGTAATTCATTATTATGCTCCTTCCTCTTCTTCCTGCACATATTCCCGTAGCGAAACATAAATGCGCCGGAGAAACTTTTCATTGTTAATTTTGCAAAGTAACGTAATAATCAATTTCTTGTAATCCATTCCACGCCTCCTACTCTTCTTTTGTCATGTTGACCGAAAAACAGTAAATCTCGAAAATAATCCACACCTCACTTGTTTTTTCCAAGATATCGTTAATCGCTTTGATGCATTCCTCACGATCCATTTCATAATATTTCTTGTCCTTTTTACCATCATCCGGCGCAGCCTTTTTCAGTATCATACAAGCCTCCATTGCCTTTTCTGATGCTTCTTCCATACTATTTTTCATGTCTCTGATGATCTCCATTGCTAATGTATCGTTGCTCATTCTTTTTTCCTCCTGTTTATATTGCCAATCACAGGAAGAAATGTTATACTGTCCCTGTAACTGACTAAGTTTGTTTTATTTGGTTACGCGCTCCGGTTGGTGGTGCATATCCGGGGCATTCAATGTTAGTTTTGTACAGCTATACTGTACTGCCCCTATCAGAATGGCCGTTCTGGTAAGGGGCTATTTTTATGCTGTTGCAAGTTCCTGTACCTGTGACCGTCCAAAGAACCGCGCTTTATAAGTTGCTCTGTCCCCACGGCTCCCCCATATCAGATCAATACCGAACATTGCCTTACTGCCATGAATTACTTCATATCCAAGCCGTTTCCATCCGCTCCATGTGTTCGTTTCTTCCTCAATTCCAGCGGCTTCCTTTGCGTCCTCAATCCGCTTTGCGTTTACTTCCTCTGCCTTTGCGGTCAGCCATGCCCGATGTAAGCTCTCACTGAAAGAAAGTTCTTTATTTTCCCGGTAATTCTTCCATGCCCTCAACATGATTTTGCTAAGATTGTACTTCATGCGCCCTGTCTCCTTTCATTTTCAAGGATTTTACAGCCCCGAAAGAATCTTCCTGACTATTGGTATTGCCCCTTTGCTCACTCACAGGTATATGGCTTTCGGTATCGGGTGCTTTCGGCTCTCCCGGCTGTTGTTTTCCTCTCTTTGATGATATAAGTATAGCATATGGGCACACATATGTCTATTGACAGAATAGCTAAATATATGGGCACACATAAGTATAAATTTTGTCTATTTTGTATATGGACACACATATTTACAAATGATATAATATTAGTGTAAGGTGGAGAAGGAGCCTCTATATTTCGCCGCCCAATTACAACAAAGAAAGAGGGTGTAACCATGTCAGAGAGAAAAAGCACATATACCGGGCAAACGGACGCAAGGCGCAAAGCAAGCGCAAAGTATCTGAAAGAATCCGTTGAGGATATCCGAATCAGGGTTCGCAAGGGCGATAAAGCAAAAGTCCAAGAACACGCCGCCAGTATGGGAGAAAGTACAAATGCTTTCGTTGTCCGGGCAATCACCGAGACAATGAACCGGGACAACCAATCCTCCCCGGTTTCAAAACCTGATAAGGAATAACCGGCCCTGGCCTTGTCAGGTGAAAAGACTCTTTCCTTGCTCATTCTCATAGAGGGGATGGACAAGTGAACAAGCAAGGCAAAAACCCTGATTTTATGCGGCTTTGGCTACTTGCTCACAATGGACAAGCAAGGGCTTTATATCTCCTGCTTGCTCGCTCACCCATGGACAAGCACAAACCTCTTGATTTTACTGGGTTTCTCGCTTGCTCGCTCATCTGCTCACCCCCTCTATGAAAAGTGCGTGAGTAAGGGGGAGAAAGCAGGACAGCTGCCGCCCATGCTCCGGCTTATCAGATAACAAAAATATCTATGTGTAGTTATTACGAAACTATCAGCAGTAACCACACAAGGGACATACCACACAACGCAATCTTGCGTCCGGCCCGTACTGGAATACGAATCATACCCACAAGTGGGTACGGGCTGGGGTGCCGGTAATTATGGGGCAGGGGTACACATGGATATGAGGGGCGGGAAATTTCCGGTAGGGTACAGCAGAATTTTCAGCCCCATTCTTCATACATGATGAATGAACCGCCCTACTGTCAGAATCCTTTTGTAAAGGCTCCTATTTTCCCCGTATCGGGCTTGTACTGCCTTGCATGATAAAATTGTCTATGCCTTTAAAATGCGAAATACGGGCTTGTGGCGTGTTTCTGTGGGTATTCTAAAAAGTGGAATCACCTGATAAGAGAATGAGAGGGCAGCAGACGGCTTTTGCAACCACATTACAGTAAACGTGTGTTTGGCTCTTGAATCCTGCTGCCAAATGTGCTATATTAAGCATAGAAAAAGGGAAAGCCATAGAAGCGGCTCTACCTCTCACAATAAGTTTAAACTTCTGCTATAAGCAGTCAGCCGTCACTATTGGCAGTAGTGGCGGCTATTTCTTTCCCTTAAAAATCTGATAAAGCAGACTGATAAGGGCAACAATGAACGTACAGAACAAAAAGAAATCCTGATATGTAATCATTGCATCGCCCTCCTTTCTTTCGTCTGGAGGGCTGTTATACCCTCCGCAAAATACAAGAGGGGTAAAGCCGCCTTTGGCTCTATGGTTTCCCATGAATGGAGTATAGC
>CAOJHI010000028.1 GCA_948436005.1 uncultured Lachnospiraceae bacterium
TGTACCTTTCCTCTATATCTTATCTTTTTTCTCTATTTCCGCTTCCTATACTTCTTTTTTCCTGCTTATTTGGAATCTGTGCCAGAATAATTGCCGCAAACATCAGGACACAGCCAGCCAACTCGCGCAGACTGAGCTTCTGGTTCAGCAAAAGCCATCCGGAAAGCACGGAAACTACGGATTCCAGGCTCAAAATAAGAGAGGCAACAGTCGGGTCCATTCCCTTCTGCCCCACAATCTGCAGCGTATATGCCACCCCGCAGGACATCACACCCGCGTACAAAAGCGGCATCCAGGCTGTCAGAACTGCCTGGAACTCAAACCGTTCTGTAAACAGCATTGCAATTCCCGAAAGCAGGCCGCAGACAAAAAACTGAATGCACGACATCCGCACTCCGTCCACTTTGGGAGAGAAATAGTCAATAATCAAAATATGTACGGAAAAACAAAGTGCACAGAGAAATACCAGAAAATCTCCTGTCCCTATCGAAAATCCCTCTGTAATACAAAGAAGATACAGTCCGGCCACAGCCAGAAGCACACTGAGCCAGATTTTGCAGCCCTTTGTCTTTTTCGTAAAAACTCCAATCACCGGAACAATCACAATATACAAAGCAGTGATAAACCCTGCCTTTCCAACCGTTGTATACTGAATACCGAACTGCTGCAGATTGCTGGCTATAAACAAGGCCACGCCGCAGCAGATTCCCCCTAAAAAAAGCTCCTTTTGATGCCAGGTATACGTTTCCCTCCTCTCTGGCCCCTCCAGGCCCCGAATCCGGTCAAGCAGAAAAACACAGGGAATCAGCACTGCCCCGCCAATCACGCTGCGCACAAAGTTGAACGTAAACGGCCCCACATAGTCCATTCCGACACTTTGCGCAACAAAAGCCGTCCCCCATATAATTGCTGTCAAAAACAGCAGAAGGGGACTCCTCACAGATGATGTCCTTTTCATAATAATCTCCTCTTTATCCCTCGTAATCTTTTGTAATCAAATCCATGCTTCTGGTGTAATCTCTCTTCCGTCCAGTGATGCATATGTTAATACATCCCCGTCATACATCAGCTTCAGAGAGAAAAACGGCGCATCCTGTGCCATCAGCTTCAGAAAAATCTTGTCACCTTCCCACAGGTTCAGCTTCATGATCTCTGACTTCGGCACCCACTCAAGCGTACCCTCCGTGCAGGGAATCATCTCCCCCGTAAAACCGTCCGCTGTGTACAGACACATATATTCCGGCGGCCATCCGTTCGCAATAAAAGTCACAATCCCCCGGAATTTCCACGAAGTTAGCGTCAGCCCGGTCTCCTCCTTTGCCTCGCGCAAAAGGCATTCCTCCGGACTTTCCCCCTCCTCAAAATGACCGCCGATCCCAATCCATTTGTCTTTATTTACATCATTCTTTTTACTGATCCGATGCAGCATCAAATACTGCTCGTCCTTCTCCACATAACAAAGTGTTGTAAGTGGTGATTTCATAAATGTTCCCTCATTCCCTATCGTATTTTCCTGCTTCGTCCTTCTGGCACTCCCCTACTGAACGCCTGCTCCGCATTTTTCCATCCGCTTCCGGCTCACGCTTTATCCTCAGTCTCCAGCTCACATTTTATCCTCGACATTCGCTTCACACTTTGGTCTCCGCTTCCGACTCATATTTTATCCTCAGCTCCCGGCCTCTCTCCAGAAGATAATCCCGCTTATTGCGTTCCGGATACTCCAGCACTTCCAGCAGCAACAGATTGAGTAATTTCCCGACCTCCGGCCCCGGCTTCATGCCGTCCGCGAGCAGATCTTTTCCGCCAAGCTCCATTTCCTTTAAAGAAAGGCAGTCCCCGTTCAGCCGGATATCTGACCAGATATGCTCCACTTCTTTCAGATAAACCAGCTTCTGTTCTACAACATCCGGGTGATGTGCCATAATATCCGCCCGCTTGACAAGCAGAAACAGATCAAACAGTTCCGGTCCGATCCGGTAGGCACACAGCCGCACATCCTTGCCGGTCAGCTGCGGATACCACGAATGGTTCCGCACCAGGTTGCACACAGTGCGTATCGTTTCATTGTCAAATTTGAGGTTTCGCATGATTCGCTCTGCAATCCTTTCGCTGCAGGCAGCATGTCCCTTGAAATGATCCTTGTCATTTTCATCAGTCACACAAACCTCAGGCTTGCCCATATCATGAAACAGCATCGTAAGGCGCAGCACCTTATCCGCCGGTATATGCTCCAACGCCACAAGTGTGTGTACACCCGTTGTATAAATATGATGAGAATTATTCTGCCGCTGTACCATAATCCGGTCAAATTCCGGCATAATCACAGAAGTAATCCCGCATTCATACGCCAACCGGAACCAATGGGGATTCGGCGATGTCAGCAGCTTCACAAGCTCCACCTGAATGCGCTCTGCACTGATCTGGTCAAGCGCGTCCGTCATGTCACGAATTGCATCCCGCACTTCATCTTCCAGTGAAAATCCAAGCTGCGCTGCAAAACGAACTGCCCGCATCATGCGCAGGGCATCTTCAGAAAAACGCTCCCGTGCGTTTCCCACACAGCGGATTTTTCTGCCTTTCAGATCTTCCATACCCCCGAATTTATCCACAAGTCCTGTCTCATGTGAATACGCCATGGCGTTGATTGTAAAATCGCGCCGCTTTAAATCCTCCTCCAGATTTGGTGTAAAAATGACTTCTTTTGGATGACGGCAATCCTCGTATGCACCGTCAATCCGGTATGTCGTTACTTCGAAAGCTTCTTTCCCTAAAAGCACTGTAACCGTTCCATGTGCAATCCCTGTATCAATCGTCCGCGCAAACAGAGCCTTTACCTGAACGGGAGAAGCCGAAGTTGTCACATCCCAGTCCTCGGGATTTCGTCCGAGAATCGAATCACGGACACAGCCGCCTACCACATAGGCTTCAAATCCGTTCCGATGCAGCGTCTGCAAAATCTGCTCCGCCTTTTCGGGAATCTCAATATATGCCATTTTTGCTCTTTCCCTTCAGTTTTTTCTTCATCATAGCACAGCAGACTTTCTCTGAAAAGCAAAAAGTGAAAAAACTGTGTTTTGCAGAAAAACTATTTACAATTCCCCACCAAAAATGTTATATTTCTATTAAAAATATATTTCAAAATATAAGAAAGGAATTCCAAAATGTCTAAAAAATATTTACTTTTTCTTTCCGGAATTATAGCCGCCGTAACACTCTCAGGCTGCGGCCAAAAAGAAGAGCCAGAGGCGCCGGCTTCTACCGAGTCCTCTGTTTCTGGTGAGAATGCAGCTACTGAAAATGAGACAGAGACACCGGCTACTGCTGAAGCCCTTGCGTCCATTACTCCATCTGAGTATCTTGTGAAAAATGCTTCTGATTATGTGACTTTGGGCAACCTTGAAAATCTGGAAGTGACACAGTACGTTTACGATATCACAGACGAATTAATTCAAGAAAGAATCCAGAGCGATCTTGCTGATGCCAGTGAAGAAGTCGAAGTGGACCGTGCCGCAGCGGAAGGCGACGTCGTTTATGCAGATGTGACGTCAACCATTCACGGAGAGCCGGATACCACCAGTACTGAGAGCACCTATGTGACACTCGGCGACGCAGAATACAGCGAAGATTTTGACAATCAGATCATAGGCGCAAAAGTGAACGATCTCCTCACATTCACCTGCTCTTTTGACAATGATGCCGTCATAGACGAATGGGCCAACAAGGCAGTGGACTTTGAAGTAAAAATTACAAGTGTCTGTGAAATGCAGGCGCCGGAATACAACGACGCTTATATAAAAGAATTCACTGATTATGCTTCTATGAAAGAATACGAAGAAGCAATGCGCGAGCTGCTCACTGAAGAATACGAAGAGAGCGGTTACAGTGACACCATTGAAGCACTGTTCCAGGCAGCGATTGACGCTTCCACCTTCTCTGGGTACCCGGATGAGCTCTATGAAGCCTGCAAAGAGGAAGTCCTTTCCCTTTACGGCAGCTTTCTCGGAACCACGGACGAACAGGAGATTTACGAAGCATTTGATCTCTCACCGGACGATGTGGAAACAGAGGTACTCTCCATGGTAAACCGCCGTCTGATCGTCAGCGCAGTATGTACTGACCAAAAGTTTGAAATCACGGAAGAGGACTACAATGCCTTTGTAACAGAGAACGCAGAAGCTTTCGGCTATGAAAGCGCTATACAGTTTGAAGAAGAAAATACACGTTCTTCCCTTGTATGGTCCCTGTATGAAAATGAAGTTGCGTCTATGTTATACGACTCTGCAAAAATCACACCTGTACCTTACGAAGAGGAAGACATTGATACAGATGAGACCTACGCGGAAGATGAAACAAATACACCGGAAGAAACAGAAAATGAAACAATCTCAATAGAAGAAACAGAATAAAAATCAAGATACAAACTGCTTAAATTACCTGAATTTTCTTCCATTTTACTTGACACTGTTTCTCATTGTGCTATAATAAGAATGCAACAGATTGCCTGGTTAAAATATTTCACTAACTGTCCTAGATTATGAAATATACCTTCGTAGTCTACGATAGTTAGTGAAACTTTTTAAGGGTACATGTGGAATTCAATTAGGAGGTACCGAAAATGAATAAGGGTACGGTAAAATGGTTTAATGCAGAAAAGGGGTATGGTTTCATTACCGGTGAAAATGGTTCAGACGTATTTGTTCACTTTTCTGCAATTCAGGGTGACGGATTCAAGACACTCGAAGAAGGACAGGCTGTTTCTTATGATTTGACAGAAGGCGCTCGCGGAATGCAGGCAGCTAATGTAGTGAAGCTTTAAGAATATGAATGTCTGAAGCGGAGCATCTGCAAGGTGCTCCGCTTTTTATATCATCTTTTTGCTGTCAAAGAAATCAGAGTCGGCTCCTTGTTCTCTCTACAACTCTCTGCACTTTTTCTCCTGTTTTAAATTCGCGGCAGACATGGCAGATATCCGAAATACAGACCCCTTCTCTGCAAAGCCTCAGCACTATGTGCTTCACGCATTCATAAAGATAAAACATCTTCCCTGCATAATCTACATCATCATAAACCTTCCAGTATCCTGACAATTTAAAGTTTTTTCCCTGATTGTCAATAAACCCCTGTACGTCTTTGAGCGGATAGCCAAACAAAATGCCCATTTCATGCGGGAATTCCTTCCGATTCCTCTTATAATCGGTAAACCTCCGCGCAAGACGCTGCAAAACC
The DNA here is from genome assembly GCA_948436005.1 of uncultured Lachnospiraceae bacterium. Classification (GTDB taxonomy): domain Bacteria; phylum Bacillota; class Clostridia; order Lachnospirales; family Lachnospiraceae; genus Choladousia. Next base: position 5,227 of record CAOJHI010000028.1, read on the forward strand.
GCTTCCACATGATTGGAAGAATACCCGTATTTTTTCAAATATGCATTCACTTCCCGTTCCCGCAGCAGCTTCCGAAGCTTCTCCTCCTCAAACAATAACAGATAATCCTTTTTCCCTGAAGAATACAGGCAACAGCTCCGGATTCCCGTGCCCCGCAGGATACTGCTTAATTGCTTCTGATTTCCTGACTCCACAATCAGAAGATTCGAGGGTTTAATTCCTGCCAGTATCGGCGCACACTGCTGTCCCAGCTGATAACCGATTTCCTCTGGTTTCATACACGTTCACCTCCGAGCATTCATTCCAGATTCTGTTTTTATTGTCCGCAGACATGGTGCAAATATTCTGGAAGGTACTGTAATACAATACACACTTTCAGTAGGACAATTTCTGAAACTTACATTACAGATCCTGTACACGCATATATAGCACATAATTTTATGCACAGTGTTCACTGAGCAATTCCTGCAGCGCTGCCACACTGCTGCCATGGCAGCGCAGTACTGGAACTTTATTGCGTTTTGCCTCCTGCAACGTACTCCGCACCATTTTATGGGAAACTGTATTGACAAAAAGAATAAAAAAATCCGGACAACCCAGTTTCTTGCGGATGGCCCCGCTTTCTTTCGCAAAAATCTTTGCTCTGCATCCGTAATTTTTGCAAATCCCCTCATACTGACATACCATGCCTTCATTTCCTCCAATAATAACAACACTCATACAATCCTCCTGATTTTAGTTAGCCTAAGCTAACTAGTATGTAAAAAAAATGACAGTGTCCTGCCACAGCTTGTTTTCGCCTATACTTAATTTCATAAATATACGCCGCATTCAGTTGGTTAGTTAATACTAACCAACTATAACATCGAAAACAATTTCTGTCAAGCAAAAAACTGTCATCCTGAAATTCTTCAAAAAAACCTTTTATTTCCTTCCGGGAAACAACCTACGAAAAATCTGCTTTATTTTTCCCTGTTCTTTTTCCCTCGAAGCTGCTGCTTCCTGAATAGCCTGAAGATACTGCAAATACAAAAGCTCCATCTCATCGCGCAGCTGCTCGATCAGCTGCTCTTCCAGCTTTTTATTTTGTTCCCCCACAACCTCTTCCATCATCTGCTTCAGAAGCTGAATCGCCTTTTCCATATCATCCTGCGGTTCTTCAGTCGAAATAATTTCATATATAAGCTCTCTTCGTTCTTCTTCGTCTGCTTCCTTCCAGCGCTTTCCTTCTGCCTGATTCTTTTTCTCGCTTTTGTAATTCTCTTCCGCATTCCCTGTCTGTGAAGTTTCCGGATTCGCGTCATGTTCCGCTTCCCGGTACGCAACCGTATGAAGAGCGCTTTCCATTCCCGGCTTTTCTTCCAGCAGCAGCCGGATGGCTTTCAGCTGAATTCCTTTCTGTTTCCAGTCCTTCACCTGCCGGAACGTCTCAATATTTTTTTCACTGTAAGTGCGATGTCCAAGGCTTGTCCGCTGAATCGGAATATTCAGCTCCTCCTCCCAATAACGCAAAACGTGCGACTCCACACCTATGAGCCGCACTGCTTCTGAAACGGAATACAATTTTTCATCCATAATAATTCTCCCTTATCTGTATCTAAGCCTTTTCCGCCGCTTAGAGCGTGTCTGAACTGCGATTCCTGACACGCTGCGCCTGCTGCAAACGTTTCCTGATCTCTTCCGGAATTTCCTGACGCGTACCGCAGCAGCGCCTCCGCATATGTGCTCTTCTACAAATATATGAAGAATTCTCTTAAAATAGAACCAATATTTTCATTTATTTTTTCATATTTGCAAATTTTGTAAAACGCGGCAGCCAGGCCAGCTCAATCGTGCCAATTGCACCATTTCGCTGCTTGGCGATAATGACTTCTGCCACATCCTTTTTCTCAGAATCATGATTGTAATAATCATCACGATATAAAAACATCACCACATCCGCGTCCTGCTCAATTGCTCCCGATTCACGCAAATCCGAAAGCATTGGGCGGTGATCCGGTCTCTGCTCGACCGCACGCGAAAGCTGGGAAAGCGCCACCACCGGCACCTGAAGCTCCCTCGCAATCTCCTTCAGAGAACGGGAGATATCTGAAATTTCCTGCTGCCTGGACTCTGATCGCTTACTGCCCTGCATAAGCTGCAAATAGTCAATCATGATAATTCCGAGGTTGTGTTCCAGTTTAAATTTCCTGCATTTACTGCGAAGCTCTGACACAGAAATACCAGGCGTATCGTCAATAATCATATTCGAACGGCCAATCACGCCCGCAGCCTCAATCAGGTTCGCCCAATCGCCGTCGCTCAAATTCCCGGTACGCAAAAGCTGAGAATCCACACGGGATTCCATGGCAAACAAACGGTTTACAAGCTGCTCTTTGGACATCTCAAGACTGAAAATTGCCACTGTCTCATTATTCCGAAACGCCATATACTCTGCGATATTCAAAACAAACGCCGTCTTTCCCATAGAGGGACGCGCGGCAATCAATATCAGGTCCGAAGGCTGAAAACCGGAAGTCTTGTAATCCAGGTCAATAAAACCAGTCGCAATCCCGGTCACACTTCCTTTGGAACGGCTTGCCAGCTCTATCTTATCAAGCGCATTCAGAACCACCTCTTTAATCGGAACAAACTCATCGTTGGAACGGCGCTGCAGAACCTGAAAGATCTTCTTTTCAGTATCTTCCATGATGTCTTCCACTCGTTCCTTGCCCGCATAGCAGGATGCCGCAATATCTTCATTCACCTTGATCAGTCTCCGCAGCAAAGCCTTTTCCGCAACAATTTCCGCATGATGCTTTACATTTGCTGAAGTCTGCACAGATATCACAATGTCTCTGACAAACTCCAGGCTGCTGATCTCCGGCGGCACATCCTTCTCTTTCAGACGGTTCTGTAATGTAATCAGATCAATCGGCTTCCCTTCACTGTAAAGCTCTGTCATCGCTTCAAAAAGAATCCCATACTGTTTCTGATAAAAATCATCTGCGCTCAGTATTTCCGAAGCCACTGTAACAGCATCCCGGTCCATAAGCATAGCGCCAATCACCCACTGCTCCGCCTCAACACTATGCGGCATCACCCGCTTGAGTAACCCTTCTTCCACCGTATTTCCCCTTTCGTTACAGGTACCTGGCAACCGCCTTCTGATCGCTTAACTGCGATGTATGAAAAAGTACCTGGTGAGACACTTTCTCCCCCGGTACTTTGGGCTGCTATGATCTCTAACTCTTCTTAATCCATTATTTTTTAAGAAGATTATAGCTCTTTGACGTGTACCTTCACCTCTGCTGTCACCTTTGCGTGCAGCTTCACGCCCACGTTTGTCACTCCAAGCTGTTTGATCGGCGTATCCAGCAGAACCTTTTTCTTATCCACATCATACCCGAGCTGTTTTTTGATTTCTTCTGCAATCTCTTTTGAGGACACAGACCCAAACACCCTGCCGCCTTCTCCTGTCTTAACTGCTATCTGGATGGTTTTGCCCTCCATTTCCTTTCCGAGTGCCTGAGCGGCCTCCAGTGTTTCCCGGGCAACTTTCTCTGCATTGGCTTTCTGAAGCTTCAGATCGTTCATATTCGTTCCGGTCGCTTCTTTGCCGATTCCCTTTTTCAGCAGCATATTGCGGGCATAGCCCTCGCTTACCTCAACGATCTCTCCCTTTTTTCCGAGTGCCTTTACATCCTGTAATAAAATAACTTTCATAATTAAATTGCTCCTTCCTTCGTCATCTGTGTCAATACTTCTTTCAGACGGATGCGTGCTTCTTCCGCATCTATACCTTCCAGCTGTGCTCCCGCAATATCCATGTGACCGCCTCCGCCCAGCTGTTCCATAATTATCTGTACATTCACCTCATCCATGGCACGCGCACTGATATAAACCTTATTCTGATACTCGGTCAGAACAAACGACGCCTTGACGCCCACAATATTCAGCAGCTCATTCGCTGCCTGCGCTCCTGTCACGGTCGGATTTTCCAGCCCATCGCTCGGACAGATACTGATCGCATAGCATCCCATAAATGCCTCTGCATGGCGTACTGCCTCCGCTCTGGCCTTGTACGTGCTCATATCGTCCCGGAATGATTTGCGCACCCTTGTCATATCAGCACCGTTCCTGCGCAGAAACGCAGCGGCTTCAAACGTCCGCATTCCTGTCTTGGCCACAAAATTCTGTGTATCCACAACAATTCCTGCATACATACAATCCGCTTCACTTTGTTTCAGCCGGATGCCGTCATCATAATACTGCAATATTTCTGCCACCATCTCACAGGCTGATGAGGCAGATGGTTCAATATAGGAAAGCGAAGCATTCTCAATCTTTTCCGCTCCCTGACGATGATGGTCCAGCACAACAATCGTACGCGTCAGATACAAAAGCTCTTCACATTCCGTCATACTCGGACGGTTGGTATCAACTACAACCAGCGTAGTATTATAATTGATCATCTCAATCGCCTGCTCATGGTCCAGAAACAGCCTTTCCCCGCCATTCTCATTCGCCTCAAGCACACTGATCCAGGGCCGGATGCCGCTGTTAATATCGCCCAGCACAATATACGCTGACTTATTCACCTGCTTCGCTGCACGGCAGATACCCACACATGCGCCCAGGGAATCAATATCTGTCATCTTATGTCCCATAACAATTACACGGTCGCGCGAGTTGATCAGCTCCCGCAGCGCCTGCGCTTTCACACGTGCACGCACTCTCGTGTTCCGCTCCGCCCTTTGTGTCTTCCCGCCAAAGAACGACAGCTTGTCCTGCTCCTTCACGACTGCCTGATCTCCGCCTCGCGCCAGAGCCATTTCCATAGCTCCCCGGCCGGCCTCAAAATTCTGCACATAGTCCTCATTGTTGATTCCGATTCCAATGCTGATTGTCATGTTGATGGAATTCCCGATATTGACTGTCTTTACATCTTCCAGTACAGAAAAACGGTCCTCCACCATCGTCTCAAGCCCCTTCCGGTTCACAACCAGAAGATACCTGCCCTTTTCCAGTTTACTGATCAGGCCGCCGACAGAGGAAACATACTTTGTAATCTTCCTGTCAACCAAAGCCTCCAGCATGGAGCGCCGGATATCCTCCACGCTCTCCATAACCTCATCATAATTGTCCATATACAAAAGACCGACTGCCGGCTTTTGCTCATAATTTTCCTGTTTGAACGCCAATAGCTCTGTGATATCAAAAAAATACAGTGCAATAATGCTGCTCTCACCGCCAGTCTGCTGCACCCCTTCCAGCTCTTCAAGCATAGACCCCAGTGAAACCCTTTTCATATCCACACGGTATTTGCGCTCATTGTAATCGACCTCAAGGCTCCTTGCTTCCTCAGTCAACGGAAAATGCGCTGCATTCATACCAGGAAACAGCGTCGATATATTTTTATGATAATCTGCACTCTTTCCGGTAAGCTCTGCCATCATGTCATTCATCCAGACCAGCTTTCCATCCGGCTGTACAATTGCATAAGGAACCAAAAAATCCTTAAGCATTTCTTTTTCGATTCCGCTGAACTTGTGTGCAAAATCCATCAGTTCAATCAGAACCCGTGACCGGTAATGCACATCCAGCAGTACCAGCGACAAAATCAGAACAACGGTAAATCCCCCTACGATACACCCCGCCAGCGTATTCACATACAAAACAGCTGCGGTCAGCACCAGCTGAAGAAGAACCAGCAGAACGCACCAGTACCAGTGCCGCATTACCTTGCCACTGTATCTCAGCTGTGCTTTGTTGTCCATCCTATTTTTGTCCATAACAGTCTCCAATCTTTCATGAAGCAACACAAATCCACTTTACGTTTGTATTGCAGCAGGAAAACATAAACAAACCTGACATTGTATTATAGCATAAAACACTATCTTAATAAAGTTCTTTTGAGAAAACAGAAGTTTCCCCTTCCTGCTCAATCATATTTCTGATTTCTTGCATCTCGCAGTCCAGTGCTGTAATCGCATCTGCACATCTTCGCAGCTTTTCCACAATCTCGGCCTCATTCGGCAAATCCTTCTTGTAACGCAGCTTGTGGTCCACACTTGCCCAGAAATCCATTGCAATGGTCCGAAACTGCACCTCCACCTTAACCGGAACCTTGCCTTCCTCCAGAAACACCGGTATCTCGAGAATCAAATGCAGACTTCGATATCCGTTGGGCTTCGGATTTTTGATATAATCCTTGGTCCGAATCAGCCGGATATCGTCCTGATTGACAAGCAGCTCCGCCAGCCGGTAAATATCCTCCGGAAATGCGCAGACCACGCGAATCCCTGCCACATCGTAGAGGTACTTCTCAATGCATTCACCGATCCTGTCCTCTGTCAGATCCGGAACCTTCCGTTCCAGCTTTTCTATAATACTGGCCGGACTTTTGAGCCGGCTCTCAATCGACTCAAACGGATTGCGGTCGTATTGCAGAGAAAACTCCGCATTCAGCACATTCAGTTTCGTCTCAACCTCCATAATCGCACAGCGGTATTTATTCATGATCTTCATATACTGCCGTCCGTTCTCCAAAATCCCAACAAATTTATAACTTAAATCACTTAATTCTTTCCTTGTATCTTCCACTTATGTTCCATCCTTTATCACATGCTTCAGAAATTGCACTGCAAAACGCCCGGGGCCTTCCACATTTTTCCGTACAAGCCCTGAACACATTGTACCAGAAGCATAACAGTATGTATAATTAAAATTATATTAAAAAACTTTCATATTTCACATTCCAGTTGTATTTCCCATACAAAAAACCGCCGCAACATGTTCTCACATCCTGCGGCGGTTCTGTTCTTTTTATCGAATTAATCCTGAACGTACGGCATAAGGGATACGTGACGTGCTCTCTTGATAGCTACGGTCAGCGCTCTCTGATGCTTTGCACAGTTTCCTGTAATTCTTCTCGGGAGGATTTTTCCTCTCTCAGATACATATCTTTTCAGTTTGTTTACATCCTTGTAATCAATCTCATTATTTTCCTTGCCACAGAAAACGCAGACTTTCTTTCTTCTGCGCATACCGCCTCTTCTTTTCATAGAAGCATCGCCTCTGTCTTTATTGAATGCCATTTGGTTATTCCTCCTTTTACGCAAAAATTCCAGGCGTTTAGTTAAACGGGAGCTCTTCGTCGATTCCGTCCGGAATATTCATGAAGCCGTCTCCTGCAGATGCCTGACTCGGTGACGGCATCGGCGACGCCGCCATTGGTGAAGGCTGACGCATCATACCGCTGTCTGCGGATGCCGCCTTGCTCTCAGCAAACTCCTGATCCTCCACAACCACATCGGTCGTATATACTTTCTGGCCATCCCGGTTTGTATAGCTGCCGGTCTGAATGCGGCCGGTCACTACGATTTTGGTACCCTGACGCAGATACTTTTCTGCGAACTCCGCACTTCTGCCGAACGCTACGCAGCCGATAAAATCTGCACTCTGTCCGTCGTTTCCGTCACGACGGAATCTGCGGTCAACTGCCAGCGTATATCTGGCAACCGCGGTTGAATTATCCCCTGCGGAATAACGTACTTCAGGGTCTCTCGTTAAACGTCCCATTAAGATGACTTTATTCATTCTATCTCCTCTTTTCTATTTATGCATCCTGTCTAACGCATAAATATCTGATCACGTTTTCCATGATACGGATCCGTTTTTCAACTTCTGCCGGACATGTAGCATCAGACTCGAAACGAACGAAATAATAAAATCCTTCACGCATTTTCTGGATTTCGTAAGCGAGCTTTCTTTTGCCCCACTCGTCTACCTCGGTTACAGTACCGCCAAAACGTGTAATGATCTCTTTTACCTTTTCGATTGTAGCGGCTCTGTCTTCGTCTTCAATTTTTGCGCTGACAACCACTGCTAATTCATACTTGTTCATGCTTCTCGCACCTCCTTATGGTCTCTGGCCCCTTTTCGATGAAAGGAGCAAGGAAATAATATATCACAAGCACTGATTTTACCATAGTTTGTCTGTAAAAGCAAGCAGTTTTTGCCTGTCCCCACACGCTTTCAGGCCCCTTGGAATAAGCCTGCACCGGCTTTCAGCCCTCCTTTGACCGCAGTCCCTTCGTATTTTTCTCCACGAGTTTCCTGGCAACCATAATCTGGTGGCCGCAGCCCAGACACTTCAGCCGAAAATCTGCCCCCACACGCAGGATCTCCCATTCCTGACTCCCGCAGGGATGTTTTTTCTTCAATTTTACAATCTGTCCTACTTCATAATCCAAGATCACACACCTGCTTTCTGATTTTCTTTTCCGTTTCTGCCATAATAAAACATAAAAAATACACGTTTGAATAACTTCTATAGAATAACCGGATTTTCAGGTATTTTCGTATGCCTGTTATCTTCTCTTATATACTATCTTTTCTTTTTTATACTTTAATTGATTCAAGCACTTTACCGATACTGTCAGAAATCAGCAGATCGGCTTCCTGATCCCTTGGTGTCGCCGACTTATTGATCACTACAAGATGTCTGCCCCTGAAATAATCAATCAGCCCCGCTGCCGGATAAACTGCCAGGGAAGTACCTGCAATGATCATTACATCCGCATGGGAAATATAGTAAATCGAATCCTGAATTGTCTGCTGGTCCAGCCCCTCTTCATAAAGAACCACATCCGGTTTTATAACTCCTCCGCATGTGCAAAGCGGCACTTCTCCCTGATACTCCAGCATATACCTGGCATCATACGCCTTTTTACACTTCTGGCAGTAATTGCGGTGCACACTCCCATGCAGTTCCAGCACCCGCCTGCTCCCTGCTGCCTGATGCAGTCCGTCAATGTTCTGCGTCACAACCGCTTTCAGCTTTCCTTTTTCTTCCAGCTCAGCCAGCTTTTTATGAGCTGCATTTGGTTGAACATCGAGACAAAGCATTTTATCCCGGTAAAAACGGTAAAATTCTTTTGTATTCCGCACGAAAAAGGTGTGGCTCAGTATCGTTTCCGGCGGAAAATCATACTTCTGATGATACAGGCCGTCCACGCTACGAAAATCAGGAATACCGCTTTCCGTAGACACACCTGCGCCACCGAAAAATACGATATTATCACTGCCGCTGATGATCTCCTGTAATTTCTTTGCCTTCTCTTCCATTCTGCCAAACCTCCTTTATCTGAAATCCGTATCCCGGCAGACTCCAACCTCTGCCAACGGGTACGGTCGCACACCCAAATATGATTTATTTTTTGTAAAGTAACCTTTTAATTACATAAGCTTTCGCAGTTCTTCAATTAGGATGGGTAGTTCCGCAAAGACTACTTCAACAATAATATTCCAATTTGTCCCATCATAATCATGGACTAAACGATGCCTGAGTCCGGAAACCATCGACCACGGAATTTCACTATGAGCCTTTTTATATTCATCCGACAAATAATAAACGTGTTCACCAATATTATATAATGGAGTTGTAACAAGCCATTGCAGTGGGATGTTTGTTAGTAAATCCTCCCTTTTGATATTATTATTTGTAATATACTCATGTAATTTTACTGCGTTTTCATAGATTTTATTAATACGCTGCCCATCTGAATATTTCATGCCACAAGCAGCCTCTCTTTCATAATTACACGATAAAAATCACTATCTTTATTGATTTCGTTAATTTCAAACACATCAACATTTTTTTTAAGTACTTTGCGCAGATCTTCAGCAAGTGAAAAAATCATAGTGAGTTTGAAATTATCCCCACCAAACACCAAAAAATCCAGATCACTGCTCTCGTCTGCCTCTCCTCTTGCGTAAGAGCCGAACAAATATATTTCTTCTACCTTGTATTTTTCGGCAATCGGCTTCACCAAATCTTCAATATCCCTGATTGTGAATATATGATTATTCATCGGCAAGAATTCCTTTCTTTATTTTTTCTTTCTGCACAGGCACTTCTTTTCTCTCGTCACAAATAGTTTTTTAATTCCACATTGGGTAAAATTCCTTTTATATATTATAATCTATTCTTCGCCTATCTTCAATCAGTTCATACAAAAAAGAAACTACCATGAATCTGCATGTCCAACAACTAGAAAAATTCTGCCTTGCTTCTCCGCGACTCACCTCTGTCACTTTTCTGTTCCGGTCAGCAGCGCACGCATCCTGCCAACTGTCATACCTGTATTTTTTTTAAATACCTTATAAAAATATGTCTCTGAACTGTACCCGGCCATTTTTCCAATATCCCGGATACTCAGTTCACGATTCTGCCGGATCAGATCAATTGCCGCATTGATTCTGATTTCTGTAAGCAGCTCCACAAAGCCCCGGTCCAGATAACGCTTCAACAGTCTGCTCAGATAAAAAGGGCTGATCCCAAGCTGTCCGGAAACATCCTCCAGCGCCAGGTCATCAGTAAACTGCTCTTTCATGATCCGGATCGCTTCCCGCACGTACTGAGCCCTTGTATCGGCCGGTTCGGCAATACTGCAACACCTTTTAATCGCCTTTATACATTCTGCTGCGATTTCCTCTGGTCTGCTGCATTCTTCCACCTGATATTTGGCCAGAAACCCATGATCGGCCGAAAACATCAGATCGGGCCGGTATGCACCGCACTGTCTTGCCAGGCATGAAAGCAAAACATACTGTTCCTGCAATGAACAGCCAAATCCAGCCCAGTCTCTGGCCTGTTTTTCAAATATTTTCTGCACCATGTTCCACTCTTTTCTACTAATCAGCCGCGCAATCTCCCTGACATTCTCCTCTGAAACGTTCCATGCAGTGCGGCCCGCTGCCGCATCCTCATAAAACGTCAGACCTTCAAAATGATTCAGTTCCTGCTGATACAGGCACTCCCGTACAGCTTCCGGCATTTCTGCCAGCGAATATTTAAAACTGCTGACTGCCAGGTACAATCCCTGTACGTCCCGGCACAGCTGTTCCAGAAAAGCACATGTCCATTCCCGATAATGGAATTCATCGATCTCCCCACCCGGCATCAAATATAAAAACAGTTTCTGCTGATGAATATGGCTCAGGTTGGTGCAATATTTCTCCATTCCTTCCGCCCTTTGCTGCAGTTTCTCCAGCCACATCAGTTCCTGCATTTTCTGATTGCAGCAGATCAGGACAAGAATACCCGCCGGACTGATTTTCCGCTCACCGGCCCAGATCTGGAAGCTGTTCTCATCCGGCTGTCCCAGCAAAACGGATGACATCACAGCTCTCCCTACTGAGCTGCGCATCTTCCGCAGCTTTTCCCGGGAATCATTCTGCTGTCTTTGCTGTGCTCGCTCCTTATCCAAATCCTCTGTCACCCGCATCAGAACCTTGTTCAGCGTCTGTTCGTCCGCAGGCTTGAGCAGATAGCCAAAAGCTCCCAGTTCCACCGCTTTCTGCATGTATTCAAAATTACTATATGCTGTATTGATGATAATTCTGCCTCCAATGGATTTCAGACGCAGAATTTCTACTGTCTCCAGTCCGCTCAGTCCCGGCATATTGATATCTGTGATAATAATATCCGGCCGTTCTTCCTGAACACTCTTCAGTAATTCCGTCCCATTGCCGACGCTTTTCAAAAGAATCAGATCCGGAAACAAATCACGCACCATCCGTTCCAGTCCGCGCCTTTCTACAATTTCATCATCTGCAATGATTACCCGATATTCTTCCATCCCCGCACGTTCCTTTCCTATTCAAGGTCTTTTCTTCTGACCGGCAGATAAATCTTTATTTCCGTGCCCTCTCCGGGGCTGCTCAAAACTTTCATTTCACTCCTGCCATTGAAAAAGAGTCTCAACCTCCAGGCAACATTTGCCAGACCGATCCGGTCGGACTGAAAAGTATCAGTTTCTATTTCTTCACAGATCCTGGCAAGCTGTTCCGGCGTCATGCCATCCCCATTGTCCTTCACTGAAATCATACCCTTTCCTTCTTCCTCAAAAAAACGAGTTGTAACGAGAATCTCTGCTCCTTCCACACAGGTTCCAACACCGTGCACAATGCTGTTTTCCACAAGAGGCTGCAAAATCAGGCTCGGCACCTGAATTCCGTGGAATCGTTCGTCCAGATCGAAATCAAACAAAATCCGGCTGCCAAAACGCTGTTCCTGCAGCGATACATAATTTCCAAGCATCTCCAACTCCTTTTCCAGAGGTGCCGAACGTTCCACATAATCCAGGCAGTATCGGAACAGCTGGGCGCAGCACTGCAGCAGTGAAACTGTCTTATCACGCTCTTCCATATATGCCGTTTTGGAAATCATATTCAGCGTATTAAAAAGAAAATGCGGATTAATTTGCATCTGCAACGCACGCAGCTCGCTCGTTCGCAGCCGCAGCTGTTGTTCCTGCAACGCGACTTTAGTTCTGGTATTTTCCTCAATCATCCGAATCCGTTCCTGTAGCGTATCCATCATAAGATTAAAGGAGTGCATCAAAATCACCGTTTCTTCTGCTGCCTCTTCCGGTATCTTCAGCGCCACAAATTTTTCCGCCTGCCCGTCATTGATCTTCTGGGCACAGTCCGTCAGGGTAGTCAGGGGATCTGTGATTCTGCTTGACAGCATTGACGCTTTACGGATGCTGACCGCAATAAACACCAAAAACAACACCAGGTATTCCCCAAAATAAATCCATTCCCTGCGCCTGAGCTTTTCCCGGCTGAGTCTTGCCTGTTCCAGCAAACTATAATGAAGATTTCGGAACTCCCGGTCGATCAGCTGATACTGCTCCTGGCTCTCCTTATAAACAGACTGCACCCGGAAATACTGTTCCTGTATCCTTACGCCGGTTCCCGAGAACTCCTGTCCAAGCATTTCCCTTATCCGGATAATCTGCTTCTGATACCCTTCCACAAGCGCCGCCATATCTGAAATGTCCCTTGAAAAAGCCCGATTCACTTTCGCCTTTGATAAACGGTCGATGAGCATGGTAAGCGCCTCTGCATCTTTTTCCAGGTCAGCCCCATCCTCCTCTCTCGCCCGTTGTACATATTGGTCTAGCAGACTGTTCGTATTCTCAATCTGATCAAAAAAACGGTTCAGGTTATCATTTTCATCCAGAATCGCTTCATACTGCGTTTTACTGTAAAAATAATAAAACAGCGTAATCCCATTTATGAGAAGCGCGCCTGTAAAAATAGAGATCAGATAACGCCGCAGGATAGAGTGAATCGTATCTTTATATTTTTT
>CAOJHI010000029.1 GCA_948436005.1 uncultured Lachnospiraceae bacterium
GGATAATGCAGATATCCGTCTTACAGAAAAAGGATATGAAATAGGACTTATCGATGAAGATAGATATGAAAATCTTCTTCGGAAAAAGGAAGAAATAAAAAAAGAAATAGAACGTGTAAGTAAAGTACATATTGGGGCAGGAAAAGAAAACCAGGAGTATTTAAAAAAATGCGGAAGTACAGAATTAAAATCCTCCGTTACTTTGGCAGAATTGATACGCCGTCCGGAATTAAATTATGAGATGCTTTCTGAATTAGATCCGGATAGGCCTGATCTTCCGTATGATATAGGAGAACAGGTTAATATTTATATAAAATACGAGGGCTATCTGCAGCGCCAGTTGAATCAGGTAAAACAGTTTAAAAAGCTGGAGCAGAAAATAATACCGGAAAATATTGACTACGATGAGGTACCCAGCCTCAGGATAGAAGCACGTCAGAAGTTAAAACAGTATCAGCCAACCTCAATAGGACAGGCATCGCGTATTGCCGGCGTTTCACCAGCAGATATCTCTGTTTTGCTGATTTATCTGGAAAAGAACTTACATTCATGAAAGACTTCCTATTAAGGTGTATGAATCCTGATATGAGTTAGTTTTGATATAGAGACATAATATGATAACCGAAAGGATTAGAATACTTTTTTATGATACAATCAGAAGAAAAAAAAGTAATTTTAAAAAATAGCTTTGAAAAAATAGATATTCATTTAAATGAAACACAAATAGAGAAGTTTCTTATTTATTATGAATATTTAATTGAAAAAAATAAGGTCATGAATCTGACTGCGATTACAGAGTATGAGGAAGTAGTATTGAAACATTTTACTGACAGCGTATCTCTTGTAAAAGCAGTAGATCTTCAAAAAGTGAACACTTTTATAGATGTAGGAACTGGCGCCGGATTTCCGGGAATTCCGTTAAAAATTGTGTTTCCTCATTTAAAAGGTGTTCTGCTTGATTCCTTAAATAAAAGAATTTTATTTTTAAATGAAATAATCGACAAACTTCGATTTGAAAATATTGAAGCAATCCATGCAAGAGCAGAAGATGCTGCAAGAAAGAAAGAATACAGGGAGCAGTTTGATTTATGTGTTTCCAGGGCAGTGGCGAATCTCTCGTCTTTGTCTGAATACTGTTTGCCATTTGTAAAAAAAGATGGCTACTTTATTTCATATAAATCGACAAATATCGATATTGAAATAGAAGCGTCAAAGAAAGCTCTTTATCTTCTTGGTGGCAAATATGAGGATAAAAAGAGCTTTTTACTTCCGGACAGTGATATTGGACGTTCTTTAATCATTATAAAAAAAGAAAGAGGTACTCCTTCTAAATATCCAAGAAAGGCCGGACTGCCGGCAAAAGAACCATTAGGACAATAGGGTTTACTTAGGAATGTAGTTTTTTATATAAATATAGTTTTTATAAATAAATATAGTTTTTTATAAATAAATATAGTTTCTTATAAATAAATATAGTTTCTTATGAATAGATAAGTTTCTTATGAATAGATAAGTTTCTTATAAATAGATAAGTTTCTTATGAATAGATAAGTTTCTTATAAATAGATATAGTTTCTTATGAATAGATAAGTTTCTTAATAAATATTATTACAGTTATTACAAATTTGCAGGATAAACGAAAAAAAGACTGTTGCATAAAGTCAGGAAGATAAAACTATACAGATATGAAATATTCTGGTAAGGAATATTTTATATTTAGTTTTTCTTTATGCAACAGTCTTTTTTTAATGCAATGTAAAATCCTTATTTTAATGACAGTAAGAATGTATCAGGCGCCTCTAATTGTGGAAGAAGCTTTGTATTTTTAATGATCTGTGTTGATATCTCCGGATTTAATCTGGTATAGGAATACTCTACTTCCTTACTATTTTCATTGTGCTCGCCGAGAATAAGTGTTATATTTTTATCTGCATTTTTCAATGCTTTGCTAATATCGATGTTAAGATAGAATCCATATAAACTGGCAAGCAGCATTTTACCTTTTCCACTACAGCTATGTGCAGCATCGTAATAAGCTTTTATTGTAGATTGCATTAAGTGGAAAGGATTGTAAAAACATTTTTCTGTCAAATAATATTCTGTATTTTGTTTATTGACAGCCATATAGTAAACCGTTTTTCCAATAATAGGGAGATTAAATAATTTTCTCAATACTTTAGAATAGCAATCCGGTGTTTTCTTCAACAAAGAGAGTGATTTAGGATTGACTAAAACCATATCCGTAAACAAATTTTTGTTCATAGAATTAGCCATCAGAACAAAAGAGGAGGATAATCCTGTAGCAATTACTTTAGTTGGAAGGCCAATAACGTCTGTAATAAAATCAGTGATCATTTGTACATAAAAATAGTTTGTGTAAGTAATTTCCGGTTTATCTGATCTGCCGCATCCGATTAAATCAAGTGTAAAGACAGAATATGTTTTTGATAATTCTTTGATCACAGAATGCCATTCATAGTCAGAAGAAAAAACAGTGAGATCATGGATCAGCAGGATTGGGCTTTTAAAAGAGGCATGATCCGTGACAGTGTAATAAATATCTCCATGTTTCCAGTGATAGAATTTACCGCCTGACTTGTGGGTAGAGCGGGAAATGGAAGAAGAGTTAATGTATTCATTTACACAGTGCATTAATCCGAGTGCAGCAATACTGGTTTTGAAGAAAGATTTTGATTTTTTCATGTGGGTCTCCTTTTTAGGGGTGTAATAATATATTTGGGGGGGTGGTGAAAGAGGACGACCCCAGGCATCCTGTACAAAAACGGGGTTCCGACAAACAAGTCACCCCTTATTTTGTACAGGATGCCTGGGGTCTGACATTGTTTGACGCGATAGTCCTCAATTCTGGTAAATTATTTTGTGCGTTGTTGATTAGGTGAGTATTTATTATAAGGATATTTTGGTTTTATATTATATTGGTATTTTTTTTGAAAATATGGGAAAAGGTTTATGGGTAAATGATATAGTTATAATTATAACACAATAGTTTTGCTTGACAAGGTATATATGGTAAAAAGAATTAAATTGTGTTGATAGTAGATATATATAGTAGATATATATAGGGTTATATTTTATGGATTAAGATAAATTTAATTTTATGTAAGAATGAATTTATATATTTAATAATAGAGTGTTTTAGTTTATCTGTTTCTTGAAAGATGAGTTATAAACTTTACAACTTATTTATAGATATTGAAATTTATTTATAGATAAAATTTTATGTTCAATGTTTCACGTGAAACATTTTAATATCTCCAATTATTTCCCTTTTCAAGAAAAGTTTTTTCATGTATTATAGGAATAGAAAAGTAAATTTATAATGGTTTCGTCTAAAATAGAATTATAAGTTTTTTTGGGTATGGAAATAATGAATTTTAGGATGTAATTGTTTACTGGAAATTGATAAATTTAATAGGTACGGGTTAATTTATGATTAAAAAGTATATAAATAAATTGGCAGATGAAAATAATCAGACGTTGGATAAATTGGAAAGACAGATGAAAGATTTATTAAGTGAGCTTTCAAGTGCAGAAGAATGGTCTGAAACTCTGCAAAGGGAGAATAATGCACAGACAAATATTTTTTCTCCAAGAAATATGGATACAGAGATAGGAAAAAAGATTGAAAAAACAATTGGTTCTGTTTCTCAAATAAAACAGCAGATCGAGTATGTTCGTGATTTGATGGAGACACATTTGCAGAAAAAAGCTGAGTATGAAAGAATGTTTGCTGAGTTGGATAAGTCTGTGGTGAAGGATAATCAACATATTAATGATAATAATATAGATTTAAAAACGGAAAATTTTCTAGATTATAATGAAGGAGAGTCAGAGACAGCTGTCCAGGATAAAGTTGATGAAAAAGATGAAACTCCTGATATTATGTTTGATTCTGCAAAAGATGAAACTTCTACAGTAGAGTTGAAAAAGTTTTTGTCTAGGTTATATTCAAAAACAGAATTATGTCTTGCATTTTTAAATGGTAATAAAAACAGATGCAAAAAAGAATTGAATGCTATGAAACAGGAAATAAAAGAATATGTTGAGAAAATAGAAGATAAAGAATGATTCCGAAAGTTTTACCATAAGACTTAAAGACTATGTTTCGTCATATTTTAATAACCTTCTATAATTCTAATATCTTTTTTGTATAAAAGAGAGGAATGTTTCACGTGAAACATTTTTTATAGAATATTATTTAAATTAGTGCTATACTTATAAAAGCTACCAGGAATTAGTGAAACTTTTTATCAAAGTCAGTCCCATGGAGAATATATAAAAAGGGGTGACTTGTTTGTCCGGAATACCTTTTTATATATTCTCCATGGGACGTCCTCTTCTCAAAATGTTCCACAATTCCCTAATATCGATCTTGAAGGGAGAAACAATTTTTATGGGGAGAATAATAGTAGTTGCCAACCAAAAAGGTGGAGTTGGTAAAACTACAACTACGATTAATTTATCTGCCTCCCTTGCTGAAAGCGGACAAAAAGTTCTTGTTATTGATATGGATCCTCAGGGAAATACAACGAGCGGGCTTGGCGTTGATAAGGATACAGAAGAAAATACAGTATATGAGCTTTTACTAGGTGAGGCAGAGATAGGCCAATGTATCAAAAAGGATATTTATAAAAATTTATCAATCATACCTTCTAATGTCAATCTTGCAGGAGCGGAGATTGAGTTGATTGGTGTGGAGGATAAAGAAAATCTTTTGAAGAATGCATTAAATCTCGTAAAGGATGAATATAATTTTGTTATCATTGATTGCCCGCCTTCATTAAATATGCTTACCATTAATTCAATGTGTGCAGGAAATACGGTACTTGTCCCGATTCAGTGCGAGTATTATGCACTGGAAGGACTCAGTCAGCTGATTCATACGATTGATTTGGTGAAAGACCGATTGAATCCGGATCTTGAAATAGAAGGCGTAGTATTTACGATGTATGATGCCAGAACAAATCTTTCTTTGCAGGTAGTTGAAAATGTAAAAAGTAATCTTGAACAGAATATTTATAAAAGTATAATACCTAGAAATGTTCGTCTGGCAGAAGCACCGAGCTATGGAATGCCAATAACAGAATATGACAGCAAATCAGCGGGTGCAGAGGCATATCGTCTTTTGGCAGAAGAAGTAATACATAGGGGAGAGGAAGAATGGCAGTAAAGAAAACCGGATTAGGGAAAGGCTTGGATTCCCTGATACCAAATAAGCAAAATAGCAGTAAAGCGGAATCTAAACCTGTGAAAGAAAAAGAAACTGTGGTAAAAACAGTTGTAAAAAAAGAGGAAATCAAATTAAAAATAACGGAAATTGAACCAAACAGAGAACAGCCAAGAAAAAAATTTGATGAGGATGCTCTGATTGAATTAGCAGATTCTATAAAGCAGTTTGGCGTACTTCAGCCCCTGATCGTTCAGAAACGGGATGGCTATTATGAAATTATAGCCGGAGAGAGAAGATGGAGAGCAGCAAAGTTAGCTGGGGTAAAAGAAGTTCCGGTTATTATCAAAGATTTCACAGAACAGCAGATTGTAGAGATTTCTCTGATCGAAAATATACAGAGAGAGAATTTGAATCCAATTGAAGAAGCGATTGCTTTTAAACGGCTGCTTACAGAATTTCATTTAAAACAGGATGAAGTGGCGGAACGTGTTTCGAAAAGCCGTACTGCTGTCACAAATTCCATGCGGCTTTTGAAGCTGGATGAGCGTGTACAGCAAATGTTGATTGATGATATGATTTCTACCGGACATGCCCGTTCGCTGCTGGCTGTTGAGGATAAAGATCTTCAGTATCGTCTGGCACAGCGTGTGTTTGATGAAAAGCTAAGTGTGCGCGATGTGGAAAAGTTGATGAAATCCTTGGCAAAGGAAGCAAAAGCAGAGAAACAAGAGGATAAAAATGAATTTGTTTATCAGGATTTTGCTGAAAAAATGAAAGCTTTGCTTGGAACAAAGGTTTCAATTAATCACAAATCAAACAATCAGGGGAAAATTGTGATTGATTATTATTCAAATGAGGAACTGGAGCGATTACTTTATCTTTTTCAATCAATTCACAGTGACTGACGGTATATATAAATAATATAAAACATCACTTATTATAATAAAAATAAAAAGAACCCGGTTTATGTGAGTAAAAAAGATTTTAATAAAATATATAGAAGATACCTTGAATTTTATAAAAGAGTTCGTGAAATGGTTCCTGTTATAGCTCATATGAAATTATAGAATAGATTTTAATAAAGATATAGAATATATTTAAAAGATTACAAAATTTACGAAATGGCTCTTATAGTAAATCAATTATAATGAACTGTAATTTGTATAAAAGGGGAAGATAAATGCAGAGTAATATTTTAAATTCATTGGGGATTGACCCAGGTATCATCGTAATTATTATGATGGGCATTATGGTATTTGTGCTTCTTTACATGGTAAGGGTATCTATGAAGATGACGCGTTTTATGAAACGGTACCGCATTTTTATGAAGGGAAGAGATGCAACGTCGCTTGAGAAAGCATTTGCGCAGAAATTTATTGAAGTGGATAAAATTGTGGAACTGAACAAAATTCACGCAAATGAAATCCGCAGAATCAAAGAGATGCAGAGCCGGACAGCCAACAAAATCGGGATTGTGAAATACGATGCATTCCCGGATGTGGGAGGACGGCTGAGCTTTGCTCTTGCTATGTTGGATGAGAGCGATTCCGGATTTGTACTGAATGCGATTCATGGAAGGGAAGGCTGCTATACTTATATTAAAGAAATTGTCAAAGGAGAGTCTTATGTTGTTTTAGGACAGGAGGAAAAGGAGGCGCTCCGTCAGGCTGTTAATTATTTTAACGATATGCCAAGTTAGACCCTTTACTTGTAAAAATAAATGTTATATGATTAAGAACAGTGGCAGAAATTGCCGGGAATTTACAGAGATCAGAATGCGGAAACGCTTTTGCATCTAAGAGAATGATATGGAGACAGTAAATGATCTCTGAGAGATAAAATGTTAATGGAGGCAGAACATGTTAGATATTAAATTCGTAAGAGAAAATCCAGAAATTGTAAAGCAGAACATCAAAAATAAATTCCAGGATGAGAAACTGGCTCTTGTTGATGAAGTGTTAGCGCTTGACCAGGAAAACAGAGATATCAAAAAAGAAGTGGAAGCACTTCGTGCAAACCGCAATAAGATTTCCAAGCAGATTGGCGCTTTGATGGCTCAGGGAAAGAAAGAAGAAGCCGAGGAAGTGAAAAAGCAGGTAACAGAGAA
Organism: uncultured Lachnospiraceae bacterium; assembly: GCA_948436005.1. Classification (GTDB taxonomy): domain Bacteria; phylum Bacillota; class Clostridia; order Lachnospirales; family Lachnospiraceae; genus Choladousia. The sequence continues at coordinate 7,299 of CAOJHI010000029.1, forward strand.
TGCTGCGCGGACTGCAGAGCTGGATAAGCGTGAAAAAGAAGTAGAAGAAAAGCTTCTGAAGGATATGATGGTAATTCCGAATATTATTGACCCGTCTGTTCCGATCGGAAAGGATGACAGTGAAAATGTAGAGGTACAGAAGTTTGGAGAGCCTCTGGTACCTGACTTTGAAATTCCATACCATACGGAAATTATGGAAAAGTTCAATGGAATTGACATGGAAGCGGCAGGAAGGGTAGCAGGAAACGGATTTTATTATCTGATGGGTGATGTGGCAAGACTTCATTCAGCGATTCTCTCTTATGCCAGAGATTTTATGATCGGAAGAGGTTTTACGTACTGCATTCCGCCTTATATGATCCGCAGCAATGTTGTAACAGGCGTTATGAGCTTTGCTGAGATGGATGCCATGATGTATAAGATTGAAGGGGAAGACCTTTATCTGATCGGTACAAGCGAGCATTCCATGATCGGCAAATTTATTGATCAGATTCTTCCGGAAGAAAATCTTCCTTATACGCTGACCAGCTATTCTCCGTGTTTCCGTAAAGAAAAGGGAGCTCACGGCATTGAGGAGCGTGGTGTTTACCGCATTCATCAGTTTGAAAAGCAGGAAATGATTGTTGTCTGCAAACCGGAAGACAGTATGATGTGGTTTGATAAACTGTGGCAGAATACGGTTGATTTCTTCCGCACACTTGATATTCCGGTTCGTACGTTAGAATGTTGTTCCGGTGATCTGGCTGACCTGAAGGTAAAATCTGTGGATGTGGAGGCATGGTCGCCAAGACAGAAGAAATATTTTGAGGTGGGAAGCTGCTCCAACCTTGGAGACGCACAGGCAAGAAGACTGAAAATACGTGTAAATGGTAAGGATGGCAAGAAATATCTTGCACATACTTTGAACAATACAGTAGTAGCTCCGCCAAGAATGCTGATTGCATTTTTGGAGAATAATCTGAATGCGGATGGAACGGTACGTATTCCGGAAGCATTGCGTCCGTATATGGGCGGCATGGAGCTGATTACTGTCAAATAGTAAATCTGGAGAAAAACATGCATTCTTATTTAAGAGCAATAGGCTTTAGCAATTTAAAAAAAGAAGCCGAGGCAGAAAATCTTCTGGATGAAATCTATCAGAATTTTGATCACCGGGAAACGATCAAAGAGGAACAGAGCGTTTTTCTGGAGATGGAGAAAGAATTTGCCCCGGACATGGGTATAAAACTCTGTGGGAACCTCGATCAGGACGGTTTCCACAGACAATACTATTTTCCTTATTTTAAGGGAAATGGGATTTCAACAAAAGAAGACGTAACAGTAGAGAAGAGGGTCAGCGGAAACGACTATTCCGGGGTCTGTGATGACGGACGCATTGGAGTTTCCTTGATTTTTTATCTTCAGAACGCAGCTGGTTATTGCCGTGAGCAGCTTTTAAACGAACTGTTCACCAGAAAGACAGCTACAACGTTATCAGGGCTTTCGACAAGCGGAATGGTTCTGCTTCCGGTCTGCAAAAACAGTGATCAGATTGATTCGCAGAAGAAAATCTCGGCAAAACGCAATCAGCTTCTGAGCGCTGCAAAGAACGGTGATCCGGAAGCAATGGAGAGCCTTACCATTGAGGATATGGATTTGTATTCCATGCTCTCAAGAAGAGTATATGAAGAAGATATTTATACAATAGTAGATACATTTTTTATGCCATATGGGATTGAATGTGATAAATATCAGATTATGGGAAATATTAATTCCTATATGAAGGTCAGAAATTCTATTACAAAGGAATATATCTATCAGTTAAATGTAGAGTGTAATGATATGAATTTCGATATCTGTATCAATGAAGCTGACCTGACCGGTGATGTAGAGGTTGGACGCCGTTTTAAAGGAACTATATGGCTGCAGGGAATCATAAATTTTGAGTAACCCCTGCTTGTAATTTCAGAAAAAATATAGTATACTGTACCGTGCGAAGAAAAGCATTTCCAGTATACTATATAGGTTCCCTTAGTTAAATGGATATAATAAGCGCCTCCTAAGCGCTAGTTGTGAGTTCGATTCTCGCAGGGAACGTACATAAACAGCATTTTTCAGAAATGAAAGTGCTGTTTTTTTTATAAAAATGGATAAAATTTGTTGTAAATGTGCGATTAAAAACACAGAATTTTAACAACCTGCGAGTATACTGTCTTTGAATACATAATTCCTGGTATAAAAGGTAAATGTATTTTGGTGATTGCGAAACTGTGTGAAGATGGATAAACCCTGCTTTCATGAATAAAAATGTGTTTCAGAAAGAACTTCTTTTTTTACATAAAAATTTTAGATGGGTTTTGATTTTGATAAAATTTTGTAATTGCCTGTGTACAATTATAAAACGGAAGGAGAAAAAAATGAAAAGAAAGTATTTGATGGCAGTGCTGGCCTGCAGCCTGTGCCTGACAGCAGCGTCTGTTCAGGGAATGGTAGTGGCAGCAGCTTCTGCAAAAACGGAAAGTAAAGAAGAAACGGAAACAAAAGAAGAGCAAGACACAGAGAAAAAAGAAGAGGAAACAGAGACAAAGGCTACAGAGGAAACAACAGAAAGCGCTTCAGAAAAGGAAACGGAAGAAGCAGCTGATGAAACAGAAGCTGAGACAGAGGCGCAGGAAACAGAGGTAGCGCTTGAGCGCCCGACGTACAAAGCTCTTGATTTTGTAAAGCTCGGCGATTATAAAAATATGGTAATTAACCAGAAAGATTTAGGCTTGCCTGATGCGTTTACAGATGAACAAATTAACGAATATGTGGAAACCAGTTTAAAAAGTATTGCTTCTTCTGTAGAAGGAGTAACAGAGGAAGTGAAGGAAGGAACCGTTCAGGAAGGTGATATCGCTAACATTGATTATGTTGGAAAAAAGGATGGAGAAGCTTTTGACGGCGGTACGGCAGAGGGATATGATCTGACAATTGGTTCCGGGATGTTTATTGAAGGATTTGAGGAAGGACTGGTTGGCGCAAAGATCGGCGACACGGTAGATTTGAATCTGACATTCCCGGAGGGGTATCAAAGTGAAGATTTGGCTGGCCAGGATGTCGTATTTACGGTAACAGTGAATTCCGTAAAAAGAGTGCCGGAGATCACAGATGATCTCGTTAATACGGTAACGAATGGTGATTTTACCGATCTCGCATCATACACTGATTATGTGCGCAGTTATATGGAAGGAGATCTGGAACAGCAGAAAACGTCAGCTGTGCGTGATAAGGCTTTTTCTATGTTAAAAGAAGCTTCTGAAATCAATGGTTATCCGGAAGGGCTGCAGGAATATACAGAACAGTTTATCCATGATTACTACGTAGGATATGCTGAAATGTACAGTATGGAGTTCCCTGAATTTCTGGAAAAAGCTATGGGCGTGACAGAAGAGCAATTCCAGGAAGACATCGTAGGAATGGCAGAAGAGAATATGCAGCTGGAGATGTATTTTAATGCCATTCTGGAAACAGAAAGTATAGAGATTACGGATGAGGATTATGAACTGATGGCTAAGAATTATGGATATGAGTCTGCTGAAGCCATGTATGAGAGTGGCGGGGACACGATGAAAGAGAGTTCTTACCTGAACATGATTCAGTCCAAGGCGCTGGAAGCACTTATTAGCAATGTGACAGTAGAGTAGTAAGAAAAAAGCAGATATCCTGATTATATTAAATATAAGACGAAACTTTGCAGGAAGCTGCAGGATTGTTAATGATTGGATTTGTATCATAAAACGACTACCTTGTAATTAAATATGCTTATAAGAGTTAAATAAGGAAAAAGAGTGGACAAATTAGGTTTGTTCACTCTTTTTTATGTAAAAAAGAAAAATATAAGCAGTAATTTTTGAAATTATTTCCAAAAAGTGACAAATATCACGGCATTATAAAATAATTTATCTATAATTTAAATATAAATGAAACGTTATTCAGAAAAAATAAATAAATTATCCTAAAATATTTAATTTTACACTTAAAATTATTTTTCTTATAAGATTAAAGATAAGACGTTTCGTTTGTAGTAGAGAAAAAGGAGGGTTTCTTGATGAAGAAAAAAATTATGATACTGTTAACTGTGGTTTTACTGTTGGTATGTGGTGCTTCCGCAGTAGCAAATGAGGAAAGTTCTGAAAAAATGAAAGTCATTTTTGATACAGACAACGGAGTTTTCGGAGATGATACGAAAGCTCTGTTTATGATGCTGAATTCCGGAAAAATTGATTTGCTGGGTATTACAACGGTGATCGGAAATAACTGGGTGGAGGCAAGTACAGCGTATACGCTTCGTCATCTGGAGCTTGCCGGACGCACGGATATCCCGGTGTATATGGGCATGGGAGAACCATTGATGGGCGATCATACGCCGTATCTTGAAAATGGCATGCTGACCGGCATTGTAGGCGGTAATATCGGATATATGGCAGGGCCGCGTCCGGATTCGTACCTGAATCTTCCGGAAGAGCCTGTGATTGGTTATCCGACAACAGAGCCGCAGGAAGGACATGCAGTTGATTTTATAGCTGAACAGGTGAAGCAGTATCCTGGAGAAGTGACGATTATCTGTGTTGGAGCAGGAACAAATCTTGCAATGGCAGTAAAGCGTTATCCGGAAATTGTTCCTCTTGTAAAGCAGGTGGTTTATATGGGTGGTGCCATTGATGTACCTGGTAATACCACGTCGGCTGCGGAATTTAACTGGTGGGCAGATCCGGAAGCGATTAAGATTTGCCTGAACAGCGACTTTGCACGTCAGGTAATTGTACCGAAGGACATTTGTGCAAAGGCCCGTATTACGTATGATACATATGAAAAGATCAAAGCTGCTCCGGAAACCTATGCAACAAAATTGTTTATGGAAATTTCCGGGCCGAATCATGAAGGAAATCCGGATTATACGAATACGCTTTGGGATGAGGTAACAGTACTTTATCTGCTTGATCCGTCGTTTGTAACTGGTTCTGAAGAACGGTATCTGGATATCGATACTACGATGGGAATGAATTATGGCCGTTCGATTGGTTACAGGGTAAATCCGCGCAGACCTGATGATTTTGTAATCAATCCGCTTGCAAAAAAAGTAGAAGTTCTTCTGGATATGGATGTGGAACACTTTATGGATCTGTATGTGAAATATTTTACCATGGCTCCTCAGTCATAATAAGAATGAACGGAAAAGGTTATTTTTCAAAAACAGAAAAGTAATTTCGTGTTAAGTGTAGAATAAAATTTTTAGGGATAATGATATAAGTAAGGAGACAGAAAGGGCTGTTATTTGTGTGAAACAGGTAACGGCTCTTTTCCGTAAAAAATGATTTCCATAATATGGAAAAATGTAGGAAAAGTGGAAAAAAAATCATTAATAGTTGCACAGCATGGCTTGCAATTTTTTTCGCTTTCCCCTATACTAATAGTGCTATGTTATTTTATGCAGTCCACTGGATGTACAAGGTATGGTGCTGCGGCAAAATAGCGCAAAACAGAATATGAGGAGAATTGGAATGAAAAACTGGAAAGCCTTGATTGCAGGATTTTTAGTTCTCTGTCTGACCATTTTGTCAGTGCCTTGTGGTTTGGTGAGAGCAGAAGACGGAGAGGAAGAGCAGGAAACCGAGGAACCTATTCCAGATTCCTATTACTACGAGATAGAGTCCAACAAAATTCCGCTCTGGCCTCAGGGGCCTTCTATAGAGTCGGCGTCAGCAGCGGTGATGGATATGGATACAGGCACTTTTTTGTACAGTAAAAATGCAACGGCAACAATGTATCCGGCCAGCGTTACGAAGATTATGACAACGCTGCTTCTGGTGGAAAATTGTGATCTGGAAGATGAGATTACATTTTCTGAAATTGTTTATGACCTGGAGGAAGGAAGTTCTCATCTGGGTATCCAGCCGGGTGAAAAGATGAAGCTGCGGGATGCTGCATATGGCATCATGCTTGCTTCAGCTAACGATATTTCAAATGGCGTTGCAGAGTATATGGGAGGAAGTATCAGTGGTTTTGCTGATATGATGAATGCCAGGGCAGAAGAGATCGGATGTGTGAACACACATTTTGCAAATCCACATGGATTGTATCAGGAGGATCATTATACCTGCGCGCATGACATGGCATTGATTGCACAAGCAGCATATCAGAATCCTGTATTTAAAGAGATTGCCACTACAACGGAATATACAATTCCGAAGACAAATCTTGTAGAAGAAGAGCGTTCATTTTTGAATCATCAGAAAATGATGCTCAGGGATGAAGAATATTATCGGGACTATTGTACCGGAGGTAAAACAGGTTTTACCTCACAATGTCTGAATACGTTAGTTACTTTTGCGGAAAAGGATGGGAAAAGCCTTGTTTCGGTTGTTTTTCGTGTCAACGGAGCAGGAAAGGCTTACAATGAATCCGCACAGATCCTTGAATACGGACTTGAGAATTTTAATACAAAGAAGTTCGAAGCAGAGGCTTCCAAGCGTACTTTTTATGATATAATGGGTCTTGGATATCTTGGGGAGGCTTCGAAATTCCAATTATCTGCCGGAAAACAGGTTCCTGTATCCAATTGCAGCGGTAGTATTACGCTTCCGAATACTGCAAATGAATCAGATGTAACATATCAGGTATCGGCAGAGGATGGTAATCAGAAAACTCTTTCTTATAAATATAACGGTGTCTCAGTAGGAAGTTTGCATTGCGGTTTCAATACTGCTTTTGTTCCTGCACAGACGCTTCTTCAAAAGAAAACGGATCTTGTAGAGGAGACGGCAGAAGAAGCTTCAGGAGCAAATATACAGGTGGAGAGCCTGAATGAGGTATTGAACCAGGCGGCAGGATTTTTCCGGACAGGCTACCGCATGTTTAAAGAGTACACGGAAAACAATACAATGACAGTAGTAATCGGCGGAAGCGTTATTCTGCTGCTGTTAATATTGTTTATCATTTTGCTGATTTTCCGATGTACTTCAGAATCCAGAATAAAAAGGCGCAGAAGACAGGAAGAGGAAGAAAGGAGAAGACGCGAAGAGGAAATCGAACGAATGACGACTGCGGAAATTGAAGCTGAGCTTCGTGCGGTTATGGAGCAGGAACGCCTGCACAGGGAGCAGGAGGAACTTGCCAGGGCTGAGGCAGAAAGGGCTGCCGAAGAAGCCCGTATTATGGACGAAAAGGCTCATGAGACGGAACGTCTTTTGGATGAGCTTGAAAGGGAACGCCAGGAAAGACTGGCAGAAAAGGATAAGGGATAGTATAAATAGTTAAGGAAGGGACGGATAAAGTATGAACTGGGTTGCGCCAATCAAAGATGATGAAACATTAGAAAAGTTCAAAGCGAAGCTGCGTGAGATGGATGACAAATATTATATTATGTTTGAAATCGGAGTGGGGACCGGTCTTCAGCTTCAGGAGATTTTGAAGTTTAAAAATAAAGATATCAGGGGAAAGGACAGTATTGAAGCAAATATCGGCACAAAAAATATTAAGCGAACATTCCTGATACCTGCTGAGTTAAAGGAAATTATTAATCAATATACAGAAGGGAAAGATCCGGATGCATATTTGATTCTCGGACATGCCAGTTCACCGGCAGCACTGTCAAGAGAACAGGCATACCGCGCTTTAAAAAGTGCAGGAAAGAGCATGGGACTTACCTCAATCGGTGCACAGACGATGAGAAAGACCTTTGCATGGCGCTACTACAAGTCTACAGGAGATATTTATTATCTGCAGAATCTTCTCAATCATGCTTCTCCGTCCATCACCTATCGTTATATTGGTGAGAAGCCGAACGTGGAGGTATATCTCCGTAAAATGACGCCGGAAGAGAATGAGCGTAGCCGTTATATCCTTTACAAAAACGGAAACGGAAAAAAGCGGATTGAAGAGCTGAAAAAAGTCCTGGATGATATCAGTACAGAGATGGACAATCCGCTGAACAACGATGCTTACTTTGGTAAAGTGGAGTGTCTGTTAAAGGAAATGGAAGAGCTTGTAGCGAATTTTAAGAGAACAAAATAGAATAAAATTAAAAGTAAAGTAAAAATAACAGATCAGAAAAGCAGCATTGGAGTGTGTATGTGTTTTTCTGATCTGTTTTTATTTTTTGAAAGCATAGGCCGGTTAATGATTTATATTTGGAAATTGTTTATGAAGCTTTTTCTTTACTTTCTGGATTTCTTTCTTTTCCCGGATTGCAAATGCGTCTTCCTCTGAAATTAATTTTGTTGTTTTAATCGCATAATACTTATCATCCTTGTTTTGACGGATTCGGATTTTACTTTTCAGATAACCATGGACCGGGCAGAGGGCAAGGGCGCAGTAATTATTGCTGCCAATGGGAAACCAGCGAATTTTTTTTGCTACATTTTTCTGACAGAGATAACAGGTGGTAGCTGATACAATCCGGTCTTTCATGGCCTGAGATTTTGAATCAAAAGGTTTAGAAACATATTTCACATACGTACTGTAGGTAAGGTGAATTTCCTGGCGGCGTCGTGACGGGGTACGGTAGTAATCAACTGAGGAGTTCTCGGCAATCTGCTGCGGTGTAAGATGCTGCATGATAAGCGACGTATAAAGCGCATCACTGAGGGCATTGTGAAAAGCAATCTCTTTTGGAAGTTGCAGGAGATCAATGGCATATTCCAGAGAGCGTCTTGATTTCCGGTCCTCATAGACAATGCTGAAAATTTTCTGGATATCATAATAAAGAAACGGAAAAGGAAACGGGGACGGAATTTTATGATAAGCCAGATTTCTCTGTAATTCCATTAAATCAGCAGGACCCCACGTGCAAAAAGCGGGCTGTTCACCGCACCAGGCAAGAAAATCTTTGATAATTTCAGGAAAGCTTCTTGCTGATTCAAAGTCAATGGAACGCAAAGAGACAATCTCCTTTGTGCGGAAATGAAGCTTTTTGTACACCTGAGGTTGTACAACTTCACGGAAACGATCTGTTTCCTGCAAAGCATCATTTAATTTAACAGCACCGATTTCAATTATTTCAAAAGGAAGATTTGTAATTTCGTTTGATTTTCCAGTCGGGCACTGGTTCCATTCCAGATCCAGGACAATATAATTCATGTCAGATTCCTCCTTTTTTACAAAAATATCAGGCAGGACAAAAGCCAGTGTATAGTATACCGAATGATGAAATAAAAAACAAGCCTTCGTCAAGATGTACAGGAATATTTGAAATTTTCGTCATAGTGACAGGAATTGCAGATCCGGGTTACTTTCATACACAGAACTGACAAGGAATTTAAAAAAAGTTTGTATAGTTGTGGTATAGCCGGAAAAGAAAAATTCAGATATACTCATGTCATCACTTGAACAGAACAGTTTTTGCAGAACAGTATGATAAAACACGGTTTTGCATTTTACTGTCAGAATTGGAATCAGGAGGATTTTATAATGGCAAGTTTATCACTGTCTCATATTAATAAGACATATCCGAACGGCTTTGAAGCAGTTAAAGATTTCAACCTTGAGATCGCAGATAAAGAATTTATTATTTTTGTAGGACCGTCCGGATGTGGAAAGTCTACAACACTTCGTATGATTGCAGGTCTGGAAGAGATTACAAATGGAACGCTGAAGATCGGTGACAGAGTAGTGAACGATGTAGAGCCGAAGGACAGAGATATCGCAATGGTATTCCAGAGTTACGCTCTGTATCCGCATATGACAGTGTATGATAATATGGCTTTCAGCCTTAAGCTGAGAAAAGTTCCGAAAGATCAGATTGACAAAATGGTAAGAGAAGCAGCAAAGATTCTTGACCTTGAGAAGCTGCTGGACCGTAAGCCGAAGGCTCTTTCCGGTGGACAGAGACAGCGAGTTGCAATGGGTCGTGCGATTGTCCGTGAGCCGAAAGTATTTTTGATGGACGAGCCGCTGTCCAACCTGGATGCAAAGCTTCGTGTACAGATGAGAACAGAGATTTCCAAGCTGCATCAGAGACTGGGTGCTACGATTATTTACGTTACGCATGACCAGACAGAGGCAATGACCCTTGGTACGAGAATCGTTGTTATGAAAGACGGCGTTGTACAGCAGGTAGATACTCCGCAGAACCTTTACAATGCGCCGGGCAATCTTTTCGTGGCAGGATTTATCGGTTCCCCGCAGATGAATATGGTAGACGCTGTTGTCGAAATTCAGGGCAGCGATGCATATCTGAAAGTGGAAAATACAAAAATCAAGCTTCCGCAGGCAAAAGCGAAAAAACTGATTGACGGAGGATACAACGGAAAAACCGTTATTATGGGTATCCGTCCGGAAGATCTGCACGATGATGAAGATGCACTTGCAAAAGCAGGCGATTCAACTCTGGAAGCAAAGATTGAAGTATATGAGCTTCTTGGTGCGGAAGTGTATCTGTATTTCACTGTATCTGGCAGCAACTTCACTGCAAGAGTAAATCCGCGCACAACAGCTAGAACCGGCGATGTTGTAAAATTTGCACTTGATGTTGATAAGATTCATGTATTTGACAAAGAGACAGAGCTGACAATTACGAACTAGTTATAAGAAACGAACTAGTTATAGAAAGAATTAGTTTATAGAAATAAAAATACCGCTGCTCTGTAAATAGGCGAATGCCTGTTTGCTGAGCAGCTATTTTTCTTTTATGCTTTAATAGTTTGATACCAGGAAGCAGGGGCTGTTTATATTAAGTGGACAAGTCTTGTGTCTGCAAGGCGGGCTGTACACTATATATAGAGTAAAAAGAAAAACAAAGAAATTGAATGAAAAATGTATAAAAAATTGTTGACAAAACAATACTTCATGGATATAATAAGAAATGCGCTATGAACGCTGACTTAAAATTAAACATGGAGAAATACTCAAGAGGCTGAAGAGGCGCCCCTGCTAAGGGTGTAGGTCGTTAACGCGGCGCGAGGGTTCAAATCCCTCTTTCTCCGTTTTATTCTGAAGAGAATAAAAAGTTAAAAAAAGTCAAAAAAAGTTGTTGACAAACCGAAAAAGACATGATATGATATCAGAGTTGCTCCGG
>CAOJHI010000030.1 GCA_948436005.1 uncultured Lachnospiraceae bacterium
ATTACCGGGCGCTTGGCTGCGATATTGCGCCGGATGAAATCTTTGTGTCAGACGGAGCCAAATGCGATTCCGGAAATATTCAGGAGATCTTCAGCGTGGAGAACAGGATTGCTGTGTGTGACCCGGTTTATCCCGTGTACATTGATACGAATGTAATGGCCGGAAGGGCAGGCACGTATGACGCGGCACGCGGAACCTGGAGCGATGTGATTTATATGCCATGCCTTGCGGACAACAATTTCGCGCCGGAGCTTCCGAAGGAGACACCTGACATCATTTATCTGTGCTTCCCGAATAACCCGACAGGCGCGACAATCACGAAAGCACAGCTGCAGGAATGGGTGGATTATGCCAACCGGACAGGCGCTGTGATTATCTATGACGCTGCTTATGAAGCGTATATTTCAGAAGAAGACGTACCGCACACCATCTATGAGTGCGAGGGCGCGCGTACGTGTGCAATGGAGCTTCGCTCTTTCTCCAAAAATGCGGGCTTTACGGGAGTGCGTCTCGGTTTCACCGTAATTCCAAAGGAATTGAAGTGTAAAGATGTGACACTTCACGCTCTTTGGGCAAGGAGGCATGGAACGAAATACAATGGAGCACCCTATATTGTCCAGAAAGCAGGGGAGGCCGTTTATTCTCCAGAAGGGAAGATACAGCTTGCCGCACAGGTAAGTAATTATATGGAAAATGCGAGAATCATCAAAGACGGACTGCGGGAAGCCGGTTACGAGGTGTCCGGAGGCGTCAATGCTCCGTATATCTGGCTTAAGACACCGCACAACATGACCTCCTGGGAGTTTTTTGATTATTTGCTGGAACATGCAAATGTAGTTGGAACACCGGGCTCAGGCTTCGGGCCGAGCGGAGAAGGGTACCTGCGCCTGACTGCTTTCGGGACACGGGAAAATACAGCCGCGGCAGTGGAACGCATCAAAAATATGTGAAGACATGATACAACAGGGAATGAAATAACAAGAAATGATATAAAATGATATAATTAAGATAATGAAATAACAGGAACAGGATAAGACAGAAAAGTCCCGCACTGCCGGAAGTGAGCGTGCGGGGCTTTCTATTTATTCTGAGATCATTATTTATTTCAGAAACAACTATGTATCAGACATTTTTTCATTTCCTCTTCAGAAACAACTATGTATCAGACATTTCTTCGTTTCCTCTTCAGAAACAACTATGTATCAGGTAGCTTTTTCGTTTCCTCTTCAGAAATGGCTATGTATCAGGCTGCTTTTCCGTTTCTGCTACAGCAGCGTAATGCCGTGCTGTGCTGCTTCTTTGCGGATGTCGCCCGGCCACAGGGAGCACTGTACCTCGCCGATGTGTGCCTTGCGCAGATAAAACATACAGATGCGTGACTGGCCGATACCGCCGCCGATCGTGTAGGGCAGTTCTTTTTCAAGGATTGCTTTCTGGAACGGGAGCTGGGCGCGTTCTTCGCATCCGGCAAGCTTCAGCTGACGAAGAAGAGAATCCTCATCCACGCGGATGCCCATGGAAGACAGCTCAAGCGCAATGTCAAGCACCGGATAATAAACAAGAATATCTGCATTGAGTTCCCAGTCATCGTAGTCCGGCGCACGGCCGTCATGTCTTTCTCCGGAGGCAAGGACGCCGCCGATCTGCATAACACAGACTGCACCCTTTTCTTTCGTGATCGCATATTCACGTTCCTTCGGGGTAGCCTGGGGATACAGATCCTCGAGCTCCTGTGAAGTAATGAAAAAGATGTCCTTTGGCAGAATTTCGCCTATGTAATCATACTGAATTGACATGTAAACTTCTGTTTTCTTCAATGCCTTGTAAACAGAGCGTACGACTTTTTTGAGGGTATCGAGGTTCCGCTCATTTTTATTGAGCACTTTTTCCCAGTCCCACTGATCCACATAAATAGAATGGATATTGTCCGTGTCTTCGTCGCGGCGGATGGCGTTCATATCCGTATAAAGGCCTTCACCGTGCACAAAGCCGTATTCTTTGAGGGCATATCGTTTCCATTTGGCCAGTGAATGCACGATTTCTGCTTCTGCTTCATTTTGTTCTTTGATGCCAAATTTCACCGGGCGTTCTACTCCGTTCAGATTGTCATTCAGGCCAGAAAGCGGGTCAACGAACAGCGGTGAGGAGACACGCAGCAGATTGAGCTGAGAAGCAAGCGTCTGCTGAAAAAAGTCCTTTACCGTTTTAATCGCTATCTGTGTGTCGTATAAAGAAAGGGCTGAAGTATACCCTTTCGGAATAATTAAATGATCCATTGTGTTCCTCCGGTAGATATTTTCTTTGTCATCCTGATTATAGCAGAACCGGGAGAAGATACAACCGAAAATTGAAAATATTTGTGTGAATATCAAGTGATGCGACCTTGTTTCCCAGCAGTTGATTTTGGGCATAAAAAGTAGACGATCATTCCCTTGAGTTCATCCAGATAGAGTGTATAATGTAGCATATCGGAAGTTCCGAGAGGAACTTCCAGCCATTCGCGGAAGCGAAGGGCGTAGCTGCGCAAGCAGCGATATGCTAACGAGGAAAAATGCGCAAGCATTTTTTCGAGTCTATGTAGTGGAATAGAAAGATGGTAGATCGGAAGTTCCGAGAGGAACTTCCAGCCATTCGCGGAAGCGAAGGGCGTAGCTGCGCAAGCAGCGATATGCTAACGAGGAAAAATGCGCAAGCATTTTTTGGAGTCTATGTAGTGGAATAGAAAGATGGTAGATCGGAAACGGGAGGTGCGGGATGCAGGCAGTGACAATCGAAAAGCTTTCAAAAATATATCCTGGCGGAAAGAAGGCAGTGGAGAATCTGAGCCTTTCTTTGCAGAAGGGAGAGGTATTTGGATTTCTGGGGCCGAATGGAGCAGGAAAAACGACGACGATCAAAATGCTGACCGGTACGCTTATGCCTTCAGGCGGGGCGTGTACGGTCTTGGGCCTGAACCCGGCGTCAGAGCCGGAAAAGGTGCATGCGGTCTGCGGTGTTGTGACCGAACATGCGCAGATGTACGACAATCTCACAGGACTGCAGAACCTGTTTTTTTACGGGGAAGCGTTCGGAATGCCGAAGGATGAGTACGAAAAACGTGCGAGAAAGTTATTGGAGGAGCTGGAGCTTTCTGAGGCTGCACAGCGGAAGCTTTCTGCGTATTCAACCGGAATGAGGCAGAGGCTTTCTCTGGCAAGGGCGTTGATGCACCGGCCGGGAATTTTATTTTTGGATGAGCCGACCTCAGGGCTGGACCCGGAAAGTGCGCAGAATGTAAACCGGATGATTCAGTCCCTGGCAAGGGATGAAGGGATTACCGTTTTTCTGTGTACGCATCAGCTGCGCTATGCAGAGGGAATCTGCAGTCGGTTCGGACTTCTGGAGCATGGCCGTCTGATTGCAGACGGGACTCTGGAAGCGCTGGGAAGGCAGGTGTTTTCCGGGCTTACCGTGTGTGTGAGGGGAACCAATATTTCCGGCGGGATGTCACAGCCGGAAAAAAGAGATGCCGTTTGTGGATTCACTTACCGGAAAACAGGACCGGACCAGTTCGAATTTTCGATTGGCCAGGAAGAAGAAATCCCAAAACTTGTGCGTGCACTTGTCGACGGAGGGGGAAACATTTACCAGGTGGCTGTGAAAACAAAGAGTCTTGAGGAAATTTATTTTGCACTGACAGAAAAAGGAAGGGAGGTATCTGCATGAATCGGGCGATGCTGGCAATTATGAAGAAAGATTTTTATGGAGTGACCGGAAACAAACGGCTGTTTACGACCATGCTGATTGTACCGCTTGTCCTGACGCTTGTACTTCCAACCATTTTTATCCTGGGGATTCATTTTGCGCCAGGGAAGACTGATTTGGATCAGCTTTTGAAGCTGCTGCCTGAGGTGTCTGATGTGGAACATACCCTATACGGCCTGTTTCTGAATTATATTATGCCGATTTTTTTCCTGCTCATTCCGGTTATGACATCCTCTATCACAGCAGCCAGCTCTTTTGTGGGAGAGAAAGAAAAACGGACCCTGGAAACACTGCTTTACTGTCCCCTGACACTGCGCCAGATCTTTATTGCCAAGGTTTTCGCATCTTTTAGCCTGAGCATGCTGGTATCGTTTCTTTCATTTTTGGGAATGGCGGCAGTGCTGGAAATAGAACTTGTGTGTCTGACTGGCAGTATACTGCTGCCGAGCATCAGCTGGGTGCTGATTTTGTTTTTGGTAGGGCCGTCCATTTCTCTGATTGCAGTGACTTTGATTGTGCGCGGCTCAGCAAAAGCACAGACCGTAGAGGAATCTCAGCAGAGTGCCGTATTTCTGGTCCTGCCGATTATTCTGCTGATTGTGGGACAGTTTACAGGGGTAATGCTGGTCAATGCATGGCTGCTTCTCGGAATAGGGGCAGTCAGTGTGGCGCTGGATTTTGTTCTGCTTGGGCGGGCGGCTAAGCGGTTTGATTATGAGCTGCTTTTGAAATGAAGTTCAGGATTTTATAAAAAAGTGAGCCCGAAAATATTTCTGTCTGACTGGTTTGGGACTGGACTTACCTGGAAATATAAGGTAAAATAAAATTATATATAAAAGCGTATAGAATACAGTCAAACCTTACCGGGACGGTAGGAAAAAGGGGTTGTGAAAGTTGCCCTGAGAGAAAGCATTTATGAAAAAGCCTTTATAAAAAGGCTGTGGTACGTAGGAGGTGCTGGCTGCGCAGAAGCCAGGGATTTTGCAGCAGTAGATTAAAACAGGGAGAGATTATATGAAATTATTAAAAACACGATTTCTTGCCGTAACAATGGCTACGGCTATGCTGACGACGACAGCGGGGATACCGGTTTGTGCAGAGCAGACGGAGACGGCTGTATCTGAGGCATCAGCGGAAACACAGGTACAGACAGAAGGCGGGCAGGACACAGAAGCGCAGCAGGAAGAGGCAGAGACACAGGAAGAAATAAATTTTTCAAAAGAAGAGGAAGGTGCAGAGGCGCCAAAAGAAACCGAGGTTTCGCAGGAAGAGGCCGGGACAGAACCAACGCAGGAAACAGAAACGCCTCAGGAAACAGAGGCACCAAAAGAGACGGAGACAGCGAAAGAAACGGAAACATCTCAGGAAACAGAGGCACCAAAAGAGACGGAAATACCTCAGGAAACAGAGAACACAAAAGAAAGTGAGACAGCGAAAGAAACGGAAATACCTCAGGAAACAGAGCCGTCCAATAATGACAAGAGACCGGCAGCTCCGTCTAAAGAATCAGATAAAGAGACGGAAAAAGGGAAAATAGAAGAGACGGAAGCAGAATCTCTGGAAAAACCAGGGTATTATGCATTGAACGATGGATTTGAGGCAGACGGGCTTCAGTATAAGGAGATCGGAGGCGGAAGAGTACGGTTGATGAACGGACAGAAAGCCGCCGGGGATCTGGTGATACCGGCTCAGGTAAAAAAGCCCGGGACGGAAAAGATATACCAGATCGTATCAATTGCAGATGCCGCGTTCATTGATAATACAAATCTGACCGGAGTCACTTTTCCGTCCGGGCTTACGGGCATCGGAGCGCGGGCTTTTTTGGGATGCACTTCCCTCACTGGAAAGCTGGTTCTGCCGGAAAGCCTGACTTCGCTTGGAGAATATGCATTTAAGATGTGCGGGGGGCTTGAAGGGGATCTGAAAATTCCGGAAAGCCTGACAGATATAGGGGAATATGCGTTTCAGGGGTGTACCGGCCTGAAAGGCAGTCTTGTTTTACCGAAAGGGATGACCCGGATTGCCAAGGGTATGTTTTATAACTGCGAGGGGCTGCAGGGAACGGTGGCTTTGCCGGATACACTGACTGAGATCGGAACAGATGCTTTCTTTGGCGGAAAGTATACATGTGAAGCTTCTACGGAAACAGTAGCTGCTCTGGCTTATGGCTCAGGATATCGGAATGTGACACTAAACGGGACAGCTTATACGCTGCAGGAAGACAACATTCCTGTTTTTAAGGTTGGAAATTTAGAGTACAAAATTTTGAATGAAACGCAGGGATATGTTCAGGTTAATTCTTGTGAAAGCCAAATCTCAGGTGTGGTGACGATTCCGGACACTGTTGCGTATAAGGAAAAGATATACCGTGTGACAGAAATCGGCAGCGGGGCTTTTCAGGGCAAGGCCGATATTACGGAGATAAACCTGCCGGAGGGGCTGCTGCGGATCGGAGAAGGTGCATTTGAGAACTGCGTCGGCCTGAACGGTGTTCTGAGACTGCCTGAGGGACTTGAGTCAATTGGGAAGAATGCGTTCAATAACTGCAGTAATCTGAGCGGAATTCTGGAAATTCCGGACAGCGTCGCAGCAGTTGGAAGAATGGCTTTTCAGTCATGCAGCGGTATCCGGCAGTTCCGCGTTGGAAAAGGCCTGCAGACGGTGGGGGCGACAGCCTTTCCGAAAGGGGCAAAGGTGTGGGCGGCCAGCCCGCGGGTTCAGCTTTTGCTGGTAGAGTATCTGGATAGCGATGAAATTCCGGAGGCGGCCTGGGACGGGCAGGAGGATGTGCCGGTTGGGGCAATTGTGACGGTAGATAAGGACACGGTCATTTCTGGAAATGTTACGATCAGCGATGAGGCTGAGGTGACGGTCAGCTCAGGGGTAACTGTTACTGTGAAGGGAGCGTTAAACATCGAGGGAACCGTTACAGTAAAAGGAACGCTCCTGTCCAAAGGGACAATTAAGATTGCTGAGTCGGGGCAGCTTATCCGGAGAAAACAGAAGAAATTTATACTTAAAGATCCAGGGACAAAAACATACGGGGACAGGAATTTTACATTGAAAGCCAGTGGCGGAAGCGGCTCAGGAGGTGTATCATATCAGAGTTCTGATGCGGGTGTGATTTCTTTGAAAGGAGAGAAGGCGGTGATCCGGGGAGCGGGGACAGCCAAGATCACTGCGACAAAGGCGGCAGATTATACGTATGAGGAGAGTTCTGCCAGTATAACGGTTACAGTGGCGCGAAAACCTGTGACGTTCCAGGCTGATAATGTTATAGTCAGGAAAGACGAAGCGCTCCCTGCATTTACGTATACGCATGGGACTCTGGCATATCAGGATCAGGTGGAGACGGAGCCGATATTTTTCTGCGGAATAAAAGATACGTCTGAAATCGGAAAATATCCGATTGAACTCAGTGAAGCGGTTTTGACAAACCATAAAAACTATGTGGTAACATATCTTCCGGGAACTCTGACAGTGGAGGAGAAAAAGGAAGAAAATGACGGCGATAAAAAAACGTCCGGTGATAAGAAGACAGAAGCAAAGCGGACGGAACCTGTAAATGGAACCATTGCGGTACCGGGGCTCATGTCTGAAAACGGAGATATTTTTGTAGAGATTACGCAGGAGGACATCGGCAAGGCAGTCGGCCAGGCGCAAAAGGAAGCAGAGAACCGGACTGTGGAGGCAGGCGGGCTTTCCCTTACTGTGCAGGTGGAGCCGGAGCAGGAAAAGGCAGAAAAGCTTTCAGGACGGCTGGAAGTCGGTCTTCCGCAGGATGTGCAGAAGGAGCTGGCAGACAGTAAGGTCAGCCGGATTTCTTTCGTATCAGAGCAGGCAGGTATTTCGATTGGACTGGATCAGGAGGCTTTGAAAGCAGTGATGAAACAGGCGGAAGGCGCAAGGATCATTGTGGCGCGTGCAGAGGGCAGAACCCTTTCTGGGGAAGCTCAGATTGCGATTGAAAACCGGCCTGTTTATGAACTGTCTGTGTTAAACAAAGACACAATGGAGCCTGTCACCGATTTTGGTTCGGGCAAAATCAGCGTTTCGTTTACTTATGGGCTGAAGGAGGAAGAACGGACAGGCGGGATGTATGCTGTTTATGTGGATGAAAACGGGGATGCAGAATACCTGGTGGGCTCAGTGTATGAAGCAGATGAGGAACGTCTGTATTTCGCAGCGGGCCGAACTGGCTTATATGGTATCGGATACCGGATGCCGGTTACGTATGAAGATATAGAGATGCATTGGGCAAAGGATGCGATAGAGTTTGCGGTTGGCCGTGAACTGGTAGGCAGCGAAGAAAAGAATGTTTTTGGCCCGGATGAGACGATAGAGGCAGAGACATTTACTCTTGCCTTGGAAAAGCTGACAGGTTCTGAGGTCAAAAACGGATTGGGCGAATATTTTGCAGTAGGAGACAGCTTGGGGAATGTGACCCGTGCACAGGCCTGCAGCTTGCTGAAGGAGTACACAAAGCGTATGATTACAGGGACAGGATCTGACGGCTGGCTCCGCGACGGCGCAGGAAATTGGCTGTATTATAAGGACGGAAGGAGGCTGGAAGGGCTTCAGACGATAGATGGCCTGCAGTATGAATTTGGCGGGGACGGTCTACTTATATTAAAGTAATAATAAAAAAGATCATGAAGCGAAAAGAAGAAAAAATTACCTCTTGCCAGATAGAAAAAAGTGTGCTAGGATAACTCCATTAAAAAGCAGTGAAGGAGACTCTGTTTCTGAAATCTGACAGGAATTCGGCATCACCGACTGAGAGTGCTGATGAGAGGAAGGAGACAATAGGGAACACTCCGGAGCCGACTGTCTGAACGGGATCAAAAGGTCAGTAGGGCAGTACGTTGCACGCGTTAAGTGTTAAAAGAGAGGCAGACAAAGGCGTCTGCAATGCGGGTGGTACCGCGGGTATAGATTATCCGTCCCGGAATATCATAGTATGATGTTCCGGGTTTTTATGTACATGGGCGCCAAAAAGATGAAGGTCAGCAAAGCTGACGGTGCCCGGAGCAGCGGGAAAGCATTTCCGTTAGATTATAAAAATCGGACAAAGTTAGATGGAAAAATCCAGATGAAATCATACAAATTTGATTTCTTCTGGATTTTTTGTTTTCACGCAGGAACAAGGCAGGTAAAAATGCAATGTATGCTCGTAAATACGTAAAATCCCGGAACCGAAAGGAGACCAAAATGGAATTTTTAACAGGACTTACACCAAAAGAAACAATGGAACTGGATGCACTTATGCGGCCGGAGCTGGTTGGGAGCGAAGTAAAGGTGAACGGCTTTGTCCACACAATCCGCGACATGGGCGACGTTGTATTTGTGGTGCTGCGCAAGCGCGGCGGGCTTTTGCAGTGCGTGTTTGAGGAGGGCAGCTCAGAGCTTTCGGCAAAAGAGCTGCGGGAATCACAGACAGTTGAGCTGTCCGGACGCCTGGAAGCAGATAAGCGGGCGCCTCATGGTATTGAAATCCGTGTGACAGGCGGGAGAATTCTCTCAGCCCCGTATGCAGCGCTGCCTCTGCCGATTGGAAAGTGGAAGCTGAATACATCGCTGGAGGCAAAGCTTGATTACCGCAGCATTTCCCTTCGCAATGTGCGCGAGCGTGCAAAGTTCCGCATTCAGGAGGGAATTGTCCGCGGATTCCGGGATTATCTGTACAGCCAGCAGTTTACGGAGATTCATACGCCGAAGATCGGTGCAAAAGGGGCAGAGGGCGGCTCCAATATTTTCAGGCTGGATTATTTTCACCGCCCGGCTGTGCTGGCACAGAGCCCGCAGTTTTACAAACAGATGATGGTGGGTGTTTTTGACCGCGTTTTTGAAACAGCTCCCGTGTTCCGTGCTGAGAAGCATAACACAAAACGCCATCTGAATGAATATACTAGTCTGGACTTTGAGATGGGATATATTGACAGCTTTACGGACCTCATGGAAATGGAAACCGGTTTTTTGCAGTATACTATGAGGCTTCTGGAGACAGAGTATCAAAAAGAGCTGGATTTGCTTGGCATTACACTTCCGGATGTAAAAAGAATCCCGACCGTCCGTTTTGACAAGGCAAAAAAGCTTGTTGCTGAGAAATACAACCGGCAGATTCGCAATCCCTATGACCTGGAACCGGAGGAGGAGCATCTGATCGGACAGTATTTCAAAGAAGAATACAATGCCGATTTTGTGTTTGTAACACATTATCCGTCAAAAAAGCGTCCGTTTTATGCCATGGACGACCCGGAAGATACAAGGTTTACGTTAAGCTTTGACTTGTTGTTCCACGGCCTGGAAATTACGACAGGAGGACAGCGTATTCATGATTATCAGCAGCTTTGCGATAAGATTGCGGCCCGCGGCATGTCTGAGGAAGGTATGGAATTTTATCTGAATACGTTTCAATGCGGAATGCCCCCGCATGGCGGACTGGGAATTGGCCTGGAACGCTTGACAATGAAGCTGGTGGGAGAAGATAATGTCAGGGAGACAACATTATTCCCGCGTGACCTGTCGCGCCTGGAACCGTAAAAGTCTGGTTCCGGACAGACGCAACAAGCGTGTATGATATGGAATCAGAAGGCAGGGCAGCTGAAAACAAAGCAGCGTGCGCAGGGAGATCATTCAGGAGGGAAATATGGAACGGTGTACGCTGTGCGGCGGAAAGCTTGCAAAAGGAATCTGCACGGAATGTGGATTTAACAATGAGAAAAATGACAGGAAATATCATCTGAATATCCACAATGAGAAATCAGTGATGTTTCAGCATGAAACATGTGAGGAAAACCTGAACCAGCCGAAAAGAACCCGGGTGGCCGGGAAAAAAGGAACCGCGGAGCATAAAACGCATACAGCAGCAAAAAGAGCATCAGGTAAAAAAGCCATGCCGGAGCCAAAGAAAAAGCCGGCTTTGGCGGGGGTGATTTTTGGAATTGGCGTGTTCGCGATTGCGGTTCAGTTTCTTGGCATGTTTGCAGAAGACAGCCTTCCTGCATTTGAGACAGTTTTTGAACATGGCACGGACGATGATTTATGGGAGGCTGACGACTTTTGGAATGAGGAAGAGGTAAGGGAAAAACCGGAACTGATCCAGTGGGAGAAAACCGGAGAGCATTACTTTGAATTGGTACTGGTACCAGGTTTCTATAATATCGGTTATGACATTCCGGCAGGTAAGTATCAATTGTATTGTGGAGCAGGTTCCGCATGGGTGTCCTGGCGGAATGCGGGGGACGCGTACAGCAGCAGCGTTTCCCTGCAATCAGTGGAAAGACAGGCAGAGATGGAGGAATACGGGTTGAGCCGGCAGTTTGAGAATTCTGAAGCGCTGGAGCTGCAGGACGGCGGCATGATCTGTCTGGAAGACTGTGACGGTTTGGTCGTGATTCGGGGAGAACGAAGCGGCGAAGTACGGGAATATGAGCCGCAGGAGCTTTCAGAGGAAATTGTACTGCAGGGTGGTATGGAGGCAGGAAAGGATTTTCCGGCAGGAGTGTATGACCTTGTGCTGCAGAACTATGAGCCGGAAGATACGTATCCGGCACTGTATGTGACTGTGGAAAACAGAGAAGAGGGCACTTATGATATGATCACGCTGGATTCCGACCATGAAAAATTTCGGCGGTTCCCGTTTTATGAGGGCGCAGTGGTCACGGACGTGGAAAAATATGCAGAAGATGCGGATGTAAAACTGGTGCCCAGTTATTGAGTGATAAGGAGCAGATTATGGCAAATAAAATCAGTGATGAGACGATAGAGTATGTCGGAATTCTGGCAAAGCTGGAGCTTTCGGATACAGAAAAAGAACAGGCAAAAAGTGATATTGAAAGGATGCTGGACTATATTGATAAGCTGAATGAACTGGACACATCGGACGTTGAACCGCTGTCCCATGTATTTCCGGTGAATAATGTATTCCGCGAGGATGTTGTGACAAACGGAGATGAGAGGGCGCGTCTGCTGGAAAATGCGCCGGCAGCGAAGGATGGTGCCTTTCAAGTGCCAAAAACGGTAGAATGACGGAACAGAAGCGGGAAAGGAGTCTGACATGGAGATTATGGAACTGACTGCCCTGGAACTGGGCAGAGAGATAAAAAAGAAAGAAGTGTCCGTGCGGGAAGCGGCGCAGGCATTTTTGACGCGCATCGCGCAGACAGACAAAGTACTGAACAGCTTCGTAACCGTGGAGGAGGAGCAGGTTCTGCAGCGTGCCGATGAGGTGCAGTCGGCCCTGGATGGCGGAGCCTCTCTGGGGCCGCTGGCAGGTGTCCCGGCTGCGGTGAAAGATAATATCTGTACGGAAGGCATAAAAACCACATGCAGTTCCAGGATTTTATATAATTTCATACCGCCTTACAGCGCACAGGCTGTTTTGCAGATGCAGAAGCAGGGGGCAGTGATTCTTGGAAAGACGAACATGGATGAGTTTGCAATGGGAAGTACGACAGAAACCTCAGCGTTCGGGCCAACAAAAAATCCATGGAACACAGAGCACGTTCCGGGCGGTTCATCCGGCGGTTCCTGTGTAGCGGTGGCAGCGTGTGAGGCGCCGTATGCGCTTGGTTCGGACACAGGAGGGTCAATTCGCCAGCCAAGTTCTTTTTGCGGTGTAACCGGGCTGAAGCCAACCTATGGAACGGTATCGCGGTACGGGCTGATTGCCTACGGGTCATCCCTGGATCAGATCGGGCCGATTGCGAAGGATATTTCGGACTGTGCTGCAATTCTCGAGATGATTGCATCGTATGATCCCAAGGACAGTACTTCTGTGAAAAGGGCAGATTGTGATTTCACCGCAGCGCTGACTGACGATGTAAAGGGGATGCGGATTGGTATTCCGACGGATTATTTTGGGGAAGGGCTGGAAGAGGAAGTAAAGCAGGCAGTGCTGCAGGTCGCTGAGGTGCTTCGTCAAAAGGGCGCAGTGGTGGAGGAATTTCCGCTCAGCCTTGTGGATTATGCAATTCCGGCCTATTATGTGATTGCCTCAGCGGAGGCCAGCTCGAACCTGGCGCGCTTTGACGGAGTGAAATATGGGTACCGGGCGTCCGCATATGACGGACTTCATGGAATGTATAAAAAGAGCCGTTCGGAAGGCTTTGGCGAGGAAGTAAAACGCCGCATCATGCTGGGTTCGTTCGTTTTGAGCTCCGGTTATTATGACGCGTACTATCTGAAAGCGCTGCGCACCAAAGCTCTGATTCGGAGGGCATTTGACGCGGCTTTTGAAAAATATGACGTAATTCTGGCGCCAGCCTCACCGGGAACAGCGCCGAAACTGGGACAGTCCCTTGGCGATCCGTTGAAAATGTATCTCGGTGATATTTATACGATTTCCGCAAATCTGGCCGGGCTGCCGGGCGTATCTGTTCCGTGCAGGGTGGATCAGAACGGTCTTCCAATCGGCGTACAGATGCTTGGAAACTGTTTTATGGAAAAGAAAATCATACGTGCAGCGTACGCATTTGAGCAGGCGCGCGGCAGGTGGCAGGCACCGCCGCAGGCGCAGAGAAAATTTGAAAAAGAAACAGTGTCTGCGTCAGCAGACGATATGCAGAGGAAAGAAAAAGAAATGCGGTCTGCATCAGCAAAAGATGTATGGAAGACAGAAGTAAAAACAGTATCTGCATCAGCAGGAAAGGCGGTGGATTAA
This sequence comes from uncultured Lachnospiraceae bacterium, assembly GCA_948436005.1. GTDB lineage: Bacteria > Bacillota > Clostridia > Lachnospirales > Lachnospiraceae > Choladousia. The sequence continues at coordinate 13,409 of CAOJHI010000030.1, forward strand.
CATGCACAGACAATACGAAACAGTGATTGGCCTTGAGGTTCACGTAGAGCTGGCGACAAAAACGAAAATTTTCTGCGGATGCTCGACAGAGTTCGGGGGAGCGCCCAATACGCACACGTGCCCGGTCTGCATGGGGATGCCGGGAGCGCTGCCGGTTCTGAACCGCCAGGTCGTGGAGTATGCGATGGCAGTGGGGCTTGCGACGAACTGTGCAATTAATCAGTACTGCCGTTTTGACCGGAAAAATTATTTTTATCCGGACAATCCACAGAATTATCAGATTTCACAGCTGTATCTTCCAATCTGCCATGACGGAGGGATTGAAATTGAGACAGCGTCCGGTAAAAAGATGATTGGGATTCACGAAATTCACATGGAGGAGGATGCCGGAAAGCTTGTTCATGACGAGTGGGAGGATTGCTCTTTGGTGGATTACAACCGAAGCGGCGTACCGCTTATTGAGATCGTATCTGAGCCGGATATGAGGGATGCTTCGGAAGTGCTTGCGTATCTGGACAAGCTGCGCCTGATTATCCGTTATCTGGGCGCTTCTGACTGCAAATTGCAGGAAGGGTCCATGCGCGCGGATGTCAATCTCTCAGTCCGCGAAGTGGGGGCGCAGAAATTTGGCACAAGGACTGAGATGAAAAATCTGAATTCTTTCAAAGCGATAGCCCGTGCCATTGAAGGGGAGCGTGCACGCCAGATTGAGCTTCTGGAGGAAGGAAAAGAAGTGATTCAGGAGACGCGCCGCTGGGATGACAATAAGGAATATTCTTATCCCATGCGTTCTAAAGAGGATGCGCATGATTACCGTTATTTTCCGGACCCTGATCTGGTGCCGGTTGTGATCAGCGATGAGTGGCTCCAGGCTGTGAAAGAGCGCCAGCCGGAGCTTCGTGCGCAGAAACTGGAGCGCTATCAGAAAGAATTTGATATTCCGGATTACGATGCACAGATTCTCACAGAGTCAAAGCGCATGGCAGACATTTTTGAGCAGACGTCGGCTCTCTGCAAAAAGCCGAAAAAGGTTTCCAACTGGCTGATGGGGGAGGCGCTGCGTCTTTTAAAAGAAGAAAACCGGGAAGCAGATACGCTGACCATCGTGCCTGCGCATCTGGCAAAGTTGATTGAACTGACAGAGAATGGTACCATCAATCAGACAGCGGCAAAAGAGGTCTTTGCAGAGATTTTCCATCATAATACAGATCCAGAGCTGTATGTGAAGGAGCATGAGCTGACGGCAATTTCAGATGAAGGGGCGCTTTGTGAGGCCGTACAGGGTGTCCTTGAAGCGAATCCGCAGTCAGTCGCTGATTACAGAGGAGGAAAGGAAAAGGCGCTTGGTTATCTGGTGGGGCAGACGATGAAGCAGATGAAAGGAAAGGCAGATCCGGGAACAGTAAATCGTCTGTTGCGTGAATTATTGTAAAAGAAGGAAATGTATCTGTTTTCGTAAAAGTTTTCTTGTGCATTTATTTGTCCTCTGCTATTATAGAAAAAAAGCCTTGCGATTGAGAGAGGGGAGCCAGATGCGGGGAAAAAGAGCAAAGCTTGCGATCGTTTTTATGGCAGCTGCCGCAGCAGTATTTGCAGGAGGCTGTTCCAGAAGTGTGCTGAATTATCAGATAGCGGAATGCATCGGGACACTTGATAAATATGAAAATAATGAGCCGGTGGAGACACCGAAAATGAAAGCAGAGCGGGAGCGCCTGGAGTCGGAGGCGAGCCTGAATGAGAAGAAAGATGAGATCTTTGCACAGGCGGCTTCACGGGCACTTTCCTACCAGTACGAAGAAGCGATTGCCCTGCTGCAAAATTCAGAAGAGATGCAGGATGACGAGCGTGCTTTGGAGGCAGTCGCTGATTACCAGAAGCAGATAGACGGCATGTATTCTTATGACGGGGATATTGTACATCTGTGTTTTACAAATCTGGTGGCAGATCCGTCACGGGCGTTTGACGGGGATGAGTATGCGCCGGTGTATCAGCAGAATATGATTACATTGACGGAATTTACAAAAATTCTGACAACGCTCTATGAAAGCGGCTATATTTTGATTGATATTCACAGTCTTACCGAAGAAACAGAGGGAACGGGCGGGGATGTGACAATGAGTAAAAAGCTTCCTGTGATTCCGCAGGGAAAGAAGCCGTTTATCCTGTCAATCGATAACCTGAATTATAATTCTATCCGCAACGGGGACGGGGTGGCAACGCGCCTGGCCCTGGACAAAGAGGGCAACGTAGGGGCATTGTACACGGACGCAGAGGGCCATGATCTGATCGGCGCGTACGATGTGGTACCCGTGGTAGAGCAGTTTATTGCAGAGCATCCAGATTTCTCTTACCAGGGTGCAAGAGGCATTATTTCAGTCACTGCTGCAAACGGCGTGTTCGGATATCAGATTGAAGAAGGAAAAAGCATTGACTATGAAGGCAATGTACAGACCGTACGGCAGATTGCGCAGAAACTGGCTGAGGACGGCTGGAGCTTTGCATGTGCAGGCTATGATTATGGATATTTGAACGCCATGTCCTATGAGGAGCTGCGGGACGATATTACAAAATGGAAAAGTACAGCAGGCAGTGTGCTTGGAGAGTGCGATATACTGTTTTACCCATACGGTGCAGAGGTGGACTATGCAACTGAGAAGGGCGCCTATATCATTCACCAGGGCTTTTGTTATGAGATCGGCCTGTGGGCGGAAGGAGACCATCTGGAAGTAAACAGCACATATCTGAGACAGACGAGAAGAACCGTGACCGGATATATGCTTGAAAACTACCCAGGCAATTTCAGTACCTTTTTCTCCGTGACCGGAATCCTGGACAGCGCCAGATAAGCTGTCTATGTGTAATAGTACAGACTGCAAAAATGAAGTCAAATTAAAAATGGATTTTTCAGAAAATATTACGTAAGATAAGTATAAAAACTCCATGCATTTCTGTTGTTTGTAGCAGGAAAAAGATGGAGTTTTTTATTATATACCGGAACGAGTTACAGTTATGCATCACAACACATCCGGAATTTGCATCAGGTACTTTACAAACACTAAAATATAAGGTATACTCAAAAAGCTATATATAGTTTTGACAAAAGAAAAAAGCAGAGTAATATACCATATATAGTTTGGCTGATTACGAACTCTTTTCGCAATTACGATATGTTTTGCAGTCAGTTATGAAACTGTTTTCAATGTCAGCCCCGTGGAACAGAATATAAAATAAGGGGTGACTTGTTTGTTGGAACCCCGTTTTTGTATTCTGTTCCACGGGGCGTCCGTTTACCCCCATTTTCACAACCACTCAATCAATTTTTCGAGAAAAAGGAGCAGTTACACATTATGTATGTCATTAAAAAGGATGGAACGCACGAGGAGTTCAATGTTCAGAAGATTATTGTAGCGGTGAATAAGTCCGCGGCGCGTATTTTGTATAAGTTTACAGACCAGGAGCTGGATTTTTTATGTGATTTTGCAAAGGAGAAGGCAGAGTCTCTTGGCAAGGAAGGCATTACTATCCAGGAGATGCACAATATCGTAGAAGGCGCTCTGGAGGCGGTAAATCCAGCTGTTGCAAAAAGCTACCGTGATTACCGGAACTATAAACTGGACTTTATTCATATGATGGATGATGTCTACACCAAGAGCCAGTCAATTCGCTATATTGGAGACAAGAGCAATGCGAATACGGACAGTGCGCTTGTTGCGACAAAGCGGAGCCTTATTTTTAATGAGCTGAACAAGGAGCTCTACCGCAAATTTTTCATGACGCGTGATGAGCTGCAGGCCTGCAAGGACGGCTATATTTATATCCATGACCAGTCAGCGCGCCTTGATACAATGAACTGCTGTCTGTTTGATGTAGGTTCTGTATTGAAAGACGGCTTCGAGATGGGCAATGTCTGGTACAATGAACCGAAGACCCTTGATACGGCTTTTGATGTCATGGGCGATATTATTTTGAGTACAGCTGCGCAGCAGTACGGCGGATTTACGGTACCGGAGGCAGATAAGATTCTTGCGCCGTATGCAAAGAAGAGTTTTCTGAAATATCAAAAAGAGTTTAAGGAATATGCGGACCCTTCGTGGGAAGGTGTGGAAGAGCGGGCGCTGCGGTATGCGCAGGAAAAGGTGCGCCGGGACTGCGACCAGGGCTGGCAGGGCATTGAGTACAAGCTGAATACTGTCGGTTCGTCCCGCGGAGATTATCCGTTTGTAACAGTGACGCTCGGACTTGGCACGGACGAGTTTGCGCGGATGATCTCGATTTCGCTGCTGGAAGTGCACAAAGGCGGGCAGGGCAAATCAGGCAACAAAAAGCCTGTGCTTTTCCCGAAGATTGTATTTCTCTATGATGAGAAGCTGCACTGCCCGGGCGGTGTGTGTGAGGACGTGTTTGAGGCAGGGATTGCGTGTTCCGCAAAGACCATGTATCCGGACTGGCTGTCACTGACCGGTGAGGGATATATTTCCAGTATGTATAAGAAATACGGCAAGGTTATCAGTCCGATGGGGTGCCGTGCCTTTTTGAGCCCATGGTATGAGCGGGGCGGCATGAATCCGGCGGATGAGAAAGATGAGCCGGTGTTTGTGGGACGGTTTAACGTGGGTGCTGTGAGTCTCCATCTTCCGATGATTCTTGCAAAGTCACGTGCAGAGAGCCGGGATTTCTACGAGGTGCTGGACGGGTATCTGGAAATGATCCGGAGGCTTCATATCCGGACATATGAATACCTTGGAGAGATGCGCGCTTCCACGAATCCGCTTGCTTACTGTGAGGGCGGTTTCTACGGCGGCCATCTGCAGCCTCAGGATAAGATCAAACGGCTGTTAAAGCCGATGACTTCTTCGTT